>NC_014393.1:1238169-1547712 GCF_000145275.1 Clostridium cellulovorans 743B
GGTAAACGTTATCGTGGAAGCGCTGCCATGAAGAATATACTCAACCTCTTCAGTAGTTTCTATTTTGAAACTTGTAGTAAGCTTCCTAAAAATTATTTTACAAATTCAAAAACCCACTTTTGATTTGCACTAGCTGCGTAATTATATTGAATTACACTTGCACCTTCAGCTGTACTTTTTGCATTAACATCAAGACCTTGGGTGCCACCGGAGATCATTGTTAAAATTCCAAAGGTACCATCTCCATTATCTTTCAGTTTAAATTGTTGCCAATCAGCACCAGCAGTACCGCCCCAGATTTGTAGTTGAACACCATTATCCGTTGAAGCTCCAGGGATATCGATTACTTTTGAAGCACTTCCAACTTGTGCTACAAGGTTTACGTAACCAGTATCTCCAGCGACAATTCTCCAAAGTGATGTTGCTTGTGTTTTGTCAGCAGTTTGAACAAGTTTTGTTCCACTAGCATCAGTAGGAGCACTTAGATATTTACCACTGTTAACATTTTTGATTCTATAGTAAGAACCAACATTAACGCTTGATCCAGTAGTTGGTGTTGAAGAAGTTGAGTAAACTGTTTTCAACCAATCTTTAGCACTTAAAGTAACTTTGCTTGCTCCAGAGTATTGTTTTACAGTTTGTACAACATCATTTAAAGGAACTGCATTATATGAATAAGGTAATTTTTCAGTGTAATTATATTGGAAAGTAAATGGTGTAGTTGGTGGTTTTGTTTTGCTCATGTTTGCTGCTCCAACAATGGAGGAAGACCATGCCCACTTATTTAGTGTTGATTTATTGTACCAAACAAAGCCTTTGGTAAATAGATTAACACCATTATTATCCCAGCTACTGCCTGTATATGTTCCATTTGCGTTTGTCACTTGTGAGTTTACAATTAAGTTTCTGTTATAAGCATTCTTAAATAAGTTAGCCCATTGAGGATCCATATTAGAAGTGTCTTGACCTTGAAGTTCGGTTCCTACTATTGGTTCAGTAACACCATTATAAACACAAGTATCTGCTGCAATGGAAGCTCCATTTCTTGCATTCATTCCACGAGCTAGAGAAGTGCTGTTAGCTTTGAAAGAACTAACGCTATTTTCTAAGTTCATATGAGTAGTGTCATCGATATAACAATTGATCATATGGCCAACACCTTGACGTATCATTGGAACACGTTGTCCAACATTACTATATTGATTATACGCAAGGGTTATTCTTAATCTTTGGTTTCCATCCTTATAATCTTTACCGTTACTATCAACATAATTTACATAATCCTTATCACCAGAACCTACTAGATGACACTTACTGTGGTAAGCTGAATAAGCCATGATTTGATTTGGTGTAGCTCCAGCTTTACGCATTTTATAGTAAAGGCTAGTTGAAGCTAGTTGATTTGAAGTGTATTTTTGTTCCATGTAAGTTATTGACTTATAAATTGCACTATCAGAAGCAGGATTTGTATTAGCTTCTAATCCAAATTTACACCAAGAAAAGGTTAATCCAGAGGAACCGTTTTCAATATCAACCATACCATCGGCTCCTATAGCAAACTTACAGTGGTCTATCCATACATTATTGGCGCCATTAACCTTGATAAATGTCCAGCCTACTTCTTTGTGATTTCCTACATCATCCCATTGCCACATTTCATCAAAGTTAAGATTTCTTATCACAATATCGTTAGCTGATGATTGTAATTTTAATTCTGCATGCTTAATTGTGCTTCCAGAGGTTGAAAAAATAGTTAACCCATTTGTATCAGATACGTTTATTTTAGATACACCGTTTGCTTGTAAGGTTGGATTGGTGTATCCATTGGTTGGGTCTTCATATTTTGCTACAAAATTATATTTTTGAATTTCAGTTGAACTTAAATTTAATTCTTTCCAACCTAAATTCAAGTTTGCTGCAATCTCTATTACCTTTACCGAGCCACTTTTAGCATCTAAAAGAGCTTGTAAAAACTCTCTGCTAGTTTTAACTGTGCGGTAATAGGAAGTTCCAACATAGGAACTTCTATCTTTTACCCCTCCTGATAAGGATGCATAGCCAGTAACTGATAAAAAGCTATTATCATAACTCTTTAAAGTTCTGGTGGTATTAGGGATTGAGCTAATCACTGCTGCATCTGCTACGTTACCTTCACCAAAGAGTGAAGTGGAAGTAAGAAGAAGAGCACCAGCTAAAGCAACGCTAAATATTTTTCTAAATTTCATAAACTGCACCTTCTTAATTAATTTATTTTTATTAGATGTAAAGTTACTTTAGTAATGAACTAAGTAACCTTTGAGGTTGAGTAGAAATATCTTTCAACTCATAAAGGGCAGTTTCAGTTTACTTTGGAATTACATAGAATTAAAGTCATAAGTATCCACAACACTATCTAATATTCTACAAAATCAATAAAATTCCTCCAGTGATTATGTTAACGTTTTATGAAATGATTTAGAGTTATTTAAACTTAAAGGTAAATGTATAATATTTTATAAATGTATAAAATTATTTCGAAAAAGATTATTGGTTAATGAAATTTTTTCGAAGGATTAATCAAGTTAAAATTGAAACTTGCAAAACTTACTTTAATTTAATTATATAAATTATCCTGTTATTATTTGATGAATGGTTTTTATTGAGTTTAATGTATTAATGTGACAGAATAAAGTTGTTATTATAATAACCAATTTGAAATGATTATCGGAATTTGATGAGGGGGAAAATTAAGAATGAAGAATAAAAGATTTAAAAAGCTTAGAAATAGTTTAATAGCTGTAATGAGTATAGCTGTTTTGGTTTTAGCTAGTTCAAATATTTTTGCAACGAGTACAGTGGGTGCAACTACATGGGATCCTGCTAATAAGGCAAGTAATGTAACATTATCAAATGATAATTTGACGACAGCATTTGGTGGTAATGTTGGTAACGTTAAAGCAACTAACTACAAAATATCTGGCAAGTGGTATTGGGAGTTAAAGATCATTAGCAGTTCCTGCGAACTGGTTGGAGTAGCTAATGAATTATTTAATGTTACTAAAGATAATGGTACGTCAAATAATCAGTTAAGTTATTATGGATATGGTAGTACTATTTATCCAGGAATAAAAGGTTATGGGGAGTCTTTCGCGGGTGGAGATATTATAAGTATAGCATTAGATATAGATAATAAGAAAATTAGATTTGCAAAAAATGGAAAATGGTTTTCAGATATAAATTTACCTGCATGGAATCAATATTATCCTTTCGTGACCTTTGGATCTAGTAGTGGTGGAGGAGTTCAAACTACTAACTTTGGTGCATCACCTTTCGCATATCAAGCACCTGTAGGATTTTCGCCATTTGACAATACACCTATTGAAACTGCTTCTACAAGCATATCACTAAATAAATCTACAACTAACCTAAATGTGGAAGAAACAGAAAGCTTAGTAGCAACAATAACACCTTCAGAGGCAACAAACAAAAATATCATTTGGACATCAAGTGATACAGCAATAGCAACAGTTGATACAGCAGGAAAAATAACAGCAATAAAGGAAGGACAAGCAACTATTATAGCTAAAATAGAGAATACAGATATTACAGCAACTTGTATTGTCGACGTAACAGCAACAAAAGAAACTGTAACCGTAGAATCAGAAAAAACCAAAATACCGGCAAATCAAGAATTTACAACAGATATAGTCTTACATAATGCTAAAGATACCTTTGCGGAAGACGTAAAAATCAACTACGACAAAGATTTATTTGAATATGTAGGTTACGAAGATATAGAAGGTTTAAAAGTTTATAAAGAAATAAAGAATCCTGAAACTGGTGATTTAAGATTTATCATTGCTAGCCAAGGAGAAACCAATGGAATAAATGCAGACAAGACCTTAGTAAAACTAAAATTCAAAACTAAAGGCAGTGGAAAAGGAAAAGTTGATGTTATTGCTACTCGTATAGCTGATAACGCAGGAACTGAAAATGATTTATTAACAGAAAACTGTGGAGAAAAGGAATTTGAGGTTTTTACAGATGTTAATAATACTGGGGATTTTACTTTAGGAGACTTAGCTATTGATGGTTACTACTATGGAAAGAATGTGTCTGATACAGATAAAGTAAAATACAACGCAGACGTTGTCGTTAATGAGAAAATAGATGATGAGGATTTAACTGAAATTACAAGTCAAATCATAGGAAATAGCAAGTATACTCCTAATAATTAAGTATCAAAGTAGGATAAATTATAACCGAATTATCGTTAAAATTAGACAAAAATAGAGTGAGTTACACTTGAGTACTGAATCTTTAATTCATCAGGATTCAGTACTTTTAATTTTCTCCCAATAGTGTTGGTTTAACAATATGGGGGTATAGTATGGAACTTACAACATTGAAATGTTGTTTTGTGGAATTAAAAGTATCCATTAAAAGATTTACAAAAAATACATTAAGTTAATAATATGTTGATAATTGACTAATGGAAAAGATTGAATTATATAGATTTATATGGAACAATGTTAATATATTCAAGTTCATTGAATAAAAAAACATTAAATTAATGGATGGAGGTATAAGATGGAGAAGAAGTCTTATAAGAGAATCAGAACGTCGATAATAACTATGTTAATTTTTATTTTAGCTAGTTCAAATGTTTTTGCAGCAACTGCAACTACATGGAATCCCGTAAATAAAAGTGTCGGTGCAACATTGTCAAATGGTAATTTGACTGTAACTGGTGGACTCGGTGGTAGTGTTAAAGCAACTAATTATAAAACTACTGGTAAGTGGTATTGGGAAGTTACTAATGTATCATCTGCCTTTAATCTTGCTGGAGTAGCTAATGAATTATTTATTGCTAGAACTGAAAATTTTGAATCAAAAAATCAAAAAAGCTATAACGGATATAATGGCAACATGTATCCATTAACATCAGATCCATTAATAAATAAATATGGCGAGGCACTTAAAGCAGGAGATATCCTAGGTATAGCATTAGATATAGATAATAAAACTATTAACTTTTCCAAGAATGGAAATTGGTTTGGCGATAGACCTTTGCCAACATGGAATCAATATTATCCAATGGTCACATTTGGAAGTAGTAGTTATGGTGGAACGACAACTACTAATTTTGGCGCTACGCCTTTTAAATACCAACCACCAACAGGATTTTATCCATATGATGGTGTTCCATCAACAGGGTTATATTTGAATAAATCTATAACTGATCTAAATATAGGACAGGAAGAAACTTTAATAGCAACAGTAACACCACCAGAAGCATCAAATAAATATATTGAATGGGTTTCACAGGACCCAACAATAGCTACTGTTGATGCAACAGGAAAAGTAACAGCTATAAAAGAGGGACAAACTAGAATCGTGGCAAGTCACGTGGATAGTAATAGCATCTTTACAGCTGGTTGTATTGTTAATGTAACCCCAGCTTCATAGGATGTTACTATATTGAATTAGAATAAAAATATAGGCTATGAAGATAGCAAGGCTTAAAAATACATAGTATAGCTAAGGTTAAAAGCCTGTATAGAAATAACACCTATCAGCGTAATGAACTGATAGGTGTTATTTTTCATATGCTTTAATTTTTGTAAAGAGTGAAGTTAAATTGATGAAATTTTATTGGGTTGTGGAAAGAAAATCTTCATCTAATATCGAATACTGGTATGCATCGTGCCATAGTGGAGTTCCATCATTTGATTTTTTAAAGAAGGCTGTTTTCCTAAAATCTCCTTCTTTTCTCATTGAAAGTCGCTCCATCAGCTTCCAAGATGCACTATTTTCGGGATTACATTTCCCTATAAC
This sequence comes from Clostridium cellulovorans 743B, assembly GCF_000145275.1. Taxonomy (NCBI): domain Bacteria; kingdom Bacillati; phylum Bacillota; class Clostridia; order Eubacteriales; family Clostridiaceae; genus Clostridium; species Clostridium cellulovorans. Next base: position 1,243,987 of record NC_014393.1, read on the forward strand.
TCTATGGGCTCCTAGTTGTTCAAAAGCATACTTTAAAATTCTTTTACAGGATTCCGTAGCGTAGCCCTTTCCATAGTATGCTGGATTAAATACATAACCTATTTCCCAAGTTGAAAATTCTTTAGGTCCTTGCTCTTTAAAATAAATATTTCCAATCAACTTATTATTTTCTTTTAAGCACACAGCCCAAAAGGCATCATCCTTTGAACGATAGATGGCTGATTGTTTGCAATCTTCTTCAGTGTGGATATCATAAGGCTCATATTTAACAACTGATTCTTGAGAAAGGTATTCATAGAGATCGCTCCAATCATCAGCACAAAACCTTCTTATTATCAATCTTTCTGTTTCTAAAATCAAAATTATACAACTCCTTTCTAATTGGCATAAGATCTATGTTAATGTCTTATAAATAACAATATCTTAAGTTTATTGTAACATACTTTGGAATATAGCTTGTAGTAAGATTAAAATGTTATAGAGGAATGAAGGTAGCACTCTCTATTTTGATTTGGTTGATAGATGTATTTTTGCAGGAAAGGTTGTTTATATAAATTAAGTATGTAGAATAGGTATATGTTTACTTATGATTAACTTAAAATAACAAATTAAATTTGTATGCATAAAATCAAAGAAAATGTACTATTATCATATATTTAGCAAGTAATATTAAAGTTTACATATATTCAAAACACGGTATATAATAGAAGAATGTTGAGATAAGTGTAGTTTTAATCAACATTTTGAAAAGACAATATTATTAAACAGATAAGAAGCTTAAAAAGTTAAATATTAAAATTATTTATGATTTATAGATATAAAAAATTGTATACAGGGGGATTGAATGGTGAAAAAATGCATGTCATTAATTGCATTTGTTTTTATGTTTATTATAGTAATCAGTACAAAAACATTTGCAGAAACAAATTATAATGAAATAAGCAATAATGGTAGTATGACCGCAATTAGTACACAAACTTCAGATTCTCAACTTACTGAAGCAGAAACTTATAAATTGCTTTACGAGAATCAAAAGGAATTTAATGGGAAGATATTAGACACTATTTACTGGGCATTGGGAGCTATAGGAGCAGCTATTATTGCTTTATTAGGAGGAAATATATTTTTTAATTATCGTGTAAACAAAAATGAAATAGAGAATATTTCGCAAAACTTAAGTAGAGAATTTGAAAAGTTTAAGAATGATAGTGCTGATGGAATTCAGCAAAAAATCAATGAATCTATGATAGTAAATAGAGATGAATTTAAAAATTTATCTCTTAATAATCAAAAGGAAATGCAAAAATATATAGATAATCAAAATGTACAAATAAAATCCATAAAAACATTTTTTGATGAAGCATTAGAGGAAATTGGAGCTTCAGTAGAAAACAATCAAAGAGGGACCCAAAGAATGTGTGAATCACTAGAAAAAAATTTTCAAAGAGAAAATAAAGACTTAAGAGTAGAATTAAATAAATTAGAAGCTGAGAAGTGGAGAAATAAAGGAGTATATCAAAATGTTTTAGCTTGCTATGTGAGAGCAGGAAATTTGGAGATAGAACTAAAGTTAAACATAGAAGATACCATAAAGAATATTTTAGAAGCATTAGAGAATTCCTCCCGATTATCTAATGCGTATAGCACGCTATTATTTCAGTTTATAGAAAAAATTCCAGAAAAATATTCTATTCAAAAAGAAAAGATCAATGAAATAGCTAGGAGCCTTCCAATACAATAATCGATTACTTGAATTACTTGGAGTTTAAATATGGTAAGTTAGCATGTACCATTGATGGTTTATGTAAAACTTACCATTAAAAAAGTTGTTGACATGTGGCGAAAAAACCGTTATCATAGAAATATAGTTAAACGGTTACAATTAAAACAGTTAAATAAGTGGATTGTTACTGATTCGATCAGGCGAGACCTTAATTAATGAGAAGAAAAATTATTTTTTCTTTTGATTAATTGAGGTTTTTTATTCTAAATTATAACTTTAGAAAATAAAATCTTGATTTATTTAAAAATTTCAAACTTTCGATAAGACCAACAGCTGAAGTATTTGAGAATTTGTTTTTACAAAACAATGGAAGGATAAATTTAAAACTAGAAACCTTTATTATAGCTGAGGGAGGTGAGGGTATAGAAATGATAATAAAAAAGATATTCAATAACAACGCAATACTTGCTAAAGATTCAGATAATCATGAGTTTGTTGTTATGGGATGTGGAATTGCATTTAAAAAGAGTGCTGGTGAAAAGGTTGATAAAGCTTTAATTGAAAAAACCTTTATACTCAAGCAAAATGATGCTTCAGAAAAATTTAAGTTATTATTAGAAGATGTTCCTTCAGAGTATGTTTCATTATGCTACGATATTATCCAGTATGCAAAAAATATGCTAAGTACCAAGCTAAATGATTATATATATGTTACTCTCACAGACCATATCTATAATGCAATAAAGCTATATGATGAAGGTTTAAAAAATCTCAATCCATTGATTTGGGAAATAAAGAAGTTTTATGCAAAAGAATTTCAAGTTGGTTTAAAAGCTCTGGAATTTATTGAAGAGGAGCTAGGGAAAAAGCTACCAGAGGATGAAGCTGGAAATATAACTCTTCATCTGATAAATGCTCAACTGAATAGTTCTTATAATAAGATGGAAGATGTAGCGGAGTACACCAAGAAGATACAGGATGTTTTAAGTATTGTTACTTATACTTATGGTATAACTCTTGATGAAAGCTCTATCAGCTATGAAAGATTTGTAACTCACCTGAGGTTTTTCTTCCAAAGGTTAAATAAAAAAGAGTTGATAGAAAGTGATGATGATTTTCTTTTGAAGAAGATTAAGGCAAAGTATAAAAAGGCTTATGATTGTATGCTTAAAATAGAGAAATATCTGGATATAGAACTCACTGATGAGGAAAAGTTATATTTAACTATTCATATTCAGCGGGTAACCCAAAGGACAAATGAATAATAAGGATTGTTACTGGTAATGCAGGCGAGACTAAAGTTGATGGTATAGGACTTATACTATCTATTCTTAGTCTCGCCTTTTTTTATAATAAAAAATTAATTACAAATACTAAATAAAATTATACAAAGGAGAGGTTATTATGAAGTACGAAAAGTTAGCTACCGACATTATAAAAAATGTTGGAGGCAAGGAAAATGTTAATAGTTTAACTCATTGTATCACACGTCTTCGTTTTAAGCTTAAGGATGAAAGTAAAGCAAATACAGAAGTTCTAAAAAAGATGGATGGTGTTGTAACGGTTGTTAAAAGCGGTGGACAATATCAAGTAGTTATTGGAAATCATGTGCCAGATGTTTATGCAGATGTAGTTGCCATTGGAGGCTTCCAAACAGAAGGCGGAGATGGACAAGAATCCAATGAAAAGAAAAGTTTATTTAACAGTTTTATAGACGTTATTTCAGGTGTGTTTGCTCCAACATTAGGAGTCTTAGCGGCTACTGGTATGATAAAAGGTTTTAATGCATTATTTGTAGCTTTAAATATAATCACTAATACTTCAGGAACTTATCAAGTTTTAAATGCTATAGGAGATTCGCTATTTTACTTCTTCCCTATTTTCTTAGGATTTACAGCTGCTAAAAAGTTTAATGCTAATCAATTTATAGGTATGGCTTTAGGTGCAGTACTTGTTTATCCAGCACTTAATAAGCTAACAGCAGCACCGCCACTATATACGTTATTTGGTGGAACGGTAATTGAATCCTCTGTACAATTAACTTTCTTAGGAATTCCAGTTATATTGATGGATTATTCATCAAGCGTTATTCCAATTGTGTTATCAGTATATATAGCAGCTAAAGTAGAAAAGTTCTTTAAAAAAGTAATACCAGATGTAGTTAAAACTTTCTTAGTTCCATTTTGTACTCTTTTAATAGTTGCACCTTTAGCATTAATAGTTATTGGACCAGTAGCAACTTGGGCAGGTAAATTACTTGGAACAGCAACTCTTGCTATATATAATTTAAGTCCAGTTATTGCAGGAATATTCTTAGGTGGTTTCTGGCAGGTGTTTGTAATATTTGGTCTTCACTGGGGACTTATTCCTATTGCAATCAATAATTTAACATTACTTCATTATGATACAATCCTTGCTGTAGTACTTGGAGCTTCTTTTGCTCAAACAGGTGTAGTATTAGCTATATTATGTAAAACAAAAAATACTAAGCTTAAATCCTTAGCTATACCAGCATTTATATCAGGAATTTTTGGAGTAACAGAACCAGCTATTTACGGTATTACATTACCACGTAAAAGACCATTTACCTTAAGTTGTATAGCTGCTGGAATTGGTGGTGGTATGATAGGCTTAATGGGTACCAAAGGATATATGATTGGAGGATTAGGGATCTTCGCTTTTCCAAGTTACATTAGTCCAGAAGGAATGGATAAAGGATTCTATGGTGCAATTATCGGTGTTATAGTTTCATTTGTTCTAGGTTTCTTATTTATGTTTTTCAGTGGCTTCAAGGATGAAGAAGAAGGCGAAAAAAAAAATGAGAAATCAGTAGAAAAATTGATAAAACAAGAAGTAATTGTTAGTCCATTAAAAGGAGAAGTAAAAGAATTATCTCAAGTAAAAGATGAAGCTTTCTCCAGTGGAGCATTAGGTAAAGGCATTGCTATTGAACCAGCAGAAGGTAAAATAATTGCTCCAGTGGATGGTGTTTTAACAACCTTTTTCCCAACAGGTCATGCTTTAGGAATTACAAGTAATAGTGGCGCTGAAATCCTTATTCATATAGGTATGGATACTGTTCAGCTAAACGGTAAGTATTTCTCCCCAAAAGCAAAGCAAGGAGATGTTATTAAAGCGGGAGATGTACTGTTAGAGTTTGATATAAAGGCAATTAAAGGAGAAGGTTATTCTTTAACAACTCCGATAATAGTTACTAATTCAGATAACTATTTAGATATCGTTGAAACAGATAAAAAAGCTGTTGATTACAAGGATGATTTACTAGTAGTTATGATTTAAAAAATAGAATAACCATAGGATTTTTTAACAAATTAATCCTATGGTTATTAAGTTCATATATGCACAAATTTTTATTTCAAAGATGCCAATTAGTAAGAACAACTCTTACTAAGAAATCCTTGAACTAAGATTTAAGATATCAATTCTATTAATACAAAAGATAAGGTTTTTACAGTTAGAATTTTGCAAAGTATATATAAATTCAATTATATCAATTAATAAGTTAGAGATTTCAATATTAAATTAAGTTTGGAGGAAGATAAATGGGAACAAATAGATTACCAGAAGGATTTTTATGGGGAGGAGCAACTGCTGCTAACCAATGTGAGGGTGCTTACTTAGAAGGAAAAAAAGGCTTATCCACTGTTGATGTAATTCCAGCAGGAAAGGATCGTTTTCCTGTTGGTATGGGAAAAATGAAGATGTTTGAATGTGATAAGGAGCATTATTATCCAAGTCATGAAGCTATTGATTTTTATCATCATTATAAAGAAGATATAGCTTTATTTGCTGAAATGGGCTTTAAATGCTTTAGATTGTCTTTAGCTTGGGCTCGTATTTTCCCTAATGGAGATGATGCTGAGCCAAATGAAGAAGGATTAAAATTCTATGATGCTGTTTTTGATGAATGTTTGAAGCATGGTATCGAGCCATTAGTTACAATAACTCATTTTGATGTACCAATGAATCTTGTAAAGACAATCGGTTCCTGGAGAAGTCGCAAGATGGTGGGCTACTATGAAAGACTTTGCGAGGTTATCTTTAATCGTTATAAAGACAAGGTTAAATATTGGCTTACTTTCAATGAAATAAATATGCTTTTACATCTACCTTTTATAGGTGCGGGTTTAGTTTTTGAAGAAGGTGAAAATCAGGAAGCTGTAAAGTATCAAGCAGCACATCATCAATTAATTGCCAGTGCAAAGGCAACAAAAATAGCTCATGAAATAAATCCAGAATTTAAAATTGGTTGTATGTTGGCTGCTGGTAATACTTATGCTAATACTTGCGCACCAGAAGATGTGTGGAAGTCTATAGAAAAGGATAGAGAAAATTATTTCTTTATAGATGTTCAATCTCGTGGAGAATACCCAAGTTATGCAAAGAGAATGTTAGAAAAACAGGATATAGATATAAAGATGGAAGAAGGCGATGAAGAACTTTTAAAGAATAATACCGTTGATTTTATTTCTTTTAGCTACTATTCATCAAGACTTACTAGTGCAGATCCAGAGATAAGCGCGGAAACAGAAGGCAATGTATTTGCTACTTTAAAAAATCCATATTTAAAAGCTAGTGAATGGGGCTGGCAAATTGATCCACTAGGTCTAAGGATAACTTTAAATGTATTATATGATCGCTACCAAAAACCTTTGTTTATTGTGGAAAATGGATTGGGAGCTGTGGATAATCCAGATAAAGATGGTTATGTAGAAGATGATTATCGTATTGGTTATTTAAGAGAACATATAAAGGCAATGAAGGATGCAGTTAATGAAGATGGAGTAGAGTTAATGGGTTATACGCCTTGGGGTTGCATAGATTTAGTCAGTGCTTCTACAGGAGAGATGAAAAAGCGTTACGGCTTTATATATGTTGATAAAGACAATGAAGGTAATGGAACTTTAAAAAGGTCTAGAAAGAAGAGCTTTTATTGGTATAAGAAAGTTATAGAAACAAATGGTGAAGATCTGGGCTAAACTAACGGTGAAGATTTAGAATAGATTATTTGAATTTAAAAAGTTGATTATATATAATTTTATGCTAACTTGTTGGAGGGATAGGGATGAGAGTTGTAACAAATAAATTTCCAGAGAGATTCTTATGGGGAGGGGCTACTGCTGCCAATCAGTTTGAAGGTGGATGGAACAAAGGTGGCAAGGGCCCAAGTACCGCAGATATGATGACTGGAGGAACACATACAACAGCAAGACGTATTACACCAGTTTTAGAAGAGGAAACATATTATCCAAGTCATGAGGCGGTTGATTTTTATGGTCACTACAAAGAAGACATAAAACTATTAGGAGAAATGGGCTTTAAGGTTTTTCGTATGTCTATTAACTGGAGTAGAATATTCCCTAAAGGTTATGAATTAGAGCCAAATGAAGAAGGGTTAAAATTTTATGATGATGTTTTTGATGAACTAAGAAAATATAATATAGAACCACTAGTAACTATTTCTCATTATGAAACTCCATATGGATTAACTGAGAAGTATAACGGCTGGGCATCGAGAGAGGTCATTGATTGTTATGTAAGATACTGTGAAACAATATTTAAGAGATACAAGGATAAGGTTAAATATTGGCTTACTTTCAATGAAATAAACTGTCTTACAATGGCTTTAGGAGCATTTATGAGTGGAGGAATCCTTGTAAATGGCAAAGAAAATTCTGAACTTTCAATGAATGTAAAAGATAATCCTCAGTTAAGATTCCAAGCTCTGCATCATCAGTTTATAGCAAGTGCAAAGGCTGTGAAACTCGGGCACCAAATTAACAGTGATTTTAAGATTGGTTGTATGATAGCCTATATGACCACTTATCCAAATACATGTAACCCAGATGATATATTATTGGCTCAACAAAAAGACCAGATTAGTAACATGCTTTGTGGCGATGTTCAGGTAAGAGGGTATTATCCAAAATACGCTACTCGCTTCTTTGAAGAAAAAGGAATTAGAATTATAATGAAACAGGGAGATGAAGAAATATTAAAAGAAGGCTGCGTTGATTTTTATTCCTTTAGCTATTATATGTCTGCAGTTGCAAGTGCTGATCCGAATCTAGAACAAGTTGGAGGAAACCTATTAGGAGGAGTAAAGAATCCATATCTTAAGGCTTCTGATTGGGGTTGGCAAATCGATCCTAAAGGTTTAAGATACACCTTGAACCATATTTATGATAGATACCAAATTCCATTAATGGTCGTTGAAAATGGATTAGGTGCAGTGGATGTTGTTGAAGCAGATGGCTCGATAAATGATCAGTACCGTATAGATTACTTAAGAGATCATATACTTCAAATGGAAGAAGCCGTTAAAGATGGTGTTGAACTAATTGGTTATACTATGTGGGGATGTATTGATTTAGTAAGTGCTGGTACTGGAGAAATGAAAAAACGTTACGGATTTATATATGTTGATAAAGACAATGAAGGTAATGGAACTCTAGAAAGAGCAAAGAAGAAAAGCTTCTATTGGTACAAGAAGGTTATAGAAACTAACGGTGAAGATTTAGAATAGATAACTTGGTCTATGTATGAAACTTGATATAATAGTATTAGATGTTATTAGTTATGGTATTTTTAAATTTGCATGGATAAACAAATAGTTTTTAGAATATAGGTAGTTTGAAAACATAGAGATTAGAACAGGAGGAACAACGATGAAAGAAATAAAATTTCCAGAAGGCTTTTTATGGGGAGGAGCAACTGCTGCTAACCAATTTGAAGGAGCATATAATGAAGACGGAAAAGGCTTATCAATACAAGATTTAATGCCAAAGGGTATAATGGGACCAATAACTGATGAGCCAACAGAAGACAATATGAAGCTTATCGGTATTGATTTTTATCATAGATATAAGGAAGATATAAAGTTATTTGCTGAGATGGGCTTTAAGACCTTTAGATTATCAATTGCTTGGTCAAGAATATTCCCAAATGGTGATGATAAAGAGCCAAACGAAAAAGGCTTACAGTTTTATGATAATGTCTTTGATGAATTGGCTAAATACGGAATGGAGCCTTTAGTTACAATTTCACATTATGAAACACCACTGGCTCTTGCTAAAAATTATGATGGCTGGGTAAATAGAAAGCTTATAGGCTTCTTTGAAAACTATGTAAGAACAATATTCACTAGATATAAGGATAAGGTAAAATATTGGCTTACTTTTAATGAAATAAATTCAGCACTTCATGCGCCTTATATGAGTGCTGGAATTTGGACACCAAAAGAAAAATTAAGCAAGCAAGATTTATATCAAGCTATGCATCATGAACTAGTTGCTAGTGCATTGGCAGTAAAAGTTGGCCATGAAATAAACCCAGAATTCAAAATCGGTTGTATGATTCTTGGAGTACCAAACTATCCATTAACGTCGATGCCAAGTGATGTGCTTAAGGCAATGGAGCAAGATAGAGAAAATCTTTTCTTTGCAGATATTCATGCAAGAGGAGAGTATCCAAGATACATGAACAGAGTCTTTAAAGAAAACAGCATAGAAATAAAAATGGAGCCTGGTGATAAAGAAATACTAAAGCATACAGTAGATTTCATTTCCTTTAGTTACTATATGAGTTCCTGTGCAACGGCAGATCCAGAAAAAAATAAAAGAGGCAAAGGTAACATTCTTTCAGGAGTACCAAACCCATATTTACAAGCATCAGAATGGGGCTGGCAAATAGACCCACAAGGTTTAAGATATATCCTTAACCAATTATATGATAGATATCAAAAACCATTATTTATTGTGGAAAATGGTTTAGGTGCTGTGGATCAATTAGTTACTGATGAAAATGGCAATAAAACTGTAAATGACGATTATAGAATTAATTATTTAAACGATCATTTAGTTCAAGTTGCAGAAGCTATTGAGGATGGTGTTGAGCTTTGGGGATACACAACCTGGGGCTGTATAGACTTGGTTAGTGCATCAACAGCAGAGCTTAAAAAGAGATATGGCTTTATCTATGTTGATAGAAATGATGATGGAAGTGGTACTTTAGAAAGATACAAGAAAAAGAGTTTCTATTGGTATAAAGAAGTTATATCTAGTAATGGAGCTAGTTTAAAGGTAAAATAACAGTTATAAAAATTTGCATTATATAATTAGTTATGATATTATATATAGAAAGCTTAAATTAATAGTAAATAATGAAACACAAATATATTTCAAAAGTACTTAACAAAGTAGCAATTTGATATAGAAATTTTATTGGTGGATTATTCACTAAGTTTAAGAAAAATAAAATTTCGGAGGTACAGTTTTATGAACGGTACAGTAAAATGGTTTAACGCACAAAAAGGATTTGGATTTATCACTGGAGAAGATGGAAAAGATGTTTTCGCACATTTTTCTAAAATAAACTCTGATGGTTACAAATCTCTTGAAGAAAACCAAAAAGTTAGCTACGAAGTAGTTGACGGTCAAAAAGGACCACAAGCAGAAAATATCACTATTATCTAATAATGAATATTTTACCCCTGAAGCATCAATAATGCTTCAGGGGTTTTTAGTTATTTGGAGATAAATTTTAATTACTTTCTTCTATCAATAGTTTCAATGATGAAAGCTATATAAATTAGCTACAATTATTCCATGTCATTAAGTCTAGTAGAAGTTCTTTATTTTCTGTGTCATTGCCTGATAACTTATCAAATAAATAGACTAGGTATTTTTCAACTACTAAACCATTAGCTTTTGCTGTCTCAATTATACTTTATATTAAAGCGCTAGCTTTTGTGCCTTTAGAAGTGTTTGAGAATAGCCAATTTTTTCTTTCGATTACAAAAGGGGTTATTGCTCGCTCACAACCATTAGTATTTATTTCTAAGGAACTATCTTCTAAAAGGGTTTTCATATTCTTGGAGTTTGACTCTTTTCCACTATCTTCGATAACTTTAAAAGTAGTTTCATCAGCTAATGATATCCCATTAAATATTGGTTTAGTTGATTGTTCAGATTTTTTCCTATAGTAGTAAAGTTCACTCTTAGTAACGTTATTTTCCTTGCAGAAGTCAGTTATAGTTCCTTCATAAGAATGAAACTTATCTAAAAGTCCTTTCCAGGTTCAGTTGATTAATTCCGTTGATATTACAGACCGACCATTTATCTTACTATCTGTAATTTTAGCAAAAGACCTTTTCACTATCTATTCGGTAATTCTTTGAAGCTTACGCTCATATTCAAGGAATGTGCACTTTTGTGTTGCAAATGCAACAATTTTCAGCTAAAAAATGTGTAGTTTTTTGTGTTTATTTGTGCATTTTTTTAAAATATATATTGCAATTGAACCATTTGGGTGTTAATATTATATTCAATATAGAAGAAATAAAAGTTTAATATAATATTTACTTTAATTATATTTTTGGGAAAAACCATAAAAGGATGTGGTTGATTGGAAGAAGTATATACTTTTATAATGTTAAGTTTCTTATAGGTGGAATGATTTATATATTTCTTATTAACGAAAGCAAAATTCATGGAGGATCAAATAAATGAAAAAGGATTACGGTTATAATAAATTGCAGAATTATATCAAATCAAAAGCATCACAAAGTATTAAAGGAAAATTATTTGTAATGTGTTTAGTTAGTGTTATTTGCATTATGTTACTAGGAATTACTTCATTAGTTATATTGTCAAGGAATGGTAATGATTATATCGTAACTACAAATATGAACAAGATTAATTTAATTCAATATGAAAACAAATCAATAAATACTAATTATCTATACTCTTTTGATAACGCGTTATTGGAACAAATAGAATCTAACTTAGGTGAGATTCTCGAAATTGCTGAAGAAACACAGTCTTTAGCAACTGGTACTAATAAAAGCGATATAAATCAAATAATTGATCTTGCACAAAAGAATATAACTAATCTAAAAGAGATAATAAAATTAAATGATTCCAGGGGATTCACCAATGAAGAGGGGAAATTCAAAGAATTTTTAGCAAATGATGAAGCGATCTCTAAAACATTAGAAAAAACAATTGCTGATAAATCTTGGGTAGATTTAAGTATGGGAGATATATCAAGTTTTGCTAATGGAACGGTAGTAATAGATAATAAACAATATAATAAAGTGACCTATGTATCTAATATACCCAACTCAGGAAAGAGACTTGAGATTATACCTCGTATAGGAGGTAATGGTGTTGAATATAAGGGTACTGTATATATAAATAACATTGTCCTTGAAAATGGCTCCAAAAAACAACAAATTGATTTAGGAAAGTATAAGGATGACGATTTGAAAAATAGTTATGGGTTTGCACTTTCAAGTTTTACGCTAAGTAAGCTTAATAATAACCCTAGTATTGAAATAAAAAGTAATTTTACTAAAGCTAATAATAAGTGGGAAGAAATTGATATAAAGTTACCTGCAAGTGATATTGACACACAAGATTATTCCAAGATATCATATGATGTTTACTTTGAGGCTGGAAGTATCCAAGGCTTATCGGCTGGGATGGCCATGAACAATTTATATGACTTCGTTGAAAGTTTTAATTCTATAGTTTCCAACATAGACATGTATAATAAGTTAGTTGCTGAAGGTAGTGATGTTCAGGCTAGTCTTGATGAAATTGCCAAACTATTTGAAGAAATTAAAACAAACTTTCCAATATATTTGCATGACGATACTATTATTCAGAATAACTTGGGTAAGATTATTAATAAACAAAATACCTTTAATGAAATTACTGAATCTGACAAAGAACTTTTAGAGTTTAAAAGTATTAATAATACACTAGAGGAGGACTCAACAACATTAATTTCTACAGTTAAAGAAAATATTGAAACAAAAATGAATACAAGAAAAACATTTATGCTTATACTTGTTACTACATTATTAATCATATCTACATTGGTTATTGGTTTTATAACCTTTGCTATAAAAAATAGTATATATGATAATATGAAGCAATTTTCAAAGATTTTAGATGAGGTTGCAGACGGTAACTTACTTTCACGTTCAAAAACAAAATCTATGGACGAGTTCTCTATCTTTTCAAAAAAACTCAACGAATTTTTAGATAAGCTATCAAGTATATTGGGTTCAGTTCAAAGATTGTCTGATGAAGTAGAAAGCAAAAACAATATAATAGCAAATATAATTAGACAAGTTGTAAAAGGGAATGAAGCTGGTGATGATATAGTTGTAAAGAAAGGGATCTTACAACTAGAAAAATTATTCGGAGAAATTTCTGAGAGTGTTGCAACACAGAGTGCAAATACAGAAGAATCACTTGCTGGTATTAATGAAATTTTAGATTTAAATGAAAAGGTATTGGCAGATATTACAAATACAAAAGAAGTTTCTCAAGAGACATTATTAAAAGTAAAAGATGGACATAATGGGATTACTAGTCTAAATGAAAAAATTGAATATATTAATACTAGTGTTTTTAATACCAATGAAGAAATAAAAGAACTAATTAATAATGCTAAGAGTATCGAGGAGATTTTGGTCTCAATAAAAAGTTTTTCAGGACAAACTGATTTACTTGCACTAAATGCTACCATCGAGGCTGCTAGAGCAGGTATGGAAGGCAGAGGCTTTGCGGTAGTAGCAAATGAAATTAAAAATTTATCACAACAAACAAGTAATGAAACACAAAAGATTAATGCTATAATTGAAAGTATTAATAATAGAATTTACAAGGTTCAAATTGCAAATAATGAGGTTGTAAATAGTATAAAGTATGCATTAGAAACTACTAATTATTTTAAAGATATTATGAATGAAGTTACAACTTCAACAGAATTTAATTTTGATAGTATCAATAAGTTATTTCAAACTATTAAGGAACAAAATAACTGCATGAATCAAATCTCAAATGCAGTTGAACAAATTAGTGAAGAAGCACTTAGCATCCAAGAAAAAACAGCTAATACCACAGCTATAACAACAGAACTTTCTTCAACTTTGGTTAATAACTTAGAAGAAGTAGAAGGTGCAATTAGAAATTCAAAACAACTAAAAGATGATATGAATTTTTTCAAAATATAATATAATAAATAGATGATCAAAATTCATAAGTATAATTTTGGTCATCTATTATTTTGGCTATCTTTTTATACTAGATTATCAAGGGTGGAACAACGTTAGTCCTTTTTAAAACTATCATCCACTTGTCTTCTTGGTATCTGAAACTTAAGCGCTTCCTCGATTTCTTCTAACATATCATTATTCTTTGGATCGATAAACAAGCAAGTATAACCCTCTTCGCCAGCCCTTCCAGTTCTACCTATACGATGAATATAGCTTTCCACACTTTCAGGGATATCATAATTATATATATGAGTTACTCCACTTATATCAAGACCTCTAGCAGCTACATCAGTAGCTATCAAGTATTGAAAATCAGCATTTCTAAAAGCTTTCATTATTCGTTCACGCTTTGATTGTGGTATATCACTGTGAAGTTTTGCACAATTATAGCCACGTTGATAAAGACCTACTTCAAGGTCATCGGCTCTTCTTTTTGTTCTGCAAAATATAATAGCCATAAAAGGATTATCTTCATCAAGGACAGCACACAAAGCATTTTGCTTTCTTCTATCAGTAGTTTCCACCACATGTTGCTTAATAGTGCTAAGAGTAACTTCTTCCTTTTTTATCGTAACTGTTATCGGGTCATTCATATATCTATAAGCTAATTTTTTTACGTCAGAATTTAGCGTTGCAGAAAAGCAAAGGGTTTGACGCTTTTTAGAGGTTACTTTAATGATTGACTCCACCTCATTCTTAAAGCCCATCAAAAGCATTTGGTCTGCTTCATCTAAAACAAAGGTTTTCAGCTTGCTTAAATCTACAGTTTTTCTTTCAATGTGGTCTAAAAGTCTGCCAGGTGTAGCGATGATAAGGTGGATATTGTTCTTAAGCTTTTTAAGCTGAGAGCCTATATCTTTACCACCATAGGCTGCTAATATATTTATATCTTTACCTTCTTTAAGCTTTAGAGCTTGATTTGTTATCTGAATAGCAAGTTCTCTTGTAGGAGTTAATATTAAAGCTTGAACGTTATTTACAGTAGGGGAGATATTTTCGAAAATCGGAAGCAAAAATGCAAGAGTTTTTCCAGTACCTGTTTGCGCTTCGCCTATAAGATCTCCGCCAGCTTTTATATGTGGGATGCTCTCACTTTGAACCGGAGTTGGTTCAGTGATACCAGTATCCTTTAGTATTTTTACTAAGGCTTCATTAATGCCTAATTCTTTAAAGTTCATGATTTTCTACCTTTCGTTAATATCTAGTGGCAAGAGCATCTCAGCTCTTACACTGACTTATTTTTCACTTTGACTACATATATTTATGGAAGGAAAACTTCCACTATATTTTTTATTTCTTTGCGTTAGTTAATAATATCATACTGTTAGAAGAATTACTAATTAATATAGAGTTCCTAAGTTGAATCTTTACTATTTTAAGAAGTTCTATTTTATATTGTGAATATCCAGAATAATTTTAGATATATAATTCTAATTGGGACATAGGTATATCATTATTAAAAGCTTTATCAAGGTACTATAGAGAAAAACATAGGCTCTGTCAAAGAGTAATGTTTTTTGGAGATGATGTTAATGACATTGAACTGATAAAAGAATGTGGTATAGGTGTAGCAATGGGAAATGCAATAGAAAAGGTGAAAAATGTTGCAAATTATAAGTAAGCTCAATATGTCTGAATAAAAAGAATATTAAAGTATCGAAAGGTTTAAAATAGTACATATTAAAAGAAACATATAAGTTTGAATTTTTATTAACATAACTATATAGTTTTAAGGGATTTACATAAGAATCTTAAAACAGATATAAAACGAGGTGATTTATATGAGTTTTCAAGGATTTTATCTTCTTCCTCATCCTCCAATTGTTGTTCCTGAAGTAGGAAAAGGAGAGGAAAAAAAGATTTCGGCTACCAGTGCAAGTCTTCACGCTATTGGAAAGGAAATTGCCGTAAGAGCACCAGATACAATTGTACTTATAACGCCACATGGCACTATGTTTCAAGATGCCATAGCTCTTAGCTATGAGGACGAAATTGAAGGAGACTTAAAACATTTTAGAGTTCCTGAGGTTACCATGAAGTTCAAGATCAATAAAACTCTTACAAGCAAGATTTTTGAGATGGCTTATGAAGAAGGAATAGCTTCGGTACTAGCAACGGACTCGATTTTAAGTAAATATAATATTTCTGTTTCTTTAGATCATGGGGCAATAGTGCCTTTATATTTTGTAAATAAGTATTTTAACGGCTACAAGCTTGTGCATATTACTTATACGGAATTAAGTGATATTGATTTATATAAGTTTGGACGGTTCATAAGTAAAGCTGTTGAAGAGTTGAATGAAAAAGCTGTATTCATAGCCAGTGGAGATTTGTCTCATAGGTTGAAAGATGATGGACCTTATGGTTTTGATCCTGCTGGTGAGAAGTTTGATAGAGAATTTCTTGATTATCTGCAAAATGGTGATGTAAAAGGTGTTTTTGGTATAGATAAAAAAGTTATAGATAAGGCTGGTGAATGTGGTAGGCGTTCTACAGCTATTTTATTAGGTGCCTTAGATGGTAAAAAATTTAGCGGTGAACTTCTAAGTTATGAAGGCACTTTTGGAGTGGGGTATGGAGTTATGAGATTTAATGTTATGGATAAGGATTCATCTAAATTAAACGACCTGGAGTCAATACGTAGAGAACTACATAAAAAAAGAGAAATCCTTAAAGATCCTTATGTGAGGCTTGCCATAGATAGTCTTACTACTTACTTAAAGACAGGAGAAGAACTTGCGGAAGCTCCAGACTATGTAACGGAGGAAATGCTTAGCCATAAAAGAGGGGTTTTTGTATCTTTAAAAAAGAACGGAAATTTAAGAGGTTGCATTGGAACTATTTTTCCTGCAACAGATAATGTAGCGGAAGAAATTATGAGAAATGCTATTCAAGCTGGGATATATGACCCAAGATTTAACGAGGTGGAAGAGCATGAACTTGATGACATAGTTTTTTCTGTAGATGTATTAACAGAACCTGAGCCAGCTAAGTTTGTAGAGTTGAATCCAAAGGAGTATGGGGTAATCGTAAGTTTTGGAGAAAGAAGAGGACTTTTGCTTCCAGACCTTGAAGGGGTAGACACTGTAGAACAGCAGTTGGATATTGCTTTAGATAAAGCTGGAATAGATCCCTATGAACAATATAACATAGAAAAGTTCCAGGTTATAAGGCATAGAGAGGATTAAAAATATGAAAAAGGAAGCTATGTTTTATGAAAAGGTCAAGGATAAAATTCATTGTTTTCTATGTCCTCACAATTGCGTAATAGAAAATGGACATTTTGGTAAGTGTAATGTAAGGACCCATGAAGATGAGATTCTTTACACCATAAACTATGGAGAAGTTACTTCCGCAGCTTTGGACCCTATTGAGAAAAAGCCTCTTTATTATTTCAAACCTCATAGCAACATTTTTTCTGTAGGAAGCTTTGGCTGTAATTTTAGATGTTCCTTTTGTCAAAACTATAGCATTTCTCAATACAAGGCTAAGAGTGAGTATGTTACCAGTGAAAAATTGGTTGAAACTATATTAACTATGGAGGACAACATTGGCGTAGCATTTACCTACAATGACCCAAGTATTTGGTATGAATATGTTTATGAGACTGCAAAGCTATTAAAGGAAACCAATCCTAATGCTTCAGTAGTTCTTGTTACCAATGGATATTTTAGCGAGGAACCATTAAAGAAGCTTCTTCCCTTTGTGGACGCTATGAATATCGATTTAAAAAGCTTTAATAATGAGTATTATAAAAATCTTTGTGGTGGAAGAATAGAGCCTGTGTTAAAAGCCATTGAAATAGCAGCAAAAGCTTGCCATGTGGAGGTAACCACTTTGCTAGTAAGTGGTGAGAATGACAACCTAGAAGAAGTAGAGGAAATTGCAAAATTTCTAAGTTCCATAGATAAGGATATACCACTGCACCTTTCAAGATATTTCCCCAGGTATAATCTTGAGAATCCACCGACGGATATTGATTTTATGAGAGAGGCGGAAAATGTGGCACAGAAATATTTAAATAGAGTTCAGCTTGGCAATGTGTAAGAAAAAATATTTAAATAGAGTCAGCTTGGTAATGTATAAGAAAGTTAATTTATCACATTAAACCTATATTTCTATAATGCTGTAAGCGTCATTAAAACCGTTGCTTACAGCTTTTAATGACGCTCACAATTTCTTTATAAGGTATTTTAAATATTATCTAACATCGCTATTTTTATAGTATGAGAAATACTTTTTACCCCAATACAATGCAACATTTACTAAGGCTATCATCACAGGAACTTCAATTAATGGTCCTATTACAGCTGCAAAAGCTACTTTCGATTCGATGCCAAAGACTGCAACTGCAACTGCTATTGCTAGTTCAAAATTATTACTTGCGGCTGTAAAGGATAATGTAGTGGTTTTATTGTAATCAATTCCTGATTTATAGCTAATATAGAAGGAAACAGAAAACATTGCTATAAAATAAATTATAAGAGGTATTCCTACTTTAATAACATCTAGAGGTAAGTCTACAATATATTTTCCCTTAAACATAAACATTACTATGATTGTGAACAATAATGCTATTAATGCTAAAGGACTTATTTTAGGAATAAATTTTTTAGTATACCACTCTGTTCCCATTTTAGGTTCTAATATAAGTCTAGTAGCCATTCCTAATAAAAATGGTATTCCAAGATAAATCGCAACAGAGGTGGCTACTTCTCCCATTGAAACATGAATTTCAAATCCTGTAAGTCCAAAAATAGGTGGTAACACTGTAATAAAGAAGTAAGCAAATATAGAATAAAATACCACCTGAAATATAGAATTAAAAGCAACTAGTGCTGCGGCATATTCGTTATCTCCATCGGCTAAGCTATTCCAAAGAATTACCATAGCTATACACCTAGCAAGACCTATAAGAATAAGTCCAGTCATTAATTCAGAATCAGATTTTAAAAATACAAAGGCTAATATAAACATTAAAATTGGTCCAATAAACCAGTTTTGTACTAAGGATAATACTAGAACCTTAGGATTTTTAAATACTTTTCCCAGTTGTTTATAATTTACTTTAGCTAAAGGCGGGTACATCATCACAATAAGTCCAATTGCTATAGGTATTGATGTTGTTCCAACAGATAGTTTTGCTAATGCTGTTGACAGTGACGGCACTGCCCATCCAAGTAATATTCCTAGTGCCATTGCAGCAAATATCCAAATAGTCAGATATCTATCTAAGAATGATAATTTCGATGTTTTATTACTCAATCTAATCTCCTCTTTTCTCTTTACATTGATATTTTGATTTATTCTTGCAGACACATTCCTCTGTATCTGTCACAAGGTTCATAAGAAATAATATAAGCTTGTTACAATTGGAATTATTTAAAGAATAATAATTCCACAGTCCCTCTTTTCTGCTTTCAACAAGTCCACAGTCACTTAAAACCTTCATATGGTGTGAAAGAGTTGGCTGAGTAAACTCAAATTGTTCTAGTATTTCACATGCACATTTTTCACCACAGGACAATATATCAATAATTTTAAGCCTTCCTGGATCTGAAAGTGCTTTAATAATTTTTGCATTTTCCTCATATTGTGGTTTCACAAAATCACCTCACGCATAGATGGATATCTATATACTCTATAAATACAATATATATAACTATCTATAAACTGTCAACATATCTGAGGATAATCAACATAAACTCAACTATTATATTTATAATTCTCTATATTTAACATTGTATGTTCTTTAGCTTTAAGTGTTACTTTTACTATTTACAAATGAGCTGTCTTAATTTAGTTTATCCAAAAAAATACTCTCTAGAGAATAAAAAATGGTCAAGGTGATAAACACCTGAACCATCACAGTTTCTATACTATTAAATTTTAATTTATGAAATAAGGCTTTCTATATAAGCTATATCAAAGGTATCTGTAATTTTATAGGTTCTAGTTTTACCTTGATCAGATAGTCTCATTTCAATGTATCCATTATCATATAAAAACATTAAAACAGGTGTATTTACCTTAGCATCAAAAACAATCATATATTGATTTTTATAGCTGATAGGCACTGCTTTTCTATATTCTGATACATTTAAATTAGAGAATCTAGATATTATATCGTTAATTTTTTCTGTATCTTTGATACTTGTTTCGTTACGCATATTCCCAGTTTTAAAAATAACAACTTCATTTATAGATTCTTTTGAAATGTTTTTAAAGGCTAAATCATCAAGTGTACCACTTTTAGGGGATATAAGATATGTAAGTATAAGTACGATTGATATTACAACTCCAAGGATAATAAAAGATTTTTTCGGTTTTTTCATAATTTCACCCGTCAAAGATTAAATTTTTCATTGTATTACATTACATGTATTTAAAATTATACCATTATATCAAGGAAATGCATTTTATTTATGGAAAAATTCATTATTTTATTGACATAAATAATAGAGATGCATATAATGAATACATGAACAGTTATTCAGATGTTTATATATTATAGTGATAATGAGGTAACTTTTTATGGAAGAAAGAAATAATATTGAAAGTTGTAATTGTAGCATCATACATGAGGATGTAGTTAATAAAGTAAAAGCAAATATGCCACAAGAGGAAAAGCTTTATGACTTAGCAGATTTGTTTAAAGTGCTTGGAGATAGTACAAGAGTTAGGATAATATGTGCATTATTTCAAGCTGAGATGTGTGTTTGTGATATAGCAGCATTGCTTAGTATGAATCAATCAGCAATTTCACATCAGTTAAGAGTTCTAAAACAAGCAAGACTTGTAAAGTATAGAAAAGATGGTAAAGTAGTTTATTATTCTTTAGAAGATGAACATGTTAAGCGTATATTTGATCAAGGATTAATTCACATAGATGAAAAAAACTAATTGGAGTTAGGGGATGAAAGGTATGGGGAAGGTAGTTAATAATCCTAGTAAAAGTAATATAAAGTTAGTACCAAAGAATATTACACCTTCACAGAGCAATATAAAAGCTACTGTTAAAAGGGAATTTATTTTAGAAGGACTTGGCTGTGCAAATTGTGCAGCAAAAATGGAACACAAACTTAGTACCTTAGAGAGGATTAGCTCAGCAAGTGTTAATTTTGTTACAAAAACATTAACAGTAGAGCTGGATGGAACAAATAAAACAGATGGATTAGTAGATACAATTACTGAAGTTGTCCAAAGTATAGAGGGACACGTTAAAGTAATAGAAAAACAATCAAATAAAGTGTTGAAAAAAGAAATTAAACTTCAGGGACTTTGTTGTGGTAACTGTGCAGCTAAGATAGAAAGAGAATCAAACAATATAAAGGGCGTAAAGTCTGCTGTAGTTGACTTTGTTAATACAAAGCTTATTTTAGAAATAGACAACCTATCTAAACAAAATGTAATTATTGAGAAAGTTAAGGAAATTGTAAAAAGAATTGAGCCAGATGTGAAAGTAATTGAACTTGAAAATAATAATAGGGGAGCGAAAGACAAAACTCATGAGCATAATCATGATGAATCTAATAAGTCAGATATGATTAAGTTTGGTGCTAGTGCATTGATTTTTGTAGTAGCATCTGTTTTGAATCTTTCAAGTTATATTGAACTAACTCTATTTTTAATAAGTTATATACTTGTAGGTGGAGAAGTAGTTTTAAGGGCGATAAAGAATATTAGAAGAGGTCAAGTGTTTGACGAAAACTTCCTTATGAGTATAGCAACTATTGGAGCTTTTGCAATTGGACAGTATCCAGAGGGTGTTGCAGTTATGCTTTTCTATCAGTTGGGAGAGATGTTTCAAGGTTTTGCTGTTAATCGTTCAAGAAAATCTATTACAGCGCTTATGGATATAAGACCTGATTTTGCTAATCTAAAAATTGGTGATGAACTTAAAAAAGTATCTCCAGAAGAGGTTGGGGTAGGCGATATTATAGTTGTAAAGCCAGGAGAAAAGGTACCACTAGATGGTAAAGTAATTGAAGGCAATTCTATGGTGGACACTTCTGCTTTAACTGGGGAATCAGTTCCTAGAGAGGTAGGCGCAGGGGATAGTATATTAGGTGGAGTTATCAATAGAAATGGGCTTTTAACAATTGAAGTAGAAAAAGAATTTGGGGACTCCACCATCGCGAAGATATTAGATTTAGTTCAAAATGCAAGCAGTAAAAAAGCTCCAACAGAGAACTTCATAACAAAGTTTGCTAGATACTACACACCTATTGTAGTTTTCTCAGCGGTAGCATTAGCTATAATACCACCACTTGTTATAGATGGGGCAACATTTTCACAATGGTTATATAGAGCATTGGCTTTCTTAGTAGTATCATGTCCTTGTGCTTTAGTTGTATCTATACCTCTTGGTTTCTTTGGTGGTATAGGTGGTGCTTCAAGAAACGGAATTCTTATTAAGGGTGGAAACTACTTAGAAGCATTAAACAATGTTGAAATAATTGTATTTGATAAAACAGGAACACTTACAAAAGGTGTATTTAAAGTAACAGAAGTAAAGGCACAAAATAATTTTACAAGTGATGAACTTATAAATTATGCCGCTTATGCTGAAAGTTATTCTAACCATCCAATAGCTACTTCTATATTGAAGGCTTATGGCACGGAAATAGCTAAGGATTCAATAGAAAACTACGAAGAAATTTCAGGCTATGGTGTTAAGGCTATGGTATCAGGCAGAGAAGTATTAGCTGGTAACTTTAAGCTAATGAATAATGAAAAAATTATTTATCAGCAGATTGAAACTATAGGTACAGTAGTTCATGTAGCTGTAGATAAAAGATATGCAGGCTATATTGTAATATCTGACGAGATTAAAGAAGATTCTGCAAAAGCAATTAAGGATTTAAAAGCTATAGGTGTTAAGAAAACAGTAATGCTTACAGGTGATAATAAAATCGTTGGAAACAAAGTTGCTAAACAACTAGGGTTAGATAAAGTTTATGCTGAACTTCTTCCAGATCAAAAGGTTGAAAAGGTAGAATTATTAGATAAAGAAAAGTCACCAAAGGGAAAACTAATATTTGTAGGTGATGGAATAAATGATGCACCTGTTTTAGCAAGAGCTGATATAGGAATAGCAATGGGTGGTGTTGGTTCTGATGCAGCAATAGAAGCTGCTGACGTGGTTATTATGACTGACGAACCTTCAAAAATTACTGCAGCTATAAAAATAGCGAAAAAGACTAGACGTATTGTAATGCAAAATATAATCTTTGCATTAGGAATTAAGATTATTTTATTAGTTCTTGTAGCCATGGGACTTGGTACTATGTGGGAAGCAGTGTTTGGGGATGTTGGAGTAACATTACTTGCTGTATTAAATTCAATGAGAGCTATGAAAGTAGAGAAGATGTAAAAATTAGAAGTGCAGTCATAATTGTTATGGCTGCACTTTAAAAATTATGAAGCTCTGTTGAGAAATACAAGGCTACAGTTAAAATATATTATAAGATTTCAGGTTCATCTTAAAATCTAAAAGGCGTAGCTATATTTTCTTTATGCTTTCTCTAAAAGAATCATGTTTGTCCTTGATGAAGATATTTATATTAAAAAGAATAAAAGTAAAAGCACATTCTCAAATTTATTGAGGTGTGCTTTTTATATGCAAATAAATATAAAAAAATTCATCAAAGCTAGACAAATTGTGAATTAGTGCATAAATACTTAATGAAAAATTCTAATGGATGACTTGGGATGAATTATCATGGAAGCATAAATTATAGTCTTGCTAATAATCATCTAACCCTGAGTGCTTAACGGTCCATTGATAAGAAGAGGAGAATATTTATGGCTATTTTTAGAGTGAATAAGGATGATAAAAATCCATTTATGATGATCAATAAAGAATTCGTTAACGACAATAGATTAAGTCTTAAAGCAAAAGGGCTTATGTGCTATTTTCTTAGTAAACCAGATTCTTGGGAATTTTATATAGAGGAAATAAAGAAGCACACAAAGGACAAAGAAGCAGCTATTTCTTCTGCAATAAAGGAATTGATAGAAGGTGGATACATAAAAAGATCGCGAAAAAGAGAAAATGGTAAGTTTCTTGGTGGCTATGCTTATGATATCTTTGAAGCTGCAAAAGGAGATATATCTAAGGTTGATGTATCTATAGGAGCTATGACAATTGGTCAACAAAGCTACGGCAAGTTAATTGTAAACGATAATGTGGGACAAGCACCTTGTAACGATTTTACTATATATGAAGAAATTCAATTAAGGAGTTGTATAGCTGCTGCAGTGGAAGAAGAAATTAAAGTTACCGATAAAAAAGAGAACAAAGTTGAAGAAGATTATAATAGTAGAAAAACCTATAGCAGTGAAAAAGAGTATATCAGTACAAATGAGTATGCTAGCGAAAGAGAGTATAATGTTGCAAAGAAGTATACAGATGAGGAACAGTATACCAGTGAAAATGCTGATATACTAGGAACTCTCCATAAAGTTAAAAACATCAAAATGGGAAAATCCCATACTGGGGAAAATACCGAAATGGGAAAAAACCATACTGGTGAAAATACCGAAATGGAGTTTTACCAAAATGGAGAATTACCGAACTGGAAAAATCCTGTGCTATTAAATAATGACTTTAATAATAATAATGACTTTAAAAGTAATAATGATATATATACCTCCGATTTTAAAGAATCAGAGGAACTTACTTTAGCCAAGTATCTTTTTAAGCATATAAAAAACAATAATCCAAAAGCAAAGGAGCCAAACTTAGAGAAATGGGCTAAGACCTTTAAGCTTATCCTAAAAAAAGATCAACGAAACTTTGAAGAAGTAAAAATCATAATCGATCTTTCCCAGAAACATCATTTTTGGTACAAGAATATATTGTCTCCTGAGGCATTGAGAAAGCAATATGATAGGCTGATTCTTGAGATGGAGGAAAAGAAGAAACCTAAGAAAAATCAAGAAAGTTATGCAGGAACCTTTGGTGATTATACCCAAAGAACTTATGACTTTGATAAGTTGGAAAGGCAGCTTTTGGGCTGGAGCTAGTAATTTTTAAGGTGCAAAACTATTAAGCATAATATTTACAAAAGAAGAGAACCTATTTTGCTTATTAACCTGGGATAGTTTTAAATTTATGTTATTATTTGTATATATGGATATAATTAATATGAATGGAGGATGGGTTTTATGAGAAAATTATTATTGGTTCTAATTGGTGTAATGTTATCGTGTCTTATAGGGGGTACTGGAAAAGCTGTAGGAGATGAAAAAATAGCAGAAGATTTTGTTAAAGCTCAAGGCTATGATATTATTACCCCAAAAGGAGAAATAAATAAATATGTATTAGAAAAAAGTAAGCTTCATGGAGGAACAGAAACAATTCCATATCAGCAATCATGGGGTGTACAAACTGTAGGACCAGACAGCTATTTTGGTAAAGAAATAATTATATATGGATTTATTGTAAAAAACCATCCTCTAGAAAAGAAAGATAAAAATGTGCAAAATGGAGTAGCGGTAAATATCATGCTATCAGACAGTAAAGTTATTGGAGGTTATTCTTATCCTAATGAAGATATTGTTGGAGCATATAGTTCTTTAGATGGAAAAACATTAGAAGAAGTCACTGGATTAAGTTTTCAGCAATGGCAAGATAATTGGAATAAGAAATATAGAAATTAGACAATGATAACATCTCATATTGCAATGCAGTACATGTTAGATGTTGTCTTTAGTTGCATTTTTAAAATGGATTACGAAAGAAATATTGATTATATACAAAGGGTTAATGATATTATTGATGACAGGGAACTTAATGAGTAAGGAGATGAGCTTTGATGTTGAAAATAAATAGTAATGAAGATATTAAAAAGCTTATTAGTGATAATGAAATAATCATTATATATTTTAGCAATAAGGTTTGTGGAGCTTGTGATGTTATCAGAAATAAGGTTGAAAGTATATTAGAAGCTTATCCTAAGGTAAAACTTATTGATATTGATGGTGAAGAACAAATAGAATTAGCAGCACTAAATAATGTTTTTTCCTTTCCATTATTGATACTTTATGTTGATGGTAAGGAAGTAATCAGAGTTGGAAGGAACGTTAACTTGCTAGAACTAGAGAATACTATTAAGAGATATTATGATTTGGTGTTTTACAATATTAAAAAAGAGAAGAGTTTTTAAAAGCCCCAGGGTGTGTGGAAGTCAGAAATAGCTTTTTAGGATAATCAATTAGACTTTAAGATTCAAAGTATTTACAGTAAAAAAAATACTTGACAGGAAGACTGTTTTAAATTTAATATATTATTGTTATTATTGTCAAAATTTTAAATAATAATAATATTTATACTTTTTATAAGGGGAAATTATTATGAAACTAAGTGTACCTTTTAATGGTGATATTTCTTTGATTGACAATTTGAGAGATAAAGAGATCTGCATGTTTTATGGGCAGATTTCAGAAGAGGCTTTTGGTGGAGGACGATCTAATATTGGTAAATATGACCAGGAAAATTTAAAAAAATTTGTCGAGGAAATCAAACGCAATTCCATTAAGTTTAATTATATATTGAATGGAAATTGTTTTTCTAATTTGGAATTTACAGATGATGTGAAAAGGAAGTTGTATAACAAATTGCAGTGGCTGGAAGAAATTGGAGTGCATATGGTAACATTCAGCAATCCATTTTTTATAAAATTCTGTAAAAAATATTTTCCAAATTTAAAAATTAGCCTATCTGTTATTGCTCGTGTCAACGATTTAAAGCAGTTACTATTATGGGAGCAAGAAGGTGTTGACCATATTACTTTATCGAAAGATATAAATAGAGATTTTGAGACATTAATGAAAATGAAAAAGTACTCAAATATGGAGCTTCAACTATTGGTCAATGATCCTTGCTTACCTTCTTGTCATCTAAATAATTACCATAATCAGATTACTTCATATGCAAGTCAAAGTATTCTTTCAGACGCAAAGATGAATCATGTAAGTTTTTGCACTTCCCAATGTAGGAAAAGTATGCTTGAAGACCCTACAAATATTATTAGGGCTATGTGGATAAGGCCAGAGGATATAAAGGTTTACGAGGAAATTGGCATTAGTTCTTTTAAATTGGTTGACAGAAAAGAATCTGTCAATTGGATTGAAAGAGCAGCGAAAGCATATATAAACAGAAAATATTCAGGAAATCTAGCTGATTTAATGAGTTTTTTCTCTTTGAATAAAGGCAATGGAGAGTTAGAACCTGAGCGCAATTCTGAAAAAATTGATATTGAAAAAATGGATTGGATAACAATTCCAAAGGAACATAAAATAGATTTTAGATTCAAACCTTTTATTGACAATTCAAAATTAGATGGATTTATTGATCGTTTTGTTAAAATGAGTTGTAGAAATCAACCTTGTTCTGTTTGTGGATATTGCTCAAAATTTTCAGAAGCGGTTAGTATAGATTACAATGACCAAGAAGTGGTTTTACACAACCAAGACCATTATATTGATAAGTTACTAGAAAAAAAGAGGTGAATCTAGGTGAAGCAGGATATTTCATCACTTAAAGACAAATTCGAATTAAAGGTTTCATCTAGTGAAAACCTTAATTTCATTTTAAATAATTCTTTAGATCTAGTTATAACATCTCCTCCATATAATATTGGAACAGATTATACAGGTTCATCAGATGATAAAAGCCTCTATGGATATGAAACATTTATAAAAAATGTATTCAAAGAATGCTATGAAAAGTTAAAAATGGATGCATATTGTATAGTGAATATTCCAGAAAATATAAAAACTAAAAACGAAGTCTGGTACTATCCGAAAATTTACAGTTCAATTTTAAAAAATATAGGATTTTCACTTATTTCAGTACATCCATGGTTTAAATTATCTTTAGATGGTGAATTATTTACAAGCAAAAAATGGGAAGAAGGTAAAGTGTGCAAAGATTCTCATGTTCACTCTGTTACGGAATGGTTTATGATTTTTAAAAAATCTAATCAAAAGGAGGAATTTAAAATAGGAGAAGGTTTTACATTTACTCCATATAAGACACCATTGCATCCAGCTGCATGGCCTGTAGCATTAATAGAAGAATTGATCAAAAATTACTGTCAAGTTGAAGGTAAAGTTCTGGACCCTTTTGCTGGCATTTGCACTACTGGATTAGCTTGTGTTAGAAATAATAGATGTTTTATTGGTGTTGACATCTCTAAAGATTATATAAGTATCGGTAGTAAGCTTTTAAATGAAGAAATGTTAAAATTAAAAAAATAAATATTCATAAATTAGAAAAACTATAATAATTGTAGAAAAGGTACTGTTGATATGAAAAACAAAGAGTTATTTTCCAAAATAAATGAATTAATTGCTTCTTATGATCCGATGGTGGCAGAAATTATTTCTGCAGAGAGCTATCGGCAAAGGAATACTATTTCTCTTATTCCTTCTGAAAATTATGTGTCTGCTCAGGTAGCATTGGCATTAGCCTCATCTTTTACAAACAAGTATTCCGAAGGATATCCACATGTTTGGAAAGAAGGTGTCTTAATTGATAAAAATGGAAGGTACTATCAAGGTCAGAAAAATACTAATAAAATTGAAAAACTAGCTATCCAAAGAGCACTTGAATTATTTACAGATATTCCCTCAGATTATCATGCTAATGTACAGGCTACCAGCGGTGCACCTGCCAATCTTGCAGTGATAGGAGCTTTTTTAAAGCCTGGTGACACGTTGATGGGACTTGCCCTTGATTTTGGTGGGCACTTGACTCATGGACACAAAGTAAGTGTTACCAGTCATTATTACAATGCTGTTCATTATAAATTAAATGAAGATGGAAAACTAGATTATGATGAAATTGAAAAATTGGCTGAAAAGTACAAACCAAAGCTTATAATTTCTGGAGCTACTGCATACACGGGAAAGATTGATTTTGAGCGATTTGGAAAAATTGCAAAAAAAGTAGGTGCTATTTTATTAGCAGATATTTCGCATATTGCTGGTCTATGTGTAACTGGCGAGCATCCACATCCGTTTCCACATGCAGATGTAATTACTTCTACTACACACAAAATTCTTAGGGGACCTCGAGCAGGTATTATTGTATGCAAAAAAGAATATGGTCCCCAAGTAGATAAAGCTCTTTTTCCAGCATTGCAAGGCGGACCACATATGAATACAATTGCAGCTATGGCTGTTGCATTTAAAGAAGCTTTATCTGATGAATATAAGGCATATACACAGCAGGTTGTTAAAAATGCAAAGGTATTGTCAGAAAAATTAAAAGAATACAATTTTAAACTGATTTCAGATGGAACAGAAAATCATCTAATTCTTTTAGATGTTATAAACAATAAAAATGGTATTTCTGTAAAGAATGCAAGTTGGTTTGCTGAACGATTAGAATTTGCTGGAATTGTGACTAATAAAAATACAGTTCCTGGAGATGCTAAACCATGGAATCCTTCCGGAATAAGAATTGGAACACCAGCAGTTACTACTTTAGGTATGAAAGAGAACGAAATGGTCAAAATAGCTGAATTGATAAGGTTAACTGCATTACATGCAGAAGATGATTCGAAACTGACTGAAGTAAAAGCTGATGTAGAATTATTAGTTAGCAAATTTGCACAAAATAGTAATTTCATTATTTAAAAAAAATTTTTATTTTCGAGCTAAAATTTCTAAATTCTGATGGTGGAGAATTATTTCACGAATATCAAATAATTCTTTCTACTATTAGAATACTGTTTATTTATAAATAATTGCAACAACATGTATGTTGAAAGTTTATGATTATAAATGAAATAAGATACGAGGATGTTATTAATGCCGAATAATTATTTGAAAAAGTCAGAAATATTTACTTTCCCCACAGAATATGCTCTTTTCAAAGCACAGGTATTTATTTTAAAAGATGGAACAATGCCAGTAGTTGTATCTTTAAATCAAGATCATTTAAGTTTGAATGATATACTAGTACGAATTCATTCTGAGTGCTTTATGAGTGAAGTATTATCATCAATACGTTGTGATTGTGCAAGTCAATTAAAAGAGTCTTTAAAAAGAATTGCTTCAGAGGGGCAAGGAGTGCTTTTTTACCTTAGACAAGAAGGAAAAGGAATGGGGTTATTTAATAAAGCCAAAGCATATTATTTGCAGGAAAAATATCAATTGAGCAATTATGAAGCCGACAAGATGGCAGGTTTTCCTGAAGATACTAGAGATTATGCATTTGTGGTTGAAGTATTGAACGAGATGAATATTCATTCAATTCGTTTACTAACCAATAATGATGAAAAAATCAGATATTTGAAGGAAAATGGTATCAATGTTCAAAAGACTTCTTTGGCGTAACTTGCTGTAAATCCATAAATATCACGATAAGGATTTACAACACTAAATCGATTGGCTTTCATTATGTTTATTAACATCAATCTAATGGACACTTAAATAGTAGGATTTGAGATGATGCCCATGATATAAAAGTCCTCCTCTTGTAATGATTGAGGTTTTGTTAGCCAAAGTCAATTAGAGGAGGACATTATTTATGTATTGTAATGAAAAATTAATACAAAAACAGTAAATTATCAAATCGCTTTATTTTTATTAAGTAATGATAGTAAGTTAAACTTTGCTAACTTGGTACAGATAATAACATTACAAATTTGGGAGAAATTAATAAAATTACTACTATTGAATTTTTGCAGTTTATTGAATGGAATTTTTAGAATATTCAACTCTGCATTCTTTTCTCTGTATCTGGGCCAAAGAAAAAGTTGAGGTAAAAACACTTATGACAGTTGAATCTAGTGCTTTAAGAATCTCCCACCCTCCTAGAAATGAACGTACCCTTTGATGAGTTTTTATTTTAGGAAACATATCCTCAAATACTTTTGGAGCAAGATTGCTATTTGCAAAGCTCTGATAAGTAAATAATTCTCTGATAAAATCAATTCCAAGACTGTATAAAAATTAGATGATTATAAAGGATGAAAGTCACCAATATCAGCAGTTATGGGAGAGTAGAGATGATGGAAATTAAGTGGAAATTAGTTCTAAGGTTCAAGGAAGGTAGTGTTGCTAGGGAGTTCGACATACTGAAAGCACTTGATGGAGATGCAAATAAAAATTGCAAATTGATTAATGAAATCGGCTATAACCACAGGATATTGAATGATATTGAGGCAGAAATGGATGATGATGCTAAAAATAAGAGAGCTGAATAAAAGCATAAAACAAATATCCTCAAGTCTGTTAGAATCGTTACGGACGCGCTTACTAACAACTGCTGAGGATACTCTTAACAGAGTGAGCCGCATGCAAATACGGTTCATTTAATAATATTATTTAATCAGGGTGCTGATAAAAACAAAAGGCTTTTATAAAATTGAAGTTAAAATAGACGGTCTACACATATAAAAATAATGTCATCTTACAAGTCAGACAGAGACTCACTTCCCCATGGTTTGTAGTTATTCGTAAGCCATATGGGCATGATTATAAAATAAAGCTCAAAAGCACCTTTTCATTACGTTCTGTGCATTGAGCGAAGCGAAAGGAATGGTTATAAAAATGAATGATAGACCATTAGTTAGTATCATTATACCAACATATAATAGAGAAAAATTGATATCAAAGGCTATTGATTCAGTTCTAAATCAAACATATGATAAATGGGAATTAATTGTTGTAGATGACAAAAGTACCGATAATACAAAAAAAATAGTTATGGATTATTCAAAAAAAGATGACAGAATTAAATACTTGTTGAACAATGGTAAAAAGGGACCGGCTGCAGCAAGAAATTTGGGGATAAATAATTGTAATGGTAATTTTATAGCTTTTTTAGATTCAGATGATGAATGGTTTAATAATCACATAGAAGAAAGTATTTATTTTCTAGAAAAAGAAGATGTTAATGTGTGTTTTTCACTATGGATTGAAAAAGATCTTAATGGAAATCAGCATAAATATTTAAGTAGTTCTGAGGACTTGGTACGAATAAACAATGCTAAAAAAGCTATGAATCTGGATATTACAAATGAAAGGATTATTTTTCCGGCACCTGATTTCTTTGAATATACTAATATATATGACTTGTATTGTTTTCACACTAACACTATGGTTGTTAAAAAAGATGTTGTAAAAAAGGTTGGTATGTTTAATGAGAGTCTTTTAGCTAGTGAAGACTATGAATACGCTATGAGAATTTTTCACGAGCATTCATTTTGCTTAATTCGAAATTATCATTTTATCTATAATCAAGGCCAAGATAACATACATAATTTTATTGATAGAAGAGCTCTTGAAATTGAGCAACTTTTTAATAAAAATATTGCAAATAAAATAACTTTTTGTGGAATTTATAAGTGTGAAATGATTAAATCAATTAAGAAGTTAGTTAAAAATTCAACTAAAATTTTAAATAAAGATAGATTTATTCAATTTTCTAATGAAAAATTAGCTATGAAGTACTATACTTTAGCAGTTTTAAATAAAAATCAAAATTCATTGAAGTCTATTATATTTCTTATTAAATCCATGTATTATAAATATTCTAGTAGGAAGATAAAGTGTTTGCTACATTTTATTTTCCCATTTATGTTTAAGGACCTAAAATTTACTAAAGATGAATTATGGCTGTACTAATTAATAGAAAAGGATATTGATTATGTTATGTAAAATAGAAACTAATAAAAAATTTTTAAAAACACTTATTGTTATTGTACTCCCGATTTTACTACAAAATGTTATTTCTTCATCACTTAGTTTTATTGATATGTATATGGTTGCACAATTGGGAGAGACTGAAGTAGCAGCAGTAGGTGTTGGAAATCAAATATATTTTTTGTTTTTAATATTAGCTTTTAGACTTGCTGATGGAGTATCGGTATATACAGCACAATTTTGGGGTAAAAAAGACTTAGAAAAAATAAATACAACTTTAGGAATTGGAATAGTTTTTGCAGTTTTAGTATCTATAGTTTTCTCTACATTAATTATTATTTTTAGTAAAGATATTGTTAGTATTTATAGCAAATCACCACAGGTAATAGAGATGGGAACAAATTTTACTAGAATTGTTTCTATTAGTTTTATTATGTTGGCACTAACTCAGGTATATAGTTCGATGCTTAGAAGTACAAAACATATAAAGATACCAGTTATAGCTAGTATCATTGCTGTTGTGTTAAATTCGGTGCTTAACTACTTTTTGATATATGGAAGGGGTATATTCCCTAAGATGGGTGTTGAAGGTGCAGCAATTGCAACTTTAATTTCTAGAGGTGTCGAAACAATAATTGTTTTAGGTTACTGCAAAAAATGTCCTATAATTGGTTCATTAAAAGAAATGTTTAAATTTACAAAAATACAAGTTATAGGATACCTAAAAACTACAATACCACTAGTTGGACAAGGTGTTGGTTGGGCATTAGGAGTTAATATGTACAGTGCAATTTATGGAAATATTAGCACTGAATCATTTGCAGCATATAGCATTGCAGGTACAGTTGAACGTATTTGCTTAATTGTTTTTACAAGCATTGGTTTGGCTAGTTCCATAATAATAGGTAATAGTATTGGTTCAAATAGAAATGATATTGCTAGAAATTATTCAAAAAAGATCATCTCTATTTCAGGCGTATTAGCTTTAGTAGTTTCAGCTTTAGTAATTTTACTAAGGAATAATATTGGTGAGATTTATAATATCAATTTGGAAACAAAAACCTATTTAAATAATTTATTGTTTGTTATGGCTATTATACTAATAGCTAAGGCAATAAATATAGTATTTATAATGGGTATTTTAAAGTCAGGTGGAGACACATTTTTTATTATGTTAGTAGATATTGGAGGAGTTTGGCTTGTTGGTATTCCTATTGCTTTAATTTCAGCATTTATATTTAGGTTGCCAATTTATTATATAGTAGCATTAGTAGCAATAGAGGAAATAGTAAAAATGTTTTGTTGTTTTTATAGATTTTTTTCAAAGAATTGGATTAGAAACTTAACAGAGATTGAACAAAAATCAATTGAAAACTGATAGATAATACTATAAAAGAATAGAATTTTGCTGCTAGTTGCACATTAAAAAAATTGATTGCACTATTATGTTGAAAGGTTGACTTCTAATTTGAGCTCCATTCTATGCATGAGTGAATGGAATGAAATGAAGGAATACAAATATTTAAAAAAGTGAAACCAGTGATCAAGTGCATTTATATGTGAAAGTACCGCCAAAGGTTATAATATCCGATTTTATGGGATATTTAAAAGGGAAAAGTGAATAAATTATATTTACAAGTTTTCGGAATTTAAACAAAAAGAAAAAACACACTTTTAGGCAAGAGGTTACTTCGTTGACACTGAGGAGAGAAATGATGGACAAATAATAAAGAAAATCCCTATTATTATTTATGAAGTGAGGAATCGTGATGCTATCAAATAACAAAGATATTGAAGAATCAAATTTTATAGATTCTCTGATTGGAAAAATGACAATAAGAGAAAAACTAGGTCAAATGTATCAAATATGTATTGAAGCTAATAACGAAAATGTAGCATTTAATTTAGAAGATGATAGATCGTTGGTTAAAAAAGGTTTTGCTGGTTCAGTAATAAATCTAGTAGATCGAAATTTAATACAAGAGTACCAAAAAATCGCTGTTGAAGAGAGCCGATTAGGAATACCGCTTATTTTTGCACGTGACATAATTCATGGCTTCAATTTAATTTTTCCGATACCTTTGGCTCAAGCTGCTTCATGGAATCTGGAACTTGCTGAAAAGGCAGCGGCTATTACTGCAAAAGAGGCTACTATATGCGGGATTAGATGGACATTTTCCCCAATGATAGATGTTTCTAGAAACCCAAAATGGGGCAGAGTAGCTGAAGGCTATGGTGAAGATGCATTCCTTGTATCCTCGTTTGCACAAGCGGTTATTCGGGGATATCAAGGTGAAAATTTGTCAGATCCTTCATCCTTGGCAGCTTGTTCTAAACATTTTGTTGGTTATAGTGCAACTGAAGACGGAAGAGATTATAATGTTACTCCAATTCCTCCGAGAGAACTGAATGATGTATATTTGCCACCTTTTCTCTCCAGTGTGAAAGCTGGTGTTGCAACTATTATGGCAGGTTTCAATGATTTGGATGGGATACCAATGTCCGGAAACAAAGAACTTCTTAAAAAGTTATTACGCGATGAATGGAATTTTGATGGAGTTGTTGTTAGTGATTTTAATTCAATTACTGAGATGATTTTTCAAGGGTTTTGTCAGGATGGTAAGGAAGCAGCATTAAAATCAATTGAATCTGAAATTGATATTGAGATGGTAAGCTTAAATTATATGAATTTTATAGAGAAGCTTATTGAAGAGGGATATATTGACACTGAACTAGTGAATAAGTGCGTTAGACGAATTTTGAACTTAAAACATAAATTAGGTCTTTTCAAAAATCCTTATTCAAATAATAATTTTACTGAAATAAATTCTGATTTTGATAATAATGTTGCATTAGAATTAGCAGAGCAAAGTCTTATATTGCTTAAAAATAACGCATCATTTCTTCCTTTGAAGGATGATGTGCAGAAAATAACTGTAATTGGACCTCTTGCTGATAGTAAAATTGACCAAATGGGATGTTGGTCTATGGATGGTGATATAGATAGAGTCGTTACTTTTTATGAAAGTATTAAGTCATATTGCTTAGAGCAAAATATAGAGTTATATTACGATTCTATTCTTCCAGATTGTCGTGTCTCATTTGAAACCATTGATGATGTGACTGTAGAACATATTCGAAGGTCTGATGTTGTTATTGTGGTAGTTGGTGAAGATTCACTGATGAATGGCGAAAAACATTGCCGTGCATATCTTTCATTACCATTAGGGCAATCAAAGATGCTTGAAAAAATAGCTGAAATAAATAAAAATGTAGTAACAGTTGTATATGCAGGACGGCCATTGATAATTAAAGATATCTTGTCAAATTCCACTTCAGTTTTGTATGCTTGGCACCCTGGTTCAATGGGGGGCAAGGCTGTTACAAATATATTGTTTGGTAAATCGTCTCCTTCGGGGCGCCTACCAATATCATTTCCAAGAGCAGAGGGGCAAATTCCAATATATTATTCTCATAAAAATTATGGTCGACCACCTCTAGAGCGCCCAATCTCAGTAAATGATGGCGATTTTCATAATTCTATAGGGTGGACTTCAGAGTATTTAGATATTAACCATAAACCATTATTCCCTTTTGGGTATGGAATGAGTTATACCAAATTTGAATACTCTGAGATTAAATTGAACAAAATTATTTTAGATATCGATGATTCTTTAGAGGTTTATATTAATGTAAAAAATGTCGGTAGTGTTGATAGTTATGAAGTTATTCAGGTATATATAACCGATGTTGTAGGATCTGTAACAAGGCCTCAGAAAGAGTTAAAAGCATTTGAGAAGGTATTTATAAAACAGGAAGAAATAGTGCAATTAAAATTCAGTATCCCAGTTAAAAGCTTTAAATTCACTGATATAAACGGAGACTTTGTTGTTGAACCTGGTCAATTTAAGGTATGGGTTGGAAGCAATTCTGAAGAATGTTTGAATATGGAGTTTTATGTTAAATAATAATGTTTTGGTCAACTATTTTTGATTGTTAATTCTTAAAAGGTATCGCTCCATCCCAATCTGCGTACTGGGTAAACAGGAGGATAGAGTGAAAGAGGGAACACCCAATGAACAACTTACACAAAAGTATTTTAGGTAAGAAAGAGAATGTGAAACTTTATAGGCATTTGCTAATAATAACCTATTTTGTTTAGTATATCTCGAAAAGCCAATAATACTTTTGTGTCAGGTGTGTATAGTAAAAAAAATGACCACTTTTGTGTTTTGAGTAGAGTAATGTGAAAATTTTTCTGTAAACAACATTATTGAATAGTTATTTTTATGATATTGAGGTTACTAAGGTGACCTTCTACATTTCAATTTTCCCTACATTTTTCGAGATAACATTAACATACAAGCAGGGACCCTTGCCTCAAAAATAGAGTTGTCATATTCAATAAATCCAAAAGTTTCATAAAGATGCTTTTCTTTTTGCAAAGGTTCTATATTTCCTCTTAAAACATTTGCGGTAATATGTTTTGAGCAATCTAATTGTTTTAATGCAAAATCAATTAACTTTGCCCCAACGTTTAAAAAATCAAATTCTTCAAATACTCCCAAGAAAGTTATTCTATTGTAAGTTCGTGAAAAAGCAACTATCCCCATAGATTTTTTTGAATTATCATTAATCGCCATGTATGCTTCATTTTTTTGTATTTTGAATTCATATATAAATCAAAGCCTTCATAGAAAATGTTTATATCTGAAATTAAATTTTCAACTATTTTGTCTGATTCATGAGCAAGATTAAGCCAAGTTTGACAATCAGCAAAAGATAAATTTTGAATTACTATGTTATCCATGTTCGTTACTCCTAATTGTTTATTTGAAATATAGTAGTCCACAGTTTTTTAGTTGGTTAACCTGTTGTGCTAGCAGATAAGTTTTCATTAAAAGGATATTTATACCATGATTTTAGGCAGTCCTATCCTATTGTCTCATATACTGTTTTTGGAAATTATTATCCGAATACTAATTCTTTAATCTTTGATATTTCTATACCTATATTAAAAAATTTATTTATAAAATAGCAAAGATTATGAGCTAATATTTTATTTGATATTCTTGTGGCAAATCCCCAAGTTGATTTTGTAAGAACCCTCTGCATATTTAATTGCTCGGAGAGCTGAGAAAAAGTAGTTTCTACTCTACGACGAGCCTTGAATATCAACTGCCTAAAAGGTTTTAAAAGTTTAGTTTTACTATTGTTACGATTTATTGTTAAAAGACGAATGTACCTTGTTTCTTTTAATTGCGAAGCAACTTTTTGACCTATATATCCTTTATCACCTATTAGTATATCAATCTCTGAATTAGCTGTGAGTTCCCAGACGACATCTCTGTCATCAATATTTGCTGCTGTTACAGTAAAATCTGTGATATAGCCATCGAGGGCTACTAAAGCATGTAATTTGAATCCATAATATGTTTCTTTTTTCGAAGCGCATCGCCCGTAGGCAGCCTCCGGCTTAAAAGCTTTATGGAAATGAGCTCTCCCAAACTTACACACAGGAATTGGCATACTATCTGCAATTCTCATTCGGTCATATTGATAGTTAAGAAATTTCGTTAACTCTTTACGAATTTCATCAATGACTCGAAATAATGACTTTCTAACTCTATGAAACCTCGGCCTACTACAAAAGTTGGGAAATAAGTCTCGTAGGTTTTTAGAGCAAAATCCAAACCATGCTTTTTCAGAGTCAATGGTTAAGAGTTCACCTACTAAAGAAATCGTAATTATTTCGCTATCAGTCATTACTGATTTAGCGATGTTACGACGATTTTTAATAAATGTTGGAGTTACTTTTTGGTAAAAGTCATCAATTATAACATAAGTGACAACAATAAAATCTTTTAAGTCATTTATTGTTATGGTAGAATCTTTATTAAACTCTGGCATATAGGTTAGCCTCCTATCATTAGATTAGTGGTGTTTTTTAATGATAGGTTAGCAAATATGCTGGAGTTTTTCTATTTGTAAGTATTGCCAGCGTATTTAACTAGCACAACGGGTTTGGTTAATTAAATTATATATCAGGTGGTAGTGAAATTGTGGATATTTATTATGAATTATACATTTAATTATTTAGTTTTTCTATAGTAGAGCCTATCTTTTGAGTAGGTTAAAGAATGCTGTTGAAAATAAATATTCTATAAATATACATAAATGGATGTGTGATGTATAATCGAATTATGGCACAATCGTAAGATAAGATGAAGAAAATTTACTTGCTTAATATGGGGGAATAAAGTGGAAAGTAACAAAGTAAAATTAAGAATACCTAAATTTCAAGAGTTAAAATATAGAAAAAAACTTTTAGCAGATAGAGAAACAATGTCCTATAATATAGGATATGGAAATAATGCTGAAACAGGATGTATAGAATTTAACGAAAACGCTTGGAAGGATTGGTTTTCACTATGGGTTGATAATATGCCAGAAAGATATTATGCGTATATCATCAAAGTTGATCAAGGTATACCTATTGGTGAGGTTGCTTTACGCTATGTTAGTGAAAAAAATTCTTACTGTGTTAATATAATAGTTGAAGCAAAATATAGGGGAAATGGATTTAGTGAACAAGCACTAATATTGTTAGTTGATAATGCTTTTAGAGTGTTAGGAGTAGATAAAATCTTTGATGACTTCCCAAAGTCAAGAATATCGGCAGAAAAAGTGTTTAAGAAAGTTGGGTTTAAAAGAGTTGCAGAGGATATTGTAGAGTTAACGAAGCAGGACTACTTAGCTAAAACAAATGATATAAAATAAGTCATATTTTTCTTAATAAAACCTAAGGGAGTGGATAAATTATGGGCTTTAATATAATTGATATGAATACTTGGGCTAGGAAGGAATGCTTTAATCATTTCTTTAATAATGCAAAGTGTACATACAGTATAACCGTCAATATTGACATTACAAATCTTTATAATTATACAAAAACTAATAAGTTGAGGTTTTATCCGACCTTTACATGGGTTGTTTCAAAAGTTATAAATAGCTACCAAGAATTTAAAATGGCATTTGATGAAGAAGGTAGCTTAGGATTCTTTGATGAAATTGGTCCAAGTTATTCTGTATTAAATGATAAGACTAAAGTAATGAGTGATTTGTATACGTCATTTAATAGCATATTTGAAAATTTTTATAAAGATATGGAGAATGCTTTAAACCGTTATAAAGAGGATAATACTTTTACTACAAAGTTTCAAAATAACTTTTTTATTGTTTCATGTCTGCCTTGGTTTAATTACACATCTTTTAATGTAAACAATGAAGGAAGCACTCCTTTTCTGTTTCCAATGGTAACATGGGGGAAGTTCTTTGAAGAGGATGATAAAATTATTATGCCAGTAACTATTCAGGTTCATCATGCAGTTGCTGATGGATACCACTGTTCATTATTCTTTTCAGATCTAAAAGAAATATCATTAAATCCGGAACAATATTTGAAGTAAACTCAAAAACATTTATACAATACCTATTTATATTAAGAGACGGCACATTTTAGATTGATACTAAAAAGATGCGGTCTCTTTTCTTATAATATTTATTAATAACTAAATAACTCTGATTATAGCTCCAAGGCTTATTTTTAAATGTATTTAAAGTACTTTAGTTAATAAATTTAAAAGCTTAAAGCAATTGTTTTGCAGATGTAACTGTTATCTCTAAAACTCTATTTAAAAAGGGGTATTTTTCTTTCATCATAGTAAAATCTGGGCCAGTTGTAAGAAAATTTGCAGTACCACCAACTTGAAAACCTGTTCCTTGGTAATTATTATGGCCCATAACTTCCCTAGCGCCTAGAGTGACCTTCACTTTGTTATTAGAATTTACATCATTTTCTGTACTATGCATTCCAGCTGCAGGGATTAAAATTCTTTCATCATCTGTTACCACTAGATAGGAATTCCAAGTGCAAGTTACATGTGCTTCCTCTGTTCCCCATGATACTATTGAAACTACGCCTTCGTGATTTAATACCTCATAAAATTTTTCTGTAAGCATCTTATATTCCTTCTTTCTGTGAATTGTGGATAAATGTTATCGTGGACAACACTTGTCTTTAATAAGAATACAAATTTCTTCTCGTTTTGTCAATAAGAATATTTTCCCAAGGAATATAGATTTAATGCTGTGTGATTATCTTGAATGATAAAAAATAATAGGATAATATTAATAAAAGGCTATATATTAATCAAAGGAGTATAATAAATGAAATTTTCAGTAGGAGTGGAATATGCAATACATTGCTTATTATATATGGTAAACTCAGAAGAAGGTACATCTGTGGGAATAAGGGATTTAGCTACATTTCAAGGTATCTCGGAAACTTATTTATCAAAGGTATATGCAAAATTAAGTAAGTCAGGAATAGTAAAATCTATACCAGGCGTAAAAGGTGGTTATGCACTAGCTCGTAGTGCAGAGGAAATAACATTTTGGGATGTTGTTGAAGCAGTAGAAGGAAGTGAACCATTTTTTCAATGTGCAGAGATTAGACAAAAAAATATATTATTAGATAAGGATAATTTACCAGATACACACACTAAGTGTCCTTGTTTAATAAAAGTT
This sequence comes from Clostridium cellulovorans 743B, assembly GCF_000145275.1. Lineage (NCBI taxonomy): Bacteria > Bacillati > Bacillota > Clostridia > Eubacteriales > Clostridiaceae > Clostridium > Clostridium cellulovorans. The sequence goes on from NC_014393.1 coordinate 1,285,056, forward strand.
GTAATGCTAGAAGCTGAAGATGAAATGAGAAAATATTTAAGTAATAAGACATTGGCATGGTTGTACAATCAAGTGTATAATAAAATACTTCCAAAAGAGATGGAAGAAGCAACAATTCAATGGTTTAATAATAAAAAAAAGTAGTGATAAGGTGAACTACACCTTAATAAAGTTTCTTATTTATGATTGTTGTAATTTTCGGAAATGCTTTTAATTCATATGATTAATCCTGCAAATTCTTATAAATAATGTCGGGTAGCTTTCCACTACCTTTGTTATCATTTAATCAGGAAGGAGGTCTTAGGAGTATGGATTTATTAACACAACTGAATCTGGCTATGGATTATATTGAAGAACACATATGTGATGATATTGCACTTGCAGATGTTTCTGAAGTTACGACTTATTCGTCGTATCATTTTGGTAGATTATTTTACTATATTGCTGAAATGCCGCTATCTGAGTATATAAGAAAACGAAAGCTGACACTTGCAGCGATGGAATTGCAAAGCAATGATGTAAAGGTAATTGATCTTGCTGTTAAATATGGTTACGATAATGCTGACAGTTTCACACGGGCATTTGTGAGACAGCATGGTGTAACGCCTACAGTGGGACGGCAAACAGGTGTTATGTTAAAAATATTTACTCCTTTAACCTTTCAAATTAAAATTAAAGGAGTGCAGGAAATGAATTGGAGAATTGAACAAAAAGAGGAGTTTGAGATTTTCGGCATTGAAAGAATTTTTCGGAACGATGATGTAGGAAAAATACCAGATTTTTGGACAGAATGCCAGAATAATGGTAGTTATGAAAGATTATTTGAAGATGCAGGAGGAAATAGAGGGGGTAAAGATGCCTGCGTTATCAATGCTATATGCGGTCATATTGAGCCGGATGCTAATGAGTTCCCATATATGCTTTTTGCAGAAAAAAAAGAGGGTTGCAGGATAGATGGCTATAAAACTGCTAAGATTTCTAAGCACACTTGGGCAGTTTTTCGTTTAGATGGTCTAAAAGACCATGATGATTGCAAGATACCTGAGCTTTTTCAACGAGCATACAGTGAATGGTTACCGTCATCGGGATATGATAAGGCAAAAGGTCCTGATATGGAGATTTATGGTGATGACTTTGAAGAAGTATGGATACCGGTAGTTAGAAAGTAGATTAAATAAACCTACTAATAAATAAAATATTATATAAATTACCTCGTCATCTTCTTATATAACGAACTAATGAAGAAGCCATATAACTTATTGTTATAGGCTTCTTTTTGTTTTGGTATAAAAGTAACATTACTCTTGAAGATATCCTATCTTTTAATTGTGTTTAAGAATGATGATGAAAATAAAAATTCAACAAATATACATAAATAGGTGTTTAATGTATAATTAAATTATGTCACAATCGTAATTAAGTGTGAACTACAGATTATTTATATAATCTGCTTATGAACTTTTTGGAGGAATTGATAAATGGACACTGGTCCTATGTCAAGATTTAGTACAAGTTAAAATGAGAAGTTTATCCTCATATTAACTCGCCAATAGCATTCCTTGCTTTTTTGCTTTTTCATACAGCTTTTCAAAATCATCTGGCGACATATAGTCGCAATGACTGTGAATACGTTGTGTATTATAGAAGGCTTCAATATATTCAAATACTAGGCGATATGATTGTCTATAATTACAGATTTTGAATCTATTCAACCATTCTCTTTTGATTAAGGAATGAAAGGATTCGATACAAGCATTATCCCATGGAAAGGCTTTCTTAGAATAGCTTAGTTGCATTGTTTCAGTAGCTTTCCGGTATTCATTTGAAACGTATTGACTTCCTCGATCACTATGTAAGATAAGTGGTTCCTCAGTATTTCTTCTTGCTTTGGCTTTGTTAATTGTTTCTATCACACATGCTGCTTCCAAAGTTTCTGAAAGCGTCCATGCGATGATTTTCCTTGAATATAAATCCATAATGCTGGTTAGATAAACAAACCTTTCTGTTGTCCAAATATAAGTTATATCACTACACCAGACGGCATTTGGGCGTTCAGGGTTAAATTGTTCATCAAGAATATTTTGAAGTTCATTACTGAAATCAGAATCTTTGGTTGTTACTGTCCAAGGTTTGATCCATTGAGCCTTGATTCCTAGTTCTTTCATATACTTGCCAACAGTACGCTGAGAAATGATTTCTCCATCCTGTTGTAGCTTTTTTGCAATTTTGGGTGCACCATAGTTTTGTTTGGAATCATCGTAAATATCCTTAATTTTTACTTTAACAGCCTCCTTACGTTTTTGCGTATCAGAAGGCATATGTTTCTGCCATGCACGATAACCAGACCGTGAAACACCCAATATTTTCAGCATTCCAGAGACGGAAACCTGGCGGTTTTCTTTCATGGCAGCTTCCGTCTTTTCAGAAACTTCTAGGTAAAGAGCTTCTGTTATTTTCCCAGAATGCTGATGGCTTTTTTTAATACATCAAGAGCATCCTGAGTATCACGCAATTCACGTTTTAAACGAGCAATTTCTTTTGCCTCATCGGAAGAATAATTGCCAGAGCCACGGCTTTCTATATCGCCAGTTTCTCGCAGTTCTTTCTGCCATCTGGAAAGAGTTTGCTGACTAATGCCAAGATTCTTAGCACACCCAACTAGTCCTAATTCTTTGTGATCTTGATAATATTGAATTGCATCAAGCTTAAACTGTTTGTCTAAATGTTTTGCCATAATGAGATCCTCCTTGGATACAATACCATTATTGTATCATATTACATATATAGGATTTTCTCATTTTAATTTGTACTATTTAGATTCTAGCACCACACAAAAATAAATTGTAAATGTTGTAATTATGCCGAAAATTTCAAATGGGTTTTATTTGAGAATGATACCACAGTTTGTGTTGCTGATGAAAATAATATTTTAATCGGTTCTTGTTACATAATACCCAAAAATCATAAGGAAACACCTTTTGATTTATCTGATAAAGAGTGGGCTGATACTAAAAATATGATTAATACTGTTAAGGAATACCTTGAAAGAAGATATAAACCAGATGGATATAATCTTGGTTGGAATGTTGGGGAAACAGGCGGCCAGTTTGTATTTCATGCACATTTACACTTTATTCCACGGTATAAAGATGAACCGTTGGCTGGTAAAGGCATTCGTCATTGGTTCATGCAAGAAGAAAATAAACGTAATAATGAATAGTATAAGCATAATCTACAGTAAACTTAATACACAATATTCTTATATAACGAACTAATAAAGAAGTCGTATAATTTATTGTTATAGGCTTCTTTTTATTTTACTACAATAGAAATACTGTTCTTAAAGGTAGACTATCTTTTGCCTAGGTTAAAGAATGATGATAGAAGCAAATGTTCCATAAGTATTCATAATTAACCACTTAATGTATAATGAAATTACTTGGAAATTGTAAGATAATACGAAGAACGGGGATGATTTAATATTTGAACACCTAGCAGACCATAAAGAATATTTAGATAATGTAATAGAGTGGCTTTGGAAAGAATTTGGTAATGAAGATAACTATGGTTTTTGGGAAAGTATAGTGAAAAATAGTTTGAGAAAAAATCAATTACCCTTAACATTTATTGCACTTATGGATAATCAGTTGGTAGGAACTGTAGGTTTATGGAGAAGTGATTTATTAAGTAGACAAGACCTTTATCCATGGTTGTCAGCATTATTTGTTAAAGAGCAATATAGGGGTAAAAATATTGGACAAGAGTTACAGAGATTTTTAATTGATTATTGCAGAGAAAAGGGATATGAAGAACTTTTTCTTTATACGGACATTTGTAATTATTACGAAAAAACTGGATGGCAGTATCTTGATGATGGTATTGAATACTCTGGTGAAAGTATAAAAATATACAAGAAAGAACTAAGTGAGTAATGGATACAATTTACTGCAATCGTACAGTATTGTGAACTTAAGATTAAACTGTGAAGTTAGAAAACTTATATAATGGGAGGTGTATTATGGAAAAATTAAAACATTCAAAACTCGGAATTGTATCTTTTTTATTAGCATTTATTCCTATCATCTATTCTTTTATTCAAACAATAATAGACGTGTTGTCACCAATAAATACAGATTTTAATAAAGCTTTGGCCATTTCTTATTTTATAATGAATTTTATGTTTGCTATATCTTTGGTTAGTTTTGTACTTGGCATTATTGGAATTACTCTAAAAGGTTATAAGAAAAGCCTAGCAATAAGTGCAGTGATAATAAGTGGATTAACTTTATTGGTACCAATTATTAGTTCGATAAAAAGCATAATAAAAATATTGAACATGTAAGATTTTTTATCAGAAAATTGTAATTTATTTTACAACATTCCTATATAACGAACTAATAAAGAAGTCATATAATTTATCGTTATAGGCTTCTTTTTATTTTGCTATAAAAATAACATTACTTTTGAAGGTAGCCTATCGTTTGTCTAGCTTGAATGATGGTAATAAAAACAAATATATCATAAGTATTCATAATTAACCATTTGATGTATAATAAAATCACTTGGAAATTGTAAGGAATTATATATACGGGAGAAAATAATAATGAAAAAATTAGTGATTTTATGTGCTACTTGTGGAGTAGGAAAATCTACAGTAAAGGACTATTTGAAAGAAAAAAGCACATTAGGGACATTTGTATTTTATGATAGTGATGATATGGGATTAAATTGGCATGATTATAAGGACGAGCCGGATGGTGCAAGAAAATATAATGCAGATTGCTTGAAAAGTGCTAATTATAGGGCAAAAGCCAAGAATATATTATTCTTTAGCTGTATGAACCCATTGGAATACGAGGAGATGCCATCAATTGAAGGCATTACAAAAACTTATTTCATAAATCTTCAATGTAGTGATGAGCAATTATATAAGAGATTAAAGGGAAGACCTAAAGAGAGAATGACTGATAGTGACGAATTTATTGAATCACAAGTTGAGTATATGAATTGGTTTAGAGCTAATCCCCATCATATGGATTGTGTTATTGATAATACGAATCTTGCTGTGGAGGAAACTGCTACATTGATAGAGAATTTTATAAAAAAGTTGTAGAGTTAGTTCTTTAAGGCAGTTGCAATCTTCTTAATGAAATTACTTGGAAATTGTAAGTAGATATTGATGTAAAGATTATTTATATAATAAGAGGGGTGTAGAGATGAAACTGGGAGCAACGTTATATATTAAGAACACAGTTGAAGCCGTAGAGTTCTATAAGGAGGCTTTTGGAATGACTTTGGGATATAATGAGAAATTTCCAGACGGAACCTTTATGCATGCGGCGTTACTTAAAGATGGACATGAAGTATTTGCCGTAAGCGAGTCTAGAAATGATGATTTCCTTAAGGTTATGCTAGCATCATCATTAAAAGAGTCTCGTCCCACTATGAGTTATGGAATTAACTTTGATAACGAAGAGGAAGTAAAAAAGGCATATGCTATGTTAATAGACGGAGGAACAGTGCTTTTTCCCCTAGGATCACTTCCTTGGAGTTCTTGTTGTGCTGAGGTGGTAGATAAATACGGTGTATATTGGTACATAACTGTATAGAGATTTAATTAGGTAAAAACATGAGAAAAAGGTGATTTGGATGTGTAAAGTCAGAAGTGTTACTTTAGAAGATAAGGTAAGCTTAGTTCAATTAGTAAAAACTATGTTAGGAGATGAAAATTTAGAGGAAACTGCTAAGTTAGTGGTAGAAGATTTCTTTAATAATACTCAATACAAAGTTTTTGTAATTGAAGAACTGAATATAGTAAATGGATTTGGAGTTCTTAAGTTTGAATCTTTTGAAGGTGCAAATGCTGTGGCTGAAATCGTCTGGTTAAAGGTAGATGATGAGCACAAAAGAAAAGGCTATGGAAAAACGTTAATTTTATTTATGGAGCAATACGCAAAAGAAAATAATATCAGAAAGATATATTTGAAAACGGGAATTGATAATAAGGCAGCTATCTGTTTTTATATTATGCAAGACTATAAATTTGAAGCTCGAATGTTGGATTTTGGTTGCAAAGGTCATGACAATTATTATTTTGCCAAAGATATATGATCAGTTACAGTCTTTGAGGTATCTTAAAAAGCTAAATATAGTTTAAGTTTGTAACTTTCATATATGACTAAATAAAGAAACTGTATAACAAAGGGGGAGTTTTATGTATCATATTGAACAGTTTGAAAAGAAAATGCAAAGCCAGGTTACGGAATTTTATGAAAAATGTTTACCTGAATCAGGTCGTTTATTTGACCCAGAAGGGGTACATAAAGCTCTTACTGAAATAGAAAAAAACTATGACTTTTTTTTATGTTTATTTGATGGATCTATAATTATTGGAACTATAGCCGTAAATAGATTAGATGAAAAGAAATGCGAACTTCGGTCGGTTTATTTGTTGAAAGAATATCACGGTAAAGGACTGGGAACGAAAATGATGAAGGAAGCAATTTGCTATGCAAAAGCTTGCGGGTTTCATGAGATGTATCTTGATACAATAAGTAGTACAAGTCAAAGAGCAATTAGAATGTATCAGAGCTATGGTTTTATTAATACAGAAAAATATAAAAATACAATACGTTCTGATATATTTATGAAATTAATACTTAAAGAATAGATTATGAGTGATTGTGGTGCATTCTTCATATTGGAAAGCCTAAAGAAAATGCTTTTATGAAAAGCGATCACAATCATTTTCCCTTGGAGGTAATTGTAATGAAAGAAATAGTATTATGTGATGATGGCGAATATTTAAGAGTTGCTAAGTTATGTGAAAAATTTAATGTTAATGTAAATATTGATGCATTTAATGATCCTGAATTTTTTAATAATAATCCAAATGAAATAGAAAAACAATTAAAAATATATAAGAATACAAAGGTTTCCTCAATCCATGGTACTTTTACTGATTTATGTTTTGGGAGTAAAGACAGCCTTATTAGAGAGGTAGCAAAGAAGAGATTTGAATATTCCTATGAAATATCTCGTAAATTAGGTTGCAAACACATAGTTCTTCACCATGGTTACGTACCTGGAACAAGTTATCCGCCAAATTGGGTTAAAAGAAGTAAAATATTTTGGGATGACTTTTTAAGGGATAAAGATGAAGAAACAGTTTTTCATATAGAAAATCTCCTTGAACATACTCCTGACTTGATTTCTGAGATAGTATCAACAGTAGACGATAAGCGGTTGAATATATGTCTTGATGTAGGACATGCTAATTGTAATTCAAAAACATCTGTTTTAGAATGGATTAAAAAACTTAATAAACAAATAGGCTTTGTTCATTTACACAACAACTATGGTGAGCAAGACGAGCATTCAGGATTTGAAAAAGGTACAATTGATTTTTTAGAAATTTGCAATGCTTTAGAGGACTACGCTCCAAATGCAATTTGGGGTATAGAAACCAATATAGATGATATGGAGGATTCTATAAAATGGCTTATAGAAAATAAATATTTAAATTAGTGTGATGAAAGTAATACTTAGAGAATAGCTTAGATGCAAGGAAGATTGGTTATGGAAAACTGCTATTATTAATTAAAACATATAAGTGGAGGGAATGTATTTGTTTAGTACAGTAATAACAGCTTTTATTTCATTTGTAAGTACAAATATTGATGATATACTTGTACTCATGCTGTTCTTCTCACAAATAAATAATATTATGAAGACGCGTCATATCATTATTGGACAGTATTTAGGAATAGGAACTTTAACAATAATAAGTATAGTAGGGGCTTTAGGTATATCAATAATTCCCCATGAATATGTAGGCTTACTTGGATTAATTCCTATATATCTAGGAATAAAAGCATATGCTGACTATAAAAAAGAAAGTAAGTACAAGAAAAATATAGAGAATCAGGAGAATAAAAACGACGAAAATAATAAGTTAGAAGAAACTACTGATATAAAGGAAACGCGTATAATAACTTTTATCAAAAATTTTATTAATCCAAGTGTTTTTAAAGTAGCCAGTATAACTTTTGCTAACGGCGGAGATAATGTTGGAATTTACGTACCACTTTTTACAAGTATGAACTTAATAAGTATTTTTACAACTGTGGTAATGTTTGTATTTCTTACAGCACTATGGTGTTTTATTGGTAAAAGGTTATCAGAATATCCTTTTGTTCAGAGGAATATCGAAAAATACAAGCACATCTTCATTCCAATAATATTTATAGGATTAGGATTTTTTATTCTAATAGAAAGTTGTACAATAACTTTTATTTATAAGAAAATATTTTGAGTTAATGTGCAATATTTTTATATAGCGAACTAATAAAGAAGTCATATAATTTATTTTATAGGCTTCTTTTGTTTTGCTATAAAAGTAACGTTATTTTAACCACTGAGGTAACTACAAGGTATGCCAACTATTTATATTGTTCCTAGAAAATTTTCTTATAATTGTTTCAGTTTCAGTTATTCCAACAGGGAATACTGCATCATACTTCATCCTTGGGTAATAGCACTGTCGTATAAATTATTAATTGATAGGTCAAAATAGAATAATTATATATTACATAGGGAAATATTTTGATTCCTCAAAAAATGCACCTCTTGACAGGTACGCTATTCTGTAATACTATATAGTAGTAGTAAGTAATACTGAATACAAGTTATACAGAATAGCAAGGAGGAATTACATTGGAAAACCTTACAGAAATGCTGAAAGGTGTACTAGAGGGCTGTGTACTTGAAATAATCAGCCACGAGGAAATTTACGGTTACGAAATCACAAGGCGGTTGAATGCTCTTGGATTTTCAGACGTTGTAGATGGGACAGTCTACACTATCTTGGTACGTCTTGAAAAAAATAAACTCGTTGACATAGAAAAAAAACCGTCTGATATGGGACCACCACGAAAGTTTTTCACCCTCAACGACGCTGGGCGTGAGGAATTGAAGATGTTTTGGGAGAAATGGGAATTTGTATCGTCAAAAATAAATCAGTTAAAGGAGGAACAGTAATTATGTTAGAACTATTAAAAAAATTGGTCGGGGATAAAAAAGAGTATAAGCAACAGATGGCAAGGGTAGAAATGTTACCTGAAGACTATAAGTTCGTATTTGAAAAAATCCAAAAATACATGTGGAATTTTGCAGCAGGAGAGGGCTATGATATGTTGAAGATCCATTATGAATTGATAGATTTGTTCGAAGTCGGTGCAGCGGAAGGTAAACAAGTTTTAGAAATCACCGGGGAGGACGTGGCAGCATTCTGCGACGAACTTTTACGAAATGCCAAGACATATACGGAAAACTGGCGCGAGAAGCTTAACAGCGATATAATGAAAAAATTAGGGAAGGAGAATGATTCCAAGTGACTAATTTAGTCATGACCATAAAGTTTTTGAAAAAATCTTATAGTAAAATATAAGTACTAATCCTTTCAAGGGGAATATTTAGTTCTAGTCCAACTTATAGTATTTCTTTAGGTTGGAAAGAGTAAGGTTCATAGAACTTAACAAATGGAACTGATAAAGCGGGAGAGTAATGGATGAAAATTATAATAATTGGGTGTCCAGGTGCAGGGAAATCCGTATTAACAAAAAGGATTAATGATTTTCTGCATTACCCAGTTTTGCATTTAGATAAAATTTATCACACTGGCGGAAAATCGCACATAACAAGAGATGAATTGGTCAAAAGAGTAAGTGATTTTACAAGTATGCATGACAAATGGGTTGTTGATGGAAATTATATTTCTACACTTGAAATGAGGGTTAAGTTAGCTGACACAATAATAGTATTGAATATACCTTCAGAAATATGTGTAGCCAACGCTTGTAAAAGGGCTGAGGAAAATATCAAGCAAGGTATAAATAGGGATGACATGGCGGAAGGCTTTGATCATACAGTTACAGAAGAATTTCTTAATTTCATTAAAAATTTTGAAATGGATACATTGCCGAGAGTTAAAGCTATATTAAAAAATTTTCCTGATAAAAATATAAAGTTTCTAAGCAACTATAGAGAAATAGAAGAATTTACAGAAGATTTGAGAAAAAAATATACCGAATAAATTGCTAAGCAATAATTTAAAAAGAGTTGTTAGCATAGGACTTATGGGTTGATTAGTTTTGAATCTTTGTATAACGAACTAATAAAGAAGTCGTATAATTTATTTTATAGGCTTCTTTTGTTTTGCTATAATAGCAAAATTATTTTTAAAAATAGCATATCTTTTGTCTATGTTAAAGGGTGATGTTGAAAACAAATATTCACAAATATACATAAATATCCACTTGATGTATAATGAAATTACTTGGAAGTTGTAAGAAAATGTGAATCAAAAATTATAAAAATAAAATGCAGGAGGATCTTTGCATGCAAAATGTAAGAATAATAAAGATACCAGAATTAAAAATGGTAAGTTCGGGAGCAATAACTAACATAGAACAATTAGAGGCATTTGATAATTGGTGGTCGTCAATAGATGTAAATCAGTATATTACACCTCGTGACTTTATGTGGTATAACGAGAAAAAAAGATATATGGAATGGGTTTTTGCTATACCTGATAATTGTATAGATTTTGGTGGTTACCAGCTTGTGAATTTTCCAGGCGGTCTTTATGCTGTTGCGACATCGAAAGACGCTGATGAGGACTGTAAAACTGCCAGAGAAGAAATTTGCAAATGGGTATCTGAAAGTGGTTGTTTTCAATTAGCAACAGAAGAAAATGATAATGAAATACGTTATACAATGTCTCATGTGATAACCCCAAAAGTCTTTAAAGAAAAGCTTGGATATCACTTAGCTGATAATTTTGTTCCAATCGTAGTAAAGTAATTTATCACTTTCTTATATAACGAACGAATAAAGAAGCCATATAATTTATTGTTATAGGCTTTTTTGTTTTGCTGTAAAAACAACATTATTCTTAAAGGCAGCCTATCTTTTAGCCATGTTAAATAGTGATTTTGAAAACAAATATTTCATAAATATACATGATTATCTATATAGTGTATAATAAAATTACCTGGCAATCGTAAAAAAGTGCGAACTTGAGATTATTTATAATAATATTCAGAATAATCTTTTAAATAATAACCCACAAATACTTGCAAATATTATCGAGTTTTTATCTTTAACCTATATTATACTTGGTGTGAAAGGATGAGCATATGGATACTCTTGAAAATATGAAAAATGCCATTGATTATATCGAAAATAACCTTAACAACGAAATTGAATATGCAAAGATTGCACAAATAGCATTGTGTTCCCAATATCACTTTCAGCGCATGTTTGGTTTCCTTATCGGCGTACCTCTGTCTGAGTATATTCGCCGTCGTCGACTTACTCTTGCAGCCTTTGATTTGCAGAATAGCAACGAAAAGATAATTGATATTGCTCTAAAGTATGGCTATACTTCACCGGATTCCTTTTCTCGTGCATTTATGGCAGTGCATGGAATAAATCCCTCAAAAGCAAGGGAAAATGGAATATCTCTAAAGGCGTATCCACGTGTAACGTTCTCGTTATCATTAAAAGGAGTTGTCGAAATGAACTATAGAATTGAGAAAAAAAATTCGTTTACTATTGTAGGCGTAAAGGAAAGATTTTCACATCTTGAAGGTTTAGGTGAAAACATCGGAAGAATGTGGAGTGAGACATCACCAGAGACCTTTGGACAAATTGCTGAACTGGGAGACACTGAACCCTATGGTTTATTAGGCGTGTACAGTGGAATGTATGAGGACAATACAACTGACTATTATATCGCCACTACAACGACAAAAAGCTGTCCCGAAACATTGTCTAAGCTTGAAATACCATCTCTTACATGGGCGGTATTCGAAATAACTGGTCCTATGCCTACAGCTATGTCAGAAGTATGGGGACGGATTTTTTCCGAATGGTTCCCTACATCCGGTTATGAGCATGCAGAAGCGCCAGAAGTGGAGTGGTACTCGAAAGGTGATTTGAGTGCAACTGACTACAAAAGCGAAATTTGGATACCAGTTATTAAAAAATGAAGTTATATTACTTCGCAATCGTAAGGTATTGTGTGTTAGTAAAATTATATTTATAAGGAGCATTAATATGAAAGATAAAAAGCATTATATTTTAAAGTCATTGCCCACAAGACCAACTTTTCCACAAGATATGACGGCAGAAGAAAGAGAAATCATGCAACAGCATATCACTTATTGGGAAGACAAAGCTGAAAAGGGGATAGCTATTGTGTTTGGACCCGTTTTTGACCCAAAAGGTGGGTATGGGCTGGGAGTTATTGAAGTAGATGAAGAAGAACAAGTTCATGCTCTTATCAAAGACGACCCTGCTGTTAAAGCAGGTTTACAAAAGCCAGAGTTTTATTTAATGGGTGCAGTGCTTCCTAAATGGTGGCACAGGATTGAGAAATAATAAAAAATATTGATATATAGCGAACTGATAAAAAAGTCATATGATTTTGGGTATAATCAATTGGATTTGGTTTATTCAGTTGCGATAATCCAATGGATACCAGGAGAAATCGATTTTCCCAAAGTGTATAATATATTAAGCATTGAAAAAGGTTAATATGATTGAATAACTTAGGATAATATGATTGAATAACTTAAGATAATATGATTGAATAACTTAAGATAATATAAATAGATGAGCGGAGTTTTTTAGATTCATCTATTTAAGAGAAAGGACGATATAAATTTTGACTAAATTTAAACCAAAGTATAGTAGAAAAAATATAATAGGGTATATAGTTGCTATATTTTTATCTATTGTAGCAATATATCTTTTCATTGATAGTGATTATAAGGAATTTAAAGTATTACTTTTTCCATTAATGATGATAGTTTATTTTATTATTCACACTAGATACATGTTAATAAAGAATATAATATTTGATGATTCTATTCATGTAGAGAGATTTCTATGGCGGGAAACGGTAATTCAGTATGATAAGATAGAACATATTACCTTTGCAAGTTTAAAGGCGGGAAGAAAGAAAGTTCTATTTCAAGGCATCATTAATCAAGATGAATTAATAAAGATTTTAACTGAGAAGGTTAATGAAGGAAGAATAAGTGTTAATAATGAAGAGAATGAAAATGTAGCAACTAAGCAATATATCAATATGAAGCTTGGAGTGATATTGTTTTTATTACTTTTTATAATACAAGGTATATCATCAGTTTTTCCATATCATTTGATTAATAGTCTTATTGATGGATTTATAGTTTGGTTAATAATTTATCTAATATATTACTTTATAACAAATAGAAAAATTGATTAGTTAATAACATGCAAAGGTTCTTGATATCAAGAGCTTTTGTTGTTTTTTGAGAAATATTATAGGAGTGTTATATTAATTATTTCCGGTTAACTTTATAAAGAAGTGCACCATTTAGTTTTTCAATTTTTTCTCTTAGTTTATAGTAGTTTAGTTCTTATAAAAAATCAATTAGTCCTTAATTTCGCAATATTCTTAAAGTAATTTTATCTTTCAAGCAAAAAGTCTCAGAAAGTTTCAAAAAAACTTCCGTAAGATAATAATCTTTAAAAAAAAGAGTCAGAGTAGCGTATTCCCATAGACGTAGGAGGCTTTAATAGATATATTATAAGTAAACGTGGTTTATGGAGGGATTATTATGAAGAAGCAAATAAAAATCGCAACAATCGGAGGGGGAAGCAGTTACACTCCAGAATTGATGGAAGGTTTTATTAAGAGGTATGATGAACTTCCAATAAGTGAAATATGGTTAGTTGATATAGAAGCTGGAAAAGAAAAGTTAGAGATTGTGGGGAAGCTATCACAGCGCATGTGGGATGCAACGCCATATAAGGTAAAGGTGTTTACAACCTTAAATAGAAAAGAAGCTTTAGTAGGTGCAGATTTTGTAACAACGCAATTTAGAGTTGGGTTATTAGATGCAAGAATCAAAGATGAAAGAATACCAGCATTGCATGGAATGTTAGGGCAAGAAACAAACGGCGCTGGTGGGATCTTTAAAGCTTTTAGGACAATTCCTGTGATAAAGGAAATTGTGGAGGATATGAAGGTATTATGTCCTGAGGCTTGGCTTATTAACTTCACTAATCCTAGTGGGATTATTACAGAAGCAGTTATTAAACATTTTGGCTGGAAAAACTGTATTGGCTTGTGTAATGTACCAGTGAATTCAATGATGAGTGAACCTAGAATCATCGGAAAGGATCTTTCACAATTAAACTATCAGTTTGCTGGGTTAAACCACTTTCATTGGCATAAGGTTTTTGATGAAGAAGGTAAAGAAGTTACAGCTCAGTTAATAGATCATATTAATGAAAAAGATGGGGGAACTCCAGCAAATATTTTTGAAGCTGAATTTTCATTGGAATTATTACATTCTATGAACTTATTGCCTTGTGGATATCACCGTTATTATTATTCAGAAAAAGAGATGTTGGAACATAGTCTAGAGGATTTTAGAAAAGGTGGAACTCGTGCGGAACAAATGAAAGAAGTAGAGGCAGCTCTTTTTGAAGTATATAAAAATCCCGACTTGAATAAAAAGCCTGAAGAATTACAGAAACGTGGTGGTGCATATTATAGTGATGCTGCTTGTGAATGTATAAGCGCAATATACAATAATAAAGGAATTCGAATGGTTGTAAGTACAGAAAATAATGGGGCTATACCTTGCCTAGATTCAGATTCTATAGTTGAGATTTCTTCAATAATTTCTGCAAAAGGTGCAGAGCCAATTGCTTGGGGTAAGATGGAGTCCTTTGAAAAAGGATGGCTTCAGCTTATGAAAGCGATGGAAGAATGCACAATAACTGCTGCTTTATCTGGGGATTATGGAATGGCATTGCAGGCTTTCATGGTAAATCCATTAGTTCAAAAGGGAAGTGAAGCAATAGAAGTGTTGAATGAATTGCTGGTAGCACATGAAAGATATCTCCCACAATTTAAAGAAAAGATTGCTGAGTTAAAGAAACAGGGAGTAGAATCAAAGGATTCAGTTGTAGTAGAGCTGATGAAAAATGGATACTAAAAAGTTTTTGACACTGTTTTAAAAAACATAATAAGCTTGTTCAGTAAAACTCTATTATTTTTAATCCTCACAGGAAATAGTTTGCAAAGACCTTGAGGGGAAGGTATACTACGACAATTATACTCTAATAAGAATGGTAAAATAATGGTTAAATTATTTACAAATATTGTAAATTTGGTTATTATAGGATACAATTAAATTCATGCGAGTTATTTATGAAAGGATGTTAATATGAATTTAGTTGAAAGAAAATATCAGTTCGTGAAAGTAGAGGACTTTTTTCAAGGCTACAAGAATTGGCACAGAGTTTTGAAAGCATCACAGGCAAAGGTAGAGGAAAAAGATATCACTGTTTCTGTTACAAGCGACATAGGTACTCATACAATGATAATACAATTTGTTAGAGAAGATGTATTCAGATTAAGATTTGATCCTGGAAAAGCTGACTATTCTTCATACAACACTCGATCAGTTATATTAGATGATTTTGATAAATTAAGAGATGGGCTCCCTGATTATAAATTAAATGTTACAGAGGATTCAAAAGGAGTTCAATGTACTACAGTGAATTCATCTTCAAAATCAATTATGAAAATAACGATAAATTATGAACCTTTCTCAATAGATATCTATGCCTTTGATGAAAAAGGCCAATTTAAAGTGCTCTCAACTGCTAGTGAAGGTTTGTATTTCACTGAAAATGGTTTTCCTGATGAGTACTCCATTATACAAGCAATGGACAAAAGTGTTACAGCTAAGTATATAGGTTTTGGAGAGCATGGAGGAATACAACTTGCAAAAAATACTACACAGCTTACGTACTTTAACTATGATAATATGAAGTACTCACAGATGTATAATAATGGACCATTAGAAAGCAAAGAGCCATTATATCATTCAGATCCATTTTTTATGGAGTTCTATGGTGTACCAGATAAAAAAAGCGTATATGGGATATTTATCGATAATCCTTCAGAAGTCTGTATGGATATTGGATATATGAGATCTACAGGCTATATGTTTGGTACAAGATTTGGGTCTATGGATTATTATTTCATCCTTGGAGAAACAGCTACAGATATTATTGATGGTTTTACAGAAATCGTTGGAAAGTCACGTTTGAAACCTAGATATGCTCTTGGATATCATCAAGGTTGCTTTGGTTATGATAACAGAGAAAAGGTAGAAGCTGCTGTTTCTGCTTATAGAAGCAAGGATATAGACATCCCTCTTGATGGAATTCATATAGATGTAGACATTCAAAGGAACCATAAAACCTTTACTATAGATGCAAAAGATAAATTTCATAATCCAAAAGAGATGTTTTCTAATTTAAGAGCACAAGGGGTTAAATGTAGTACGAATATCACGCCAATCATTAATATGGAAAATCCTGAAGATGCAGGTGATCCTGAAAATAATCCTACGTATAAAAGTTTCTATGAAGGAATAGAAAAGAATTATTTTATTGTTGATAATCGTTCAGAGAGTGAAGATTTTGATGCTAAAAATTATCATTATTATGAATTTGGAAATCTAACTACTTCTGTTGCAGATAATAACTTTAATAATGGAAAACCATATATCGGAGGAATTAATTATGGTGGTGGTATTAGATTCAAAGGCCATTATCCTGATTTCGGAAGAAAAGAAGTAAGATATTGGTGGGGAAAACAATATCAATATTTGTTTGATATGGGTCTTGAAATGGTATGGCAGGATATGACTACACCAGCTATAGCGCCACTTCAACGCGATTATAATTTTAATGAAGAACCTAAATATGGTTATGGTGACATGAAGTCATTTCCTGCAAGATTAAATATCACTGATGATTTTGTAAAAGCCTTTGAAAATGATGATATAGAAACTAATTCATATTCTAAAACTCCATTTATCAAAGCGTGGAATCTATATTCATATAACTTACACAAAGCAACTTATCACGGATTAAATCATTTAAATGGAAGAGAAAATAAAAGAAACTTTATAATCGGTAGAGGAAGCTTTGCTGGAGCTCATAGGTTTTCAGCTTTATGGAATGGTGACAACGCTTCAACTTGGGATTTTATGAGGATAAACATATCTCAATGTCTTGCTTTGGGATTAACAGGTCAAGCTATGTCAGGTCAAGATATCGGTGGCTTTGAAAAAGGAAGTGATGGAGAGAAGTGGATAGATCCTGAACTTTTAATTCGATGGACATCTATGGGAGCCTTTTTACCATGGTTCAGAAATCATTATAATGGAAAAGCAGAAATAGGAAAGCAATTTCAAGAACCTTATAAATTCAAGGATGTAAGTGAAAGTGATAAAGGAAGCTACAAATATATGTATGATGCAGTTCTTCCTATATGTAAATATTTTATAGAACTTCGTTATAGATTAATGCAGCTTTTCTATGATAGATTGTTTGAGAATACTTTAAATGGTATGCCTATTTGTAGAGCAATGTTTCTAGCCAGTGATGATGATTCTTTATTTAATGACAAAATTGATTTTATAAGTAATGAATTCTTTGTTGGAAATGACCTTTTAGTAGCACCAATTACCTCAAAAGGACAAGGGAACCGTGATGTGTATCTGCCTATAGGAAATAGTTGGTATCAGTTTATGGATAGCAGAAAGCCACTTTTGGATGCAATTGAAGGTGGCACTACATTAAATATCGATGCGAGTATAACTGATAAAAATGCATGGGATCCAAATCACATACCTTTTACGGTACCACTTTATGTTAGAGCTGGAGCAATAATTCCTACAATAGAACGCGAAAGATATGTTGGAGAATTAAACAGTAAGGGCCTTCCTAATCCAATAACTTTAAATATTTATCCATGCAATGAAGGGGTAAAAGGAACATATACCATGTACCTTGACGATGGAGTTAGCCGTTCTTCTGCTGCAAAGACTATCAATGGTGATGAGGTTGCCAATGAAGAATATAGACAAACAGATATTACTCATCAGTATATTAGTAATAATGTTAGAGAGATAATTATAGAACGCAAACATGATAAATATACTCCTAAATATGAAACTTATTTCTTTGTGGCAATACTTCATGATGATAAAAAGACTCTTAATAAAGTTACAATAGGAGAAGAAACTATAGCTAAGATATCAAATGGAACTTTAGGTGAAAGGTCAAGTACCTTAAAAACTTCAGCTACTAACAGTTGGTACTATAATGAAGAAAATCATATAAGTTATATAAAGGTTTTTGATACTGATAAATTAATCAACATAACAGTTGAATATATGAACTAATACAAATAAAGACGTAAAATCTCTGAAATGAACAGAATTAATTGTTCATTTCAGAGGTTTTTTATGTAGTAACAATTGAGCAGTGTTACTGTTGATTGTTTCCAGTCAATAAAAAGATTATAGTGATATATTATAATTACCTACTATGTATAACAAACCAACTATTATAGTTCATAAACGAAATCAATTATTTTTCCTTTTCCTAAAACTCTTCCACCAGTTTGAATAAAAAAAGTATTGCCTTTTTAACATGGTCTTTAACCCATTCATATGCTTCTTTATTGATAGTGGGCATTCGAATTAATAATCTATAATTTTCTCCACGTTTAAGTCCTTTAATTTTTTTATCAAATACATATTCTCCTGAAGACAAGAGATTATTTCCATTTGTCCATCCATGAACTAAAGAAAATTGCTATATGTGCTATGAATTTGTAGTTCATGCCAACCTAATTGTGTTTCATTTTATAAGTAATATAATGGGAATATATCAAGGAAATACAATAAAGGATCTATTAAGGAGGATTTAAAAATGGAGAAATCAAAAAAACTATTTGTTATTGGAAAGAGACCAACAAGGACAATGATAATTGTTACAGCTGTATTAGCTATTATTGCAGGGCTAGAAGCAGGTTTCTATTTATGCAAACTATGTAAGGTGGAGGATTATAAAATATCAGCACCTATAGTTATTTTAGCAACTGCGGCAATCTTTTTCTTGATTTATGTTCCAACAATAGCAAACTGTATAAAACATTGGGATATAAGTGAAAAGTATATAGAGCTTTACAGAGTTAATAAGTATGGGACTCAATGGAAGTATGTATATGGCATATTAATTGGTAAAGAAGAAAAGTTTGCAGACAAAATAGAATTAAGTGAAATTAAAAGTATCAAGCTTTATTGGACTACAATGTTTAGTTATATGGTAATGATGATGCACCCTATTTTTTTCCGCGTCACTTTAAAAGACGGAACCGTTATAAAGTTTCTTTCATTAGTAACTTCAAATGATAAAAATTATGTAGCAGCTGTAAAACATTTAAAAGAAAAATGCAATATAGAAATAGAGGATGAGCATGATTTGCTATCTGTAATAGAGGATCCAAATAGAAGCCTTAATGAATATATAGATGAAATTGAAAGAGCAAGTGTTAAGGCTAAGAGGTAATTCAAAGGAACTCAGCGATGAGTTCTTTTTCTTTTTAGAATTTATGGATTTAAGATGCAAGCATTATTGAGAGTTATATATTTTAAGAAATTACAGACATGAGCAAATGTTGCATTTAATGTATAATAAAGAATGAGATTGAATTAAAATACATAAATGCAACTACAAAGGAGTGATTGATTGAAAAAGTCAAAGAAATTATTTGTTGTTGGAGATAAAAGTTCAAAGACTGGAATAATTTTTATTTCGTTAATAACATTTTTTTTCGTAGCAGTACAAATCGGAAATAGTGCCAATACTTTAATAGGATTCAATAAAAATTGGGGCATTTTTGCAGGAATTTTATTTGTGATAATAGGAGTTTTTGAAATACCTGTAGTGGTAGCAACGTGGAAACATTGGGATATAAGTGAAGAGTACTTGGAATACTATGATAACAATGATTATTTCCAGCAATGGAGATACTTAATTAGTATTTTCAAAGGCAGAGAGGATGTCTGTGCATTCAAAATTAGATTAACGGAAATTAAAAGTATTAAAATCTATTGGAATAGGCAGTATGCACATTATTCAACTATAAATTATACGATTTATTTCGGTGTAGCTTTGAAGGATGGGTCGATTTTAACTTTTCGATCATTAATTGGTTCAGATAAAAAGGGGTTTTTAGATGCCTTAAATTATTTAAAAGAAAGATATTTTATTGAAATAGATGATGCGTATAACGTACTAGGTGTACTAGCAGATCCTAACCAAAACCTCCATGAATATATCCAAAAAATCGAAAAGAATAGATTTTTGGGGGAGGGAATGAAGGATGATTAAGATTATTTTAAGTTTAAAAAATCAAGACTTAAAGAGCCTTTTAAAATCTGAAATTCAAAAATCTTTAAGGGATTATCCCAAAAAGATTATTTTTGCTCATGAGGATTATATTAAAGATGATTCAAATAGCGAGAACTTATTATTTTTCTTTGAATTAGTGGATAGCAGTGATATTAAGAAGGCTGAGCTGATGAAGGAAAGAAATGAGGCTGATTGTATTATTTTCTTAAGTGAAGATGAAACTTTAGTTTTTAAATCCCTAAGGGTAAAGCCTATACAGTTTATTCGTCTGAATAATTTTGATGAAGATTTCAAGAATATGATTGAAGTATTAATAGACTACTTACAAAATACCGATAGAGTATTAACTTTAAAATCTGGGACAACTATCTTTAGACTTAATGTGAAAAGTATTATTTTTATTGAATCCTTTGGGCATTATTTATCTTTCCATGCTATTAATGGAAATTATCAAGTTAGAGGTAAGCTATCAGATATTATAGAAGAAATCAATAATCCATATTTTATAAGAACTCATAAGTCTTATATTGTTAATATTAGCTTCGTGGAAAGGGTATTATCAGATAAGTTGATCTTAAAGAGTGATCTTGAGGTTCCAATAGGAAGAAATTTCAAGGATGAAGTTATAGAAAGTTATCATAAATTTGCTACATAGAATACAGGTACATTAACTATTATAAGTAAATGTGAAAACATATTGACAAAATAGAAAAATGTGGTTATAATAAAACACATAAAACATATAAGTTTACTAGAGAAAAGTATTAAGGAACTAAAGTAAAAAAAGCCCTTTTAAAAAAAATGATATTATTAACCTTATCAAGAGAAGCCGAGGGACTGGCCCTAAGACGTTTCAGCAACCACACTTTAAAGTGATGGTGCTAAATCCAGCAGATTAAATTCTGAGAGATGAGGATGAATTTTTAATTAGACTGTTTTTATGAACAATATCCATCTAATTCAGATGTTTTTTTTTTATAAATAACATAAATTCAAATAACGTCTTACATTGAATCCATATGGCGCTTATAAATTTAATTTAGATTTTCAATTTTAATATATAGAATTTCAAAAGTAGTTAAATGTTTTATAAAGATATTTGCTTTAGAAAGAAGTTGTTCCTAAAAGTTTAGATATAGATTCACCTTTCACCAAGGATATTAATATGATATTAGTATGCAAAAAGTGAAAGTGGAGAATCGGGGTGTCTATGGAATGGTAAGGAGCAATAATAATTACCAAGGCAACAGAAACTACCGGAGTAAAAAGGATTATCAAGAGACGAGCGGTTATTCTAGTAATTATCAAAGTAGTAGAAGTTATAAAGGCAATAATGCTCAGCAGAATAACGATGTCCAGCAAAATGGTAATGCTGAGCAAAGTAACAATGCTTACAGAAGTAATAATACTCAGCAAGGCCACAACAATATGCATCAAAGGAACAAAACTAAACAAAGCAACAATACACAGCAAGGTAGTAAAAAAAATCAAAACAATAAACCTTATGAAGGCTATCAGCAACGTAAAAGTAAGAATTGCCCGGACAATATTCATTATTTTGGTAAAGGCTACAGATTTGAGAGAAACGGTTGGATATATATTCACATTGAAGGAGAACCATATAAGCGTGGTTTTCAGCATGGATTCTTACTTGCAAAAGAAATTAAGGAAATTATGGATAACTTAAAGTTCCTAACTTACTGGAATACAGGTAAGGAGTGGAGTTTTTTTGTTAAGGAAGCAGAAAGACAGTTTACGAATAGGCTTGATATAGAGTATTTATATGAAATAAAAGGTATAGCTGATGGCGCATATAAGGCAGGGGTACAAGTAACTTGGCAAGAAATTCTTGCATGGAACGGTTATGGTGAACTTATAGATTTTTGGTGGCCTTATAGGAATAATGGGGTAGTTGGTAGCAATTTAGCAAGAGCCAAAGGCCGTTGTTCAGCTTTTATTGCCACTGGTTCTGCTACAAAAAATAAAAAAATACTTTTAGCACATAACACTTGGGAGAACTTTGAAACTGGGCAGTATCTCAATATAATTATAGACATTGTACCTAAAAGAGGTAATAGGATTTTGATGCAGACGGCTCCAGGATATATAGATAGCTTTAGTGATTTCTTTGTCACAGGTTCAGGACTTTTAGGCGCGGATACAAGTATTGCTGGTTTTATGAAATATAATCCTAACGGAATCCCTCAGTTTGTGAGAATTCGTAAGGCTATTCAATATGCTGATGATATGACTGGTTTTGTTGATATTATGAAGGAGAGAAGCAATGGTGGATACACTAGTATGTGGCTCCTAGGAGATATAAAAACTAATAAAATTCTTCGATTTGAACAAGGTCTAGAGTACTATAATGTAAAAACTTTGGAGGATGGCTATTTCATTGGATTTAATGCACCAGAAGATCCGAGAATCCGCAATTTAGAAGTGGAAAACAGTTGTTATACAGATATTCGTGATCATCAAGGAGCAAGAAGAGTTCGACTTACACAACTACTGGAACATCAGTTAGGAAAGTTGGATATAGAAGCAGCAAAGGATATTTTAGCTGATCATTATGATGTTTACTTAAATCAGAGAATACCGTCTTCTAGAACTATTGATGGTCATTATGAATTGGATGATCAAAAGTATCCAAGTCTTGCAGGGTCACCACCACCATTTTCACCTCAAGGCACATTAGATGGGAAGATAATAGATAGCGATCTCGCTAAGATGATGGCATTTTGTGCTAGGTGGGGAAATTCCAGTGGCATGCCTTTTATTACTCACGATTATTTTGCGAATCATCCTCAGTGGAATCATTTAAAGGGGCATCTTAAGGATAGATTTACTGAGAAGTGGAGCAAGTTCAGGGTTGGTGAAGGTGGATGTTAAAACCTAAAAGACTTAAGACTGGGGATACCATAGGTATTGTGTCGCCTGCAACAGGAATGGATAAAAGTGATATCTGGCGAGCTGTTGAAGCTTTTGAAGGCTATGGTTTTAAGGTGAAGGTGGGGCAACATGCTTACGATAATTATTACTATCTTGCAGGTTCAGACAAAGCTAGAGCAGCGGATTTAAATACTTTTTTTGCTGATCCATCAATCGATGCAATCTTCTGTAGCCAAGGCGGTTATGGTTCCCCAAGAATACTAGATGAAATAGATTATGAAGTTATAAGACAGAATCCTAAGATATTTATAGGTTACAGCGATATAACTGCACTTCATCTTGCAATTTATAAGAAAGCAGGACTTGTGACCTTCCATGGACCTAATGCCACTGGAATTTATGGTGAATATGCCACAAAATACAGAATGGGATATCTTTTCAAGGCCCTTTGCTGTGAGCGGCCAATAGGGAAAATTATAATGGCTGATCCAGATAAATATCTAGTTAAGGTTACTCCAGGAAAAGTAAGTGGAAAAACTATAGGTGGGAATTTATCATTGATCTGTGAGCTTATTGGTACTCCTTATGAAGTTAATACGGAAGGAAAAATATTATTTTTAGAAGAGATTGGCTCGGATATTCAAGATATAGACAGTAGATTGACACAGCTTTTGAACACGGGAAAACTACAAGCAGCATCTGGCATCGTCATAGGTGAGTGTACTGATTGTACTTCAGATATATATGATAAGGGCAGAACTTTGGAAGACTTGATTTTTGATAGAATAGGAAACCTTGGTATACCAGCCATTTGGGGACTTCCAATAGGACATACCCATGACCTGGCTACGATTCCTATAGGAGTAAATGCCACTTTGGATGCAACAAAGGGGGAGTTTATTATTCTAGAGACTGCCACGGAGTACTATTCATAAGATGATAAATAGCCATGAAAAGAATTAATTTTTGTTATGACTGTGGGTATCTATAAAAGCCTAGATAATCTTTTGGTGATTAGCTAGGCTTTTTTTAGGTTCTTAGATTGTAGTGCATGGCCATATTTTGGTCTAACCATGAAGACCATTGATTTGGAGTTCCATATTTTCTATAACAACATCATAAATATCACCTAATGAAGCGCAATATTCAAGGACTTTCCATGGCGTATTTGTGTGAAAGTGTATTTTTATCAGCTCATCATCTCCAACTGCAAGTAAACTATCACCTTCAATGTTTTTGAATTGGGACGTAAAAACACCGCAAAATTCAATTTTTAATAATGCGATGTTTAATAATTATTCGATTTTTATTGTTGTGTCGTTAAATTAAGAATATATTCACTAGATATAGCAAAGCTTTACTATGAATTACTTTTTTCTTTGTATCTGGGGTCGAGGAAATTCTCATTATTGCAAGTGTTAAGCTTGGGGTGAATTATTTTCCTATAAGTTTGTCATTTGAAAAAATATGTTCTATTAACCAATCATTTAAAAGTTGTAAAATATTTATTATGTATTGATCTTGGTTTTGATCAATCTTTGAAAAATCTACATCGTTAATTCTTTTTATAAATGCTTCATGCTCAACTTTTTGAGTAAACATTCTTTTATAGTTAATACTTTTCATGTATTCTTCTTCAGCTTTAAAATGAAAGGCAGTATAATTTTGAAGCTTATGTATTAACTCTACTATCTTATTATATTTATCAACTACATAATCATTTTTTAATAATTCATAAGCTTCATTTGCTATTTCAAAAAGAACTTTATGCTGTTCATCAATGAAAGCTATTTCTGTTTTATATTCATCTTTAAATTCATACAATAGGTATTACCTTCTTTCGATATAATGATATAATGTTATGATTGTATTTTATTAATGATAATATACAAATTAAATAATAAAGACCTTATGAATTATAGGCTCACCTTTTTCTGTTTTGCCAAGAGTAACTTCCATTACACTCTCTTTTTATACCCTTTTATCCTGGTATATCTCTATTCTTATCTACACTTATATTCTTATCTACACTTATATTCTTATCTACACTTATATTCTTATCTACACTTATATTATTATTTACTATCTATACTATAATCGCTAAAGATACATAATTAATCTCTTTGGTCCTATGTCAAGATTTAGTACAAGTTAAAATGAGAAGTTTATCCTCATATTAACTCGCCAATAGCATTCCTTGCTTTTTTGCTTTTTCATACAGCTTTTCAAAATCATCTGGCGACATATAGTCGCAATGACTGTGAATACGTTGTGTATTATAGAAGGCTTCAATATATTCAAATACTAGGCGATATGATTGTCTATAATTACAGATTTTGAATCTATTCAACCATTCTCTTTTGATTAAGGAATGAAAGGATTCGATACAAGCATTATCCCATGGAAAGGCTTTCTTAGAATAGCTTAGTTGCATTGTTTCAGTAGCTTTTCGGTATTCATTTGAAACGTATTGACTTCCTCGATCACTATGTAAGATAAGTGGTTCCTCAGTATTTCTTCTTGCTTTGGCTTTGTTAATTGTTTCTATCACACATGCTGCTTCCAAAGTTTCTGAAAGCGTCCATGCGATGATTTTCCTTGAATATAAATCCATAATGCTGGTTAGATAAACAAACCTTTCTGTTGTCCAAATATAAGTTATATCACTACACCAGACGGCATTTGGGCGTTCAGGGTTAAATTGTTCATCAAGAATATTTTGAAGTTCATTACTGAAATCAGAATCTTTGGTTGTTACTGTCCAAGGTTTGATCCATTGAGCCTTGATTCCTAGTTCTTTCATATACTTGCCAACAGTACGCTGAGAAATGATTTCTCCATCCTGTTGTAGCTTTTTTGCAATTTTGGGTGCACCATAGTTTTGTTTGGAATCATCGTAAATATCCTTAATTTTTACTTTAACAGCCTCCTTACGTTTTTGCGTATCAGAAGGCATATGTTTCTGCCATGCACGATAACCAGACCGTGAAACACCCAATATTTTCAGCATTCCAGAGACGGAAACCTGGCGGTTTTCTTTCATGGCAGCTTCCGTCTTTTCAGAAACTTCTAGGTAAAGAGCTTCTGTTATTTTCCCAGAATGCTGATGGCTTTTTTTAATACATCAAGAGCATCCTGAGTATCACGCAATTCACGTTTTAAACGAGCAATTTCTTTTGCCTCATCGGAAGAATAATTGCCAGAGCCACGGCTTTCTATATCGCCAGTTTCTCGCAGTTCTTTCTGCCATCTGGAAAGAGTTTGCTGACTAATGCCAAGATTCTTAGCACACCCAACTAGTCCTAATTCTTTGTGATCTTGATAATATTGAATTGCATCAAGCTTAAACTGTTTGTCTAAATGTTTTGCCATAATGAGATCCTCCTTGGATACAATACCATTATTGTATCATATTACATATATAGGATTTTCTCATTTTAATTTGTACTATTTAGATTCTAGCACCACTTTTCCTCTTTTACAAATTGTTGTTTATATGTTAGTTAAGTGAAAAAGTCAGGAGATAATGAGTTAAGGTTTGTATGTGGATATCTTGAATTTTTTACAAGTTATCTGGGGATAAAACTAAATCCACAAAGGCATTGGCAGCATGAGAAAGTGGAATATTCTTAAGTTTTACCATGCCTATTGCTCGGTGAGGAATCGCTGGCAATAGGTTTCTTGCAAAAACAGTTTCATTATCAACCATAGGCTCTACAAACTCCATTATTACAAAAGCAACGCCTAAATTTATCTTAGCAAATTTTATTAGCAAATCAGTACTATCAAGTTCTATTGTAGGAGTCAATGTTAAGTTATTTTTCTTTGCATACTGATCTAACAAATTTCTTGTATTGCTGGATTTCTCTAGCATCAATAATGGGTACATCTCTAAAGTTTTTATATCAAATTCCCCATTAAAAAGTTCTTTAAATTTAGTTCCAAAAACAAGGCAATCATGAATAGGAATAGACTTGATAATATCAATATTTTCATCAAGTGGGATAGGTAAATTCACAAAGCCTAAATCTATGACTCCTTTTTTTAACAGCTCAAGAGTTTCCTTTGTGGTTCTATTAATTACCTTTATCTTAATTTTGCTATGAAGATCGTTATATTTATCTAAGTAGGGTAACAAAAAGCCACTTATTATGGAATCACTGGCACCGATATTCACTTCGCCCGAATCTAAATGAATCAATTCTTCGTATTTTTGCTCTGCTGTATCGATAAGGATCATAGCTTTGCTTAAATATGAATAAAAAATTTCTCCTTCACTGGTAAGCCTAACGCCCTTTGGATAACGAATAAATAGGATGCAGCCTAGTTTTTCTTCTAATGCTTTTATTGCCATACTGATGGTAGGCTGAGTTACAAATAATTCTTCAGCTGCTTTGGTAATGCTGTTATACTTAGCTACTGTACAAAATATTTTATAGGAATCTAGTGAAATATTATATCTACTCATCTTAAAACCTCGAATATAAATTTTATTTATGGATTATATAAATAATATCAATTCTATTTATATGAAGCAACATAATGCAATGGGAAATAAGAAGTGTTACCATCATAAGAAGAATTAAATTAATAATAACTTATTGATATATTAGGTTAAGTAATATATAATTTAGTTAAGTGATTACTTAAGTAAAATGGAGGCTTCGATGGAACAAATAGTGAAAGTGTTTAAAGCATTAGGCGATGAAACACGATTAAAAATTTTAATAATTGTGTCAAAAAGAAATATATGTGCAAAAGGGATTGCAAGACATTTAAATATATCCGAAGCAGCAGTATCTCAGCATATAAAAATTCTTAAGGATGCAGGAATAATCGTTGGAGAGAAAAATGGATATTTCGTAAATTATAAACTTCAAAAGTCTGTATTTTTAGATCTGAAAAAATTTATTGATGAAGCCTCTAATGATTTTCATTTAAGCTACTTTAACATTAATGAAAGCTCTTTTGATATTTGTAACAAGTCATGCCAGCGAAAGAAAACTAAATGTTGTGAGAAAATAAAATTTGAAGGAGAATGAAAAATGAAAATTTGTATTCCATTAAAAGAGGATAAAGGATTAGAAAGTATACCATATAACCACTTTGGTTCTGCGCCAATATTTATGATTTACGATAGCGAAAATGCAGAAGTAAAAGTTATTCCAAATAGTGATCTTAATCATCAGCATGGAATGTGTCACCCAGAAAAAGCACTAGGGGGAGAAAAGGTAGATGCAATACTGGTAGGTGGTATTGGTGCAGGAGCATTAAGCAAATTACAAGCTAAAGAAATTAGAGTATATAAAGTTGATGATAGTACTGTTCTAAATAACATTAACTTGCTAAAAGAAAATAAGCTAACTGAGTTTTCAGTAAATCATAGTTGTAATCATGATTGTGCACACTAAAATTTAATTTGTTATTTTTAAAAAAGATAGGTTAAAAACTATCTTTTTTATTTTTAAGCATTTTATATAGATGTTATGATTACAAATTTACGTTTATTTTATCAACATTACATGGATTTAATATAGAAATATTATGAGAGCTTATATAATTTTTAATTTATCAAACTAGATATAAAAGTTACTTATGGATTATATAAATAATATCAATTTTATTTATATGGGGCGACATAATATAATAGCTATTAGAAAATATTTAGCTAGGGGGAATTAAAGTTGAAAGATTATAAATATATACTATTCGATTTAGATGGGACGTTAACAGATTCTAAGGTTGGGATAGCAAAATCCATAAAGTATGCCTTAGCTAAATATAATATAGAAGTAGAGAACTTAGAGTCTTTGGAGTCGTTTGTAGGACCGCCATTAATGGAGAGTTTTAAAGAACACTATTCTTTTAATGATGAGAAAAGTAGAGAGGCTCTTGAATATTATAGAGAGTATTTTTCGAAAAAAGGAATCTTTGAAAATGAAGTGTATCCAGAAATTCAAAGCTTATTAGAGAAGCTAAAGATGAAAGGTAAAATCCTAATTGTTGCTACATCCAAACCGACTATATACGCAGAAAAAATACTTAAGTATTTCAATTTAGAAGGATATTTTGACTTTATTGTAGGTAGTAATCTTGATGGCACAAGAAGTTCTAAGTCAGAAGTGATAAGTTATATTATTTCAGAATTAAATATCAAAGATTTAGGTAAGGTAGTTATGATTGGTGATAGGAAGCACGATGTAATTGGCGGAACTAAAAACCATATCCATACAATTGCCGTTACCTATGGATATGGTTCCTATGAAGAGTTAAAAGAAGCTAAGCCTACATACTTTGCTAATACACCTAAGGAGATACTTGATATTATTCGAAATCCTCAGAAGCCATTCTCTTATTAAAGTATGAAATCACTTGGTCAGCTATTGTATCAGGATAATCAATACCTTTTGTTTTGCAAGTTTCTTTTGCGTCATCTCTGAATAGAATCATACTACTTTTTATGGCAGCTTCTAAATCACTGAAATTTGCATTTGCAAAATATGATGTTAAGTGTTGTTGCTTTTCCTCAGGAAGGCAATGTTTTACTTTGCTTTCCCAGGAACCCCAGTCTAAGGTATCATATTGGCTTAGTAATAAATCTATATGTGAATGAAACAATATATCGATATTTTTTAGTAATTTAAATATATCCTTTCGCTTAAAATATTTTATAAGCATCTCTGTATGAAACCAATATGTATCCATAGCTCTTACTGGGTCAGGGATATAATTTTCTGTACTATAACCTCTAGCGAGAAACTCAGCTACCTCTCCAGTTCTATCAAAAATTATATTATCTTTTGTGCAACCTTTGCAGTGCTGTCTACACATCCATTCCTCAGGATAATCAGCGTTAATTATAAAAAAATCAAGCTGATGCAAGTTAGTCCCTAAGCGAATTACACTACAATAATTTTTGAAGTGAGCATCATTAAAGTCTTCACCCCAGAAAATTAAAAGTTCATCAGAAGCTTCAGCAAAAATCTTTGGAATATCTGCTGCAAATTCTTCAAAGTCTTTATCTGACACCAAAAAAACAGGATCATAATCGGAATAAATATCTTCTGACCCTCTACTTATAGAGCCATAGTGCCAGCCACCCTTGCAGCGGTTATCTTCTTTCAATATTTCTACTACTCTTTCAAAAGCTAACTCTAAATCTTTGTGCATAATCAACTCTCCCCTCAATACGTATATTAATATATTACTACTTTAAGCATTGAAAGTGTTGTGGTTTTTTTACTGGAAATTATAATGATTTTATATAGTAGAATACCTTATTTGCATAAATCGGTATTTCTATTGGTGTGTAGGAATTTATTTGGATTAGTGTTAATATTAACATATAAGCATTTATTTGAATTACTATTAGCGTTAATATATAAGGCACTGAAGGGATCATGATAAAATGATTATAGTTGAGAATAAAAGTGGACATCAATTATTGGAATTCATACAGATTTCAGAAGAAGCGTTATTGCAAAGCAGTGATTACAAACCAATTACTGGAGCTTTTGCATTTATAAAGTGTAAAGATAAGTATTTAGTAGCATATAACAAATGGCGAAAGCAATGGGAGTTCCCAGCTGGTAAAATAGAAGAAGGTGAAACCCCTAAGGCGTGCGCATATAGAGAATTGTTTGAGGAAACAAATCAAAAGGTAAATAACCTTCAGTACAAAGGACTATTTAAGATATATGATAAAAATAAACAACAGATTAGATATAGAGCTACATATTTTGCTGAAATAGATGAAATAAGAACCTTTGCAGAAAACGAAGAGATGAATGAAATTCTTCTTTGGGACTTAAAAACTGATATTGGATATTTTGATGAAGTGGACAAAAGAATGTTAGAGCTGATTCTTATATAAATATTAGGATGTGTTTTAAATATAATCCTTTAATTTGCGAGGAAATATAATGAAAAGTATACCAAATACCCTATCTATATTAAGGATTTTAATATCTATAATCCTATTATTTTTAAAACCCACAACCACATTGTTTTTGCTTGTATATTCTGTTTGCGGCTTTACCGACATTATGGATGGATATATAGCAAGAAGAACTAATTCTGCAAGTAATTTTGGTTCAAAACTTGATAGTCTTGCTGATATTGTTTTTATGGGGGCTGTTATTGTTGTTTTTTTACCAATATTATTGATTCCAATTAAGCTATTAATGTGGATAATAGTGATTGCTTTTGTTAGAATTGCTTCACTATTGGTGGTGTATTTTAAATATCATGCATTTGCTATACTTCATACGTATGCTAATAAGGCAACTGGCCTTTCTCTATTTTGTTTCCCATATTTATATATGGCTGTTGATATAAATATTTTAGGATTTATAATTTGTACTATTGCAAGTGTAGCTGCAATTGAAGAATTGGTGATAAATATAACTTCAAAAGAATTATCAAGGGATATTAAAGGAGTATTTAAAAAACCTTAACTAAGGAGATACCAATGAGTAAAATTTATATAATCGGAATAGTAGCTAGCGGAAAAACTACATTGGCTAGAAGGGTGTCACAAGAATTGAATATACCTCATCATGAATTAGACTGCATTGTATGGAATGAAACTGATGCGGGACGATTTAAACGAACTCCAGAAGAACAAGTGGAAGTTATTGAGGATATCGATAGAATCGGTGCTTGGATTATTGAGGGTACATATAGATCAAGCTGTCATTGTTTATTTGACATGGCAGATAAAATAATTTTTCTTGATACACCTCTCTGGAAGCGAAGATATCGTATTTTATCGAGATTTATTAAGCAGCAATTGGGTATTGAAAAATGCCATTACAAGTCAAACTTAGAGATGTTAAGAGCCATGTACAAGTGGACATCAGATTTTGAGAAAGACAGGCCGGAATTTGAAAATAGGTTGAAGCCATATATGGATAAAGTGGTTATTATAAAAGATTCATCTAGTTTAAATATTAATTTGCTAGGATAGTCATAGGAAAAAGTAGTGTTAAATAAAAAGTTATAAAAATAAATGTATAAACTCCAGCAGTATAAACCTATTGAGGTCATACGGCTGGAGTATTTTATTTAGCTAATTCTAATAGATGAGAATAGTATTTGTTTAATGTCCTTTTAATCAGAATGAAAGTGTTGATGAAGCTGATAGGTCAAGAGTAGAGGACATTGAAAGCATGGTGATGCCTTAAATAGGTATTATGATAATTTTGTACAATAAAATATTAATATTAACATATAAGTGTTTTTCTAAATTACTGGTAATATTAATATATAATTACAAAGGAATATAATAAAATTTACTAATGAAATGGAGAATGTCAAAAGTGAGTGTTTTTGCGATTCCAACAAATAGAATAATTGATACTGCAGTTATTTCTGCATCTAATGAAATATACGCAGCAAAAGAATATATTAATGAGGATATAAAATTAGTTATTGTGGACAATAGTACAAG
The DNA here is from genome assembly GCF_000145275.1 of Clostridium cellulovorans 743B. Classification (NCBI taxonomy): domain Bacteria; kingdom Bacillati; phylum Bacillota; class Clostridia; order Eubacteriales; family Clostridiaceae; genus Clostridium; species Clostridium cellulovorans. The sequence goes on from NC_014393.1 coordinate 1,317,745, forward strand.
TAGTATACTGGAGCATAATACTAAGTTTTTAAAAGATTTTAGCAATATTTCACATATGAAAATAATGCATTTAACCTTAGAGAATCAAATAAAAATTATAAAAGAAATTTCCATAATAAGTGGAGTGGAATTGGATGAATTAATGGATCTCCTGTTACCTAAGGGCTGTGATTATGGAAGAATATCAAATATGATATATTTAATTGTTACAATGCTGGGAAGCGATGTTTTCTTTCGTAGAGATTCGGACTGTAATGTTAGAAAGATTCCTAAAGATCAATATCCAATTTTACAAGAGGTTAAGTATTTAGGCAAAAAAATAAATACAGTAAAAAAACATTTAAGCAATTCTATCATTGCAGATTCATTTGGTAAAGAAGAGATATTAGTTGTTGGCGGTGATTACTTTGGTGAATGGAACCTAGATGTAAAGGATCTAAAAGATAGAGATGAAAACATTATAAGAAATTTGGTTAAGTTAAATGATATTGAAGAAGCGTTAATAGACGATTATATTGAAGTAAAATATTCAGAGATGATTAATAAAAATGCTGAAAAGCCTGTATTAATATCTGTTTATAATCAAAAAGGACCTAATAAGTTTTTGTCAAAAGAGATACATCGATATCCAGAGTGTGGTAACATTTCAATGAAAGATGTATTTAAGTGGATTCCAAGCTTTGTTGGGTTAAATGGAATTGCCTTTGATTATAATACTCAGCAACTAAGCTCATTTCTAAAAGTACCTATTTTGTATCATTGTAATAAAATTAATCATGACTATGATAATGGAAGGAAGGAAATAGAGGCTTTGAAACCATATTGGAAAGGTATAATAAAGCAAAATGATCTTAGCTTGCTCACTACAAAATTTAGCCATAAGCTATTTGATAAATTAAGTTTCAATAATAAAATTAGTAATTTTAATCAGATGAAAAAATTAGCAAACAAAGATATACCTGATTTTTTTGAAGAATCTTTTTATAGTATTAGTACAAAAGAAAGAATTGACAGAATTGATGCACTTATAAATGATGTATTGTTATCATCAAAAATTGATAAGTATAAAGTTATAGCAGAATATTTATCGGAAAATAAATTCGATATACTTGACGAGTTAAATAATGATTACCATAAAAGTGTAAAGCTTCATCGATTATGGCCTAAAATAATGGAGGCTTCTACATATGTATTAAAGAAAGGAATGTTATTAAAATAATACATTGAGATTAGAGGTTAAAAGAGTGAAGTGTATAAAAAGGTGTCTTAATGCAAAAATAATAAACACATAATAGACTAATTGAGAAGTAAACTGTACTCTGTAGGAGAGACACAAAAAATAGATTGTGTAGCTTACAGGATACAGTTTATTCTTTTGCTAAGTAAGCCTATTGAGTTGTGTTGACAGAATATAAAAGTCGCGAAGGTTATCTGCTTTAGTTTATTATATAAGAAAATATTTCCTAATAATTAAAAATGATAATATATTTAAATGTTGTTTAAGGTTTTGATTACATGATCCTCTTGAAAAGGCTTAACCAAAAAGGATTTTGCACCAATACTTATAGCCTTTTTTACATTAGATTCTTGCCCCATAGCTGAAACCATAACTACTTTGGAGTTTGGGTCAAGGTTTCTTATTTCCTGTAATGCTGCTAAACCATCCATTTGCGGCATTGTAATGTCTAAGGTTACAATGTCAGGATGTAATTTTTCATATGCTTTTACTGCCTCGGCGCCATTGCCAGCTTCTCCGACTACTTCAAATTGATGCTTTTCTAAAATGTTTTTAAGCATTACTCTCATAAAAAGAGCGTCATCAACTATAAGAACTTTTTTCATTTTTACACCTCATTCATATAGAGTTATTGCATAGAAGGAATTAAATACAAGGACCTGTAAATATATTTCCACTATATTATTTGATTTGCTATTATATATTAGATATCTACAGTTAAAAGAAAAATTATACCTATTATTTTTGTGTTCTATCAGAGATATATGTATATAAGCTTTGATAAAAGTTCTTCAGCAGGTATGTTCATTTTTCAATATGCTATAGAGGTTTAATGAAGTCTAAATAATGGAACCTATATATAACTTATAAAGTTTCGTGGCTATTGCACAGAATTTCAACTGTAGCTTCATTATTAAATGTATATAAAAAACATATAAAGACTGCAACGATAAATTAATAAATAAGGTTACAGTCTTTGAAAATATTAGGAATCAATTTTTTCTTCGTACCAACCGAAGGCAACAGTACCAGCGGTAAGTGTATGCGGTGTTGATGGAGCTGACAAGGAAATAATAAATGATCCACCAGGAGGAAAAATAAATTTGCCATCTTCTTCGTCGGCAACTGTAGAGGAAGCAGGAACGAGTCTATCATAAGCATTAACCCCGCCTGTAGGTGAGCCATTAACATTGCCTGCAGAAAACAATCTTACTCTTGGTTTTGGCGGAGGAGAAATAGTTGTGTTGGCAGGAGTCACTAATGGTGATTCTACAGGACATCCTTTTGGAACAGCATTAAACCATATTTCTGCTAGTAAAGGTGGGCCGCCTAGGTTTGTTGCAGTCCATACATAAAGGTGGAGATTGACACCAGAATTTCTAGGATTTATGAGGCCTGCCCAAGCACTTTTACCGCGACCAAAGGCAATGTTATCTGCGGAGCCTACAAAGTATTTTCCTTGGAGTGAAAGGTATAAAGGATAAGGTATGGTAGTTATTTCAGGGATTAAATTTGTTAAGCCAGGCGTATTTTTTAAATTACTCATTAGTTTCATCTCCATATTGATAGCTATAATCTTTTTTTAGATATAGCATAATTTATATTTTTATCTTATATTAATATATAATTGAAAAATTACTAATGTTACGATTGTTACGGTAAAGTTAATATTTATAAAATATGATGCTCTTTGATTATATGATATTACCGTGATATATTAGTTCATAGGCTACATATTACAGTGGTTGCTTTGAATATAAAATCAAAAAGATTATCATGATATGTTACTCCATAGTCAATGAGATAGAATTTGTTTTTTCCATTACTAGCATTGCAAAAGAATTTTAATGGTGTTATTCTTATATAAGAAACAGTTAGGAGGCTAACTATTATGCTACAAAAACCAGAAATATTTATTGAGTATTGGATTAATAATCTTGGAAGGGCCTTGAATAAGGTTTCAGATAAAAAACTTCATAAGTATGGAATTACATCTTCACAAGCTGCTGTTTTATATCAACTTTGGAGTAAGGAAGGACTTACTCAAAAGGAGATTCAAGAAAGCTTAAATTTGACTGCTGCCTCAGTTTCAGGACATGTGGAAACTTTGCTAAGTAAGGAACTTATATATAGACAGCAAGATAACGAGGATTATAGGTGTAAGAGATTATATCTCACAGAAAAAGGCAAGGAACTTAGAATGTGCAGTTTAGAAACAATAAGAGAAATTGAAGATGCTCTTTCTGTTGGGTTTTCTGAGGAAGAAAAAGTAATTTTCACAATATGGTTGAAGAAGGTATACAACAATATCAAAGCTATAAATACATAGGATTAATAAAGAAAGTGTGTATTTTTTTTGACAAAATACTTAGGTAACTAACTAAAATGACATGTCGAATATACTTCCTAGGTAATTTGTTATCTTTTTTATGAATCCAGGTTTTATAGAAAGTTATTTAATTAAGTGACGAAATTTTAATAGGATAATCTAGCTGCTTAAAACAAATAAATAGATTAAAAGGAAAGCTGTATTCAAAAGTAGTCTTTTCTATGAAGCTATGTAGTCAAAGTAAAAAAATAAGTCGGTGCAAAGAATTTAATGTTCTTATCACTAGATATATAGGAAAGGAAGTAAGTAATATGGACGAATCAAAAGATTTAGGTACGAAAAATATAGGGTCACTTCTTTGGAAATTTTCTATACCAGCGGTTATAGGAATGATGGTAAATGCCTTATACAGTCTTGTTGACAGAATATTTATCGGTAGAGGCGTAGGCTCCATGGCACTTTCAGGAGTAGCAGTAACTTTTCCTATTACTAATATAATTATGGGAGTAGGACTATTCGTTGGTGCAGGCTCTGCTGCGGTAGTCTCTATAAAATTGGGACAGAAAAAGCTCAAGGAAGCTGAGAAAATTGTAGGGAATGCTTTTATTCTTACTATTATATTATCATTGATTGTTACAGTTGTTGGAATTATATTTTTAGACCCAATATTAAAATTATTTGGTGCCAGTGCAGAGACTATGCCTTATGCAAAGCAATTTGCTAGAATATTATTATTAGGTGTAGTTCTTCAAAATATAGGATTTGGTTTAAATCCTATAATCCGTTCAGAAGGTGACCCAAAGACTGCTATGAAAACTATGCTTATAGGTGCTGTACTAAACTTTATAATGAATCCTATATTCATTTTTATATTTAAGTTTGGTGTAGTTGGATCAGCAATGGCAACTATTATTTCACAGGCAGTTTGCTCTATCTGGATATTGAGATATTTTACAAAGGGAAAGAGTCTATTAAAGATTAAGAAAGAAAATATGAAATTAGAAAAACAAGTTGTTAAAGAAATAGTGTCCATAGGAGTGTCTCCACTTATTATGCAGGTATCAGCTAGTTTTGTTACATTTATAATCAATACAAGCCTTATTAAATATGGTGGAGATTTAGCTGTAGGAGCTTATTCACTTATAATGAGTATTGCTACATTGATAATGATGACTATGTTAGGTGTAAATCAAGGAACTCAACCTATAATTGGATATAACTACGGAGCAAAAAATATTAGTAGGGTTAAGAAAACTTTGCTAAATGGAGCTATTGTAAACACTATTATATCAACAATCGGGTGGTTATTAGTTCAATTATTCCCTGTTAAAATAATAAGTATCTTTAACTCAGCTGATACTGAACTTATAGATATGGGATCAAAGGGGCTTTCAATATTCCTATTGATGTTCTTCATGGTAGGTTCGCAGACGTTATTTGTGAATTACTTTCAATCTGTTGGAAAAGCAAAGCACTCTATGTTTATGAGTTTATTAAGACAGGTTGTAATATTAATACCTTTAGTACTTATACTTCCAAAATTCTTTGGTTTAAATGGAATATGGATTGCAGGACCAGTGTCTGACTTTATTTCATCAATAATATCTTATGTGCTTATAGCTCGTGAAATTAAGAAACTAAATGATATAAAAGATATAAGATCAGCAGAGTTAGTTGGCTAAAATAGAATAATTAAATAAAAACTAGTATCCTCAATGTTTAATTAAGGGCACTAGTTTTTTTATTTTTATAGATTCAAATATAAAGCTATCTAAAGATAATATTAAATAAAATTTGTTTACAAAGGGATAAAGTCATGAAAATTGTTTTTTACCCTTTATTAAATGATAATGGAAGAATTGTATAAAATAATATATAAGTTAATGATAGAAATAGATGTTAGTATCCGAAATAGTAAATATAAGAGCGTGTGCGAAAGGAGAAATATTGATGGATGAAGAAATCGTGGCGTTAATAAGAAAGAGAAATGAAAAAGGAATAGAGATACTTATAAATGAATATGCACCACTTATAAAAGCTATCGTAAAAAAACATCTATATAATCTTGGACAATATCATGAGGAGTGTATCAATGATGTTTATCTTGGGGTATGGAACAATATACATAGCTTTGATAAGGAGAAAAATATCCTTAAAAATTGGGTGGCTGCAATAACAAAATATAAAACTATTGATTATAAAAGAAAATATCTAAAAGACATACAGCAGGTAGATATCTCGGAGTTAAATATTGAGAGTAATTTTAATTTAGAAAAGGAAGTATTACAAGATGAGATAGCAGAGGAGACGGAACAGTTACTTAAGACACTTTCACCTAAGGATAAAGAATTATTTATAAGGCTCTTTATGGATGAAGATTCTGTTCAGGAAATAAGCAGAGATTTAAATATGAAGCCAGCGGTTCTCTACAATCGAGTATCTAGAGGAAAAAGTAAGCTAAGGAGTTTATTTTCTAGAACATAGAATTAAGGTTTTGTATTTTTTCACAACATTAGAAGAGATGGAGGTAGTTGTAGTGAAGGAAGAATATAATTTATTAAATGGAGTAGAAATAGATTTTTCTCAATATAAAGAAGAAGAAGTGGACGAGATTGAAAAGAAAAGAATGATGAAGAAGTTTAAAAAAAGTAATAAGAAGGAAGTAAAGTTCAGAAATAAAGCAATTATAACTGCAGTTGTAGCTTTATTGATAGCGGCAAATATGAGTATGACAAAGAACAATGAAAATGTATTTGGTTTTGTGGATAATTTTAAATATAGTATATCTAATTGGCTAGGACTAAAGGATGAAAACAATAAGTATACTGCTAAAATACATAAAACAGTCGAGGAAATTGGGACAAAAGTTGCTGAAGATCAAGTTGTTCCAGAAGAGTCTAAGCTAGTGCTTACGTTAAATGAATTTTTTACAGATAATAATAGGGTGGTTGTAAACTTTGATATCAACATGAATAAAAAAGAGTTGGATAATCAATGTTTTGACCTTGTACCGGATCTATATGTCAATGGTGAGGAGCGGTATAAAAATAGTATCGATAGTTTTAAGACTGTTGGACCGATGGGGTATTCTGTAAAGCTAATTAAGAAGGATGAAAATAGTGGTGAAGAAATAAATAATGTGGGTATAGAATTTTATGTAGATGGACTAAATTTGACAAAGAATGAAAATATAAAGCTAGTATTTTCTATCCTAGCTATTAAGAAGGGCATTGATGAAAAAAAATTCACATTCGATTTTAAGTATGATGTAAGTAATTATAAGAAGGATTGTAAGGTGGTTGAAGTAAATAAAACTATCAATATAAACGGAAGTACACTTCAAATAGATAAAGTTATTGTAGCACCAGATAGAATAAGTATAGAAGGAACTGAGAACGGATTTTCCAAAGCAACTAGCACATTGGATCAAATATGTTCATACGACATTTATGATCAGAATGGCCAAAGGGTTGGATTAAAACTACCTATAGGTTACGGTGCTTTTTTCCATAGAAATGGAAGTGAAATAACTAGCTTAAAGATTGTTCCATGGACATATCAACAGATAGAGACAAATAACATTAAGGTTGATGATGGCGGAAAAACAATATATATAGCAGAGGATCAAACAATATTTGTTGATCTTAAATAGCGTTAATTAGTCCACAGATTTTTGAAATATTTTCAGAAATTTGTGGACTTTTTTATTTTATTTTTAAGATCTGTTAGATAATAATATTGGAATATGGATATGCTTAAAGGATGGATGTAATTTTCCCTCCTTTTAAATTTGCAATTTAGAAATATAACGAAGTAAAATAACTTCTGATAATGCTCATTAGCTTTATCAAATTGCAATCCACCAACACACTCCAAATTTATCTATAACAGTCGCACAACATTTGCTCCATGGAACTTCCTGAATGGGATTAATAATAACACCGCCATTACTCAAAATATTAAAGGCATTACAAACCGCATCTTCGCTTCCCATTTCAAAAACATTAAACGTCATAGTTTCCCATTTCATTTTGTGAACTATGTTTATATCACAAGGATTTGCCGCTTCACTTAATGCTAAAAATCCTTCACCATCTACAGATAATTCACAGTGTGCATAAGCAGTTTTATCATCATTTCTCACTTCAAATGTAATTTCTGCACCAAAAGCTTTGCAATACATTTCTGCCGCTTCAAAACTATTTTTCACATAAACTTGAGTATAGTTTTTCATATTTTCCCTCACAAACCCAATACAAATAATTTATAGTTCGCTTTATATAACTATTGCGAACCATTGATAATGGTAATATTATACATCATATATTTGCTTAATATCAATATCTTTGTCTAACAGAGCTTATTTTTAAAATGGTATAAATAATGAAATTTATAAAAAGAGAAAACGTATTCTGAAATTAAATTGTTAATAATTAGTAAAAACCAGCATTTTTATACTGTCTAGTAAATATATTAACCCTGTAGGGAGTTGCGGTGATTATAGATTTTCAAACCTTTGAAGAAGCTAAAAGTAGGATTAGAAAATCTAAAGAGCATCCCGAAATCAAAGGAATTAACTTTGAGGAAAAATTAATGACAGGAGGGAATTACATAATGGTAAAAAGGTTTTACAGCGGCTAGGTTAACAGATTCATTGAAAAAGTGTTGTAGTTAATCTAGAGAATTAAAGTTAACATACAATTCTTCAAAGGCTTAATAAAAGATTTATGTTTGGAGGACAAATAATGAAGCTAGTAGGAAAAAAAATTGCTGTGCTTATAGAAAGTGATTACTTTGAAAAGGAAATCTTCTATTACCAGTTTAGATTTTTAGAAGAAGGCGCAGAATTACATTTTCTAACACGTCTTTGGGGGCAAAAGCAGTTAGAATTTAAAGGCCATGAATATCAAGTGCCATTTACTTGTAGTGAAAGCTTTGAAGACATCAGTGATGAAGAATTAAGCAGTTATGATGCGATTATCATTCCTTCGGGGATTGTTTCAGATAGATTGAGATATACAGAGGATATAAAGAAAACTCCTTTGGCATCAGATTTTATGAAAAGAGCCTTCGAAAATAAAAATATCTTAAAAGGGATAATCTGCCATGGTATGTGGTTAATGTCTCCTGTTATTGAAGTAATTGAAGGTAGAAATGTTACAGTCCACAACAACTTAATATCCGATGCGAAGAATTACCACTTAAATTATGTTGACGAAGATGTGGTGGTGGATGGTGATCTTGTAACCGGTAGAACTGGTGGTCACTGTCATCTTTTCGCGGCTAAAATAATTGAAATGCTAAGTTTTAAATAAGTTTCATTTAAAAGTAATTCCAAATAATTTTGTTTTAAAGTGGTTGCACATAAGTTTTGGTTAAAAGAGATTTTAAGTAAGCTTTTATTTAAAATGAATTTCAAAGCAAGTTCATAAGGAGAGGAATATTACAGTTATGGAATATGAAATCGACAAAGGGTTTCAATATCCTTTTGGAGCAACGGTTAGGGAGGATGGAGTAAATTTTTCAGTTTTTTCTGAGAATGCTTCTTCAGTAGAATTACTGTTATTTAACTCCAATACGGATATTAAGCCTTTTCAAATAATAACTTTAGATAATAAGAATAATAAGACTTTTTCCGTGTGGCATGTTTTTGTTAAAGGGCTTAAACCTGGTGTCTTTTATGGTTACCGTGTTGATGGACCACAAAACGTTAATGAGGGTCACAGATTCAATAAAAATAAAGTTTTGATTGATCCTTATGCTAAAGGTAATTGTAATGATTTATGGGATCGAGGAAGAGCTTGTGATACTAATGATAACCTTGATGTATCTATGAGAAGTGTTGTAATAGATGTGGATACCTATGACTGGGAAGATGATCAGTTAGTTAACATACCTATGAAGGACACGATGATTTATGAAATGCATGTTAGAGGTTTTACTAAATCTGAAACATCAAAGGTAGAAAATCCAGGGACATTTCTTGGCATAATAGAAAAAATTCCTTATCTCAAAGATTTAGGAATCAATGCAGTAGAATTATTGCCAGTGTTTGAATTTGATGAAAAGGAAGTTTTAAAGGTTACTGAAGAGAGAAAAAAGCTAGTTAATTATTGGGGCTACAGTACTATGGGTTTTTTTGCACCTACATCAAATTATTGTGTAAATCCTGAGTTTGGTAAGCACTTAAATGAATTCCGAGACATGGTTAAAGCTTTGCATAAGGCTGGAATTCAAGTGATTCTTGATGTTGTCTTTAATCATAGCAATGAAGGTAATGATAAGGGGCCAGTAATTAATTTCAAAGGTTTAGATAACAGCATTTATTATTACCTAAATCAAGATTCAAAGGAATATTATTTTGATTATTCTGGTTGTGGCAATACCATGAACTGTAATCATCCAATCATGCAAAAATTTATAATTGATTGCTTAGAATTTTGGGTAGAAAAAATGCATGTTGATGGTTTCAGGTTTGATGAAGGGTCTATCTTATCTAGAGGCGAAGATGGCACTCCGTTAAAGCACCCTCCAGTATTGTGGGGAATAGAATTATCCGAAAAACTAGCCAACGCAAAGCTTATTGCAGAAGTGTGGGATGCTGGTGGTTTAATAGAACAAGGAAATTTCTCGGGATATAGGTGGGCAGAATGGAATGGTAGATTCCGTGATGATGTAAGACGTTTTGTAAGAAGTGATCCAGGCCTTGTTGGAGCTGTGGCAAACAGAATAGCTGGTAGTGCTGATGTATTCCAAGCAAATAGACATAGTCCACTTAACAATATAAATTTTGTGTGCTGTCATGATGGTTTTACTATGATGGATCTTGTTTCTTATAACAATAAGCACAACGAAGCTAATGGAGAAAACAATAATGATGGGATAAATGAAAATTTTAGCTGGAATTGTGGTGTTGAGGGGGAAACCGATAATCAAGAGATTTTAAAGCTTAGAAAGCAACAGGTTAAAAATTACCTTGCCATTTTATATATTTCTATAGGGATTCCTATGTTACTATCAGGTGATGAATTTGGTAGAACCCAAAAAGGTAATAACAACGCTTATTGTCAAGACAATGAAATCAATTGGAACAACTGGGACATTGCTGAAGAAAACAGTGATTTAGTAAGGTTTGTACAACAGATGATTCTATTTAGAAGGAATAATTCCGCTCTAAGAAGAGATTCGTTCTTTACAAGCGAAATTAACGAAAGGGGACTAGCTGATATAACCTGGCATGGAACAAAGGTAAATTCTCCAGGGTGGAATGATCCAGAGGCAAGAGTTTTAGCTTTTACTATTGGAGCTTTTGAAGAAGATCAGCCAGACATACACGTGATGATGAATATGTATTGGGAAACACTTGAATTTGAAATCCCTGATGTCCAGGGGCGACGTTGGTATAGAGTTGTTGATACTGCATTGCCTTCACCAAGTGACATAATCGAGAAGGGTAAGGAATTGCTTATAACTGACGGCAATTTCAAGGTGTTACCAAGAAGTATTGTAATATTAATTTCAAAATAAGGTATGTTAGGAGAATTAAAATGGACAAAATGCATTTCCCTTTTTCAGATACAATTTCAGGATACGTAACAAAATCTGATTGGAGCAAAGACACTTTTACTATGAAAACTTCTGATGGACGTGAATTTGATGTAAAGCTTACTCCAACAGTTTATGCAGAAGTTGTTAGGAATCTAGGTGAACCTTATATAGATTGTACAGGTCAAATTAGAGATTTACTTGTTTCTGAAAGATTTTTACATGTATATGGTGTTTTCTACCCAGAAGCTGGCACATATAATTTTGAAGCAAAACATATAGTTATATTTGATGAAGATGTACAGAAATTTAGATTTGAAGAACAAGATTGGTGGGTAAAGCAGATTACAGCTTTAGGTGACTTTTATTTAAAAGCTGAATTTAATGATGGCGAAGTTGATTATAGCAAATATCAAACTAATTTAAATCTTGAGGGAGAAGAAGTTGGGGATATTAAACGCCAAGAAACCGATACTATCTCTAGACTTGTTTATGGTTTTGCTACAGCTTACTTGATGACTGGTGAAGATCGTTTCATTGAGGCTGCTGAAAAAGGGACAAAATATTTAAGAGATCATATGCGTTGCGTTGATGAAAATGAAGCTGCTGCATATTGGTATCATGCAGTTGTTCTTCAAAAGGATACAGAAAGGAAAGTATTTGCTTCAGAGTTTGGTGATGATTACGATGCAATTCCAGCTTATGAGCAAATCTATGCCTTAGCTGGTCCAACTCAAACGCTAAGGGTAACTGGTGATGTGAATATAGCAAAAGATATAGAAATGACCGTTAACTTTATGGATAAATACTTCCTTGATACTGAAAAAGGTGGATATTTCTCTCACGTAGACCCAATTACCTTTAACCCAAGAAGTGAACGTCTTGGCAAAAATCAATCAAGAAAGAATTGGAACTCAGTAGGGGATCACGCTCCTGCATACCTTATAAATGCATATCTAGCAACTGGCAGTGAAAGATATAAAAAGATGCTTCAGGATACTGGAAATACTATAACTGCACATTTTGGTGATTATGAAAACAGCCCTTATGTTCAAGAAAAATTCCATGAGGATTGGAGTCATGATTCTACTTGGGGATGGCAACAAGATCGTGGAGTTGTTGGACATAACTTAAAAATTGCTTGGAACCTTATGAGATTAAACAGCATAGAAGAAAATGAAAAATATGTTCAGTTTGCAAAGAAAATAGCTGTTGAAATTCCTAAGGTTGGATATGATAAACAACGTGGCGGATGGTTTGATGTAATGGAACGTAAGCTTCATGAACAAGAAGAATTCCATCGATTTGTATGGCATGATAGGAAAGCTTGGTGGCAACAAGAACAAGGGATTCTTGCTTTCTTGATTTTACACGGAATATTAAAGGACGAGGAATATTTAAAATATGCAAGAGAATCAGAAGCCTTCTATAATGCTTGGTTCTTAGATACTCAATCTGGTGGAGTATATTTTAATGTATTAGCAAACGGTCTTCCATATTTAGTAGGTGATGAAAGATCAAAAGGAAGCCATTCAATGAGTGGATACCATTCCTTCGAGCTTTCTTATTTAAGCCAAGTATACACTAATCTCTTAATCACTAAAAAGCCAATGGACTTATATTTTAAGCCATATCCAAATTCCTTTAAAGATAATATTTTACCGGTATCACCAGATCTTCTTCCAAAGGGAAGCATAAAGATTGATAAGGTATGGATTGATGGCAAGGAATATAAAGATTTTGATGCTGAAAATTTAACTGTTAAGCTTCCAGAAAGTGATGAAAGATTAAAGGTTAAAGTAAGTTTAATACCTACCTCAGGAATTGGAGGCTTTGATGCATCTATTGATGAGAAGGGTAGAGAAATTAAAATTACTTTATCAGGTGCTATGAACAGTTCTATTTTAGCCTCCTTTGGTAATACCTTAAAAAATGTTGTAAGAAAGAATCCTATAAAACTTGTTTTTGTAATGGAAGAGGTAACTTCAATTACTCACGACGTAGCAAGAGAAATAGTATTCGCTTGTCAAAAATTAGAAGAAAGTGCTGTAGTTGAAATTATAGATGCTAACAATGAGATTAAAGCTGCTTTTGATGCATTAGAATTTTCAGAAAGAGTTAAATTTATATAATATACAAAAGAACCTTGTAAATAATTAATATTAATGAAAATTTACTTCTTAATCAAAAATTACAAAGAAAAGTTTTAGTTCTAGCCATAAAACTTAATCTTTAGCCCGCAGATTTCATTTATAGAGATTTGTGGGTTATTTTTATAGAGAATACAAGGAAGCTGTTCTAAAATTTTTATTTAAAATTCAAATAAGAGATATTATAATTAATGTAGCTAATATTTCATATATTTATATATTTTAGAATTGCCCTAGAATAAGAAAAATGTTGATGATTATTTACTGGGTTATGTGAGATAATATATAGGACATAAAATTATTGCGAAGGGGAGAAGTGAATGAGAAAAGATCTTTTCAATGAGACCTTAACAGAAGCTGGTGAGAATAAAATAGAGATTTATGATCTTCAAAAGATGTTCTTTGTAGCATTTTTAGGAGGTATAATACCTACTGCTGTTCTTGGAATCCGTGATGCAAAAAAACTAAAACTTAGCAAAAACATAATGATACTATTAAGTGTTTTAGCAGCAATAATACTTATCGGTAAATTAGCAATGTACATAAAATTTCTTGCTAGTGGAGTACAGGTTAATAGGACAGATTTTAAGAGTGGAAGATTATATAGTAAAATAGCTGTTATAATTTTTTATTTGATATATTACAAATTAATTAAAGATAAATACCATACTCATATAGCAATGGGTGGAAAAATAAAACCTATATTAAAGGATGCAATTATTTGGTCCCTTGTTGGAGGTTTAGCTGAAATGATATTTGTTGGGATATTTGTAGGGGGAAGAATGATTTATGGAAGCTAAAGAAAGGTTATATAGTCAAGTATCACATTACATAGAAATCAATAGATATGAAAAAGCAAAAGAAAGCTTATACGAGATACTTGCTATAGAACCAAATTCTCCTAGAGCATTGTTCCTATTAGCTGTTTGTTTATATAATATAGATAAATATGAAGAATCATTTAAGGTTTGTGAAGAAGCACTAAGAAATAATTACAGTAGAGAAGAGTGTTATTTTTTACTGGGGATTAACTATGAAGCCTTGGAGAAATATCCACAAAGTGAAAGGAATTTTCTAGAGGCTTTAAGGATTAATCCACAATGGGCTCAGGTAGTTGCTGCATATAGTTTATTGATGCTTAGGACAGGGAACCATAAAAAAGCAGAAGAACTTATGAAGGAGGCGGCTAGATTAGATCCAAACGGAAATGAAATTATGGATTATAAGCTTAGATATTATTACTATGTAAATAATAAAGAAATGCATAGTGAAGCCTTAAGAAAATATATAAGAGATTCATCGGATGAAATAAAAAAATTTTTACATTTATCTATTAATGACCTTCAGAAAAAAAACTATAAATCTGCAAAAGAAAATTGTAAACAAGCTTTCTTATTAGATCCAACTAATGAATATATTTTGTTATTACTGAAGAAACTTGATTTTCAAAGCAGCAAATGGTATATGCCTATAGTTCTAATTGAAAAAGTAGGTGGTCCAGCTGTGCTATGGGTTGCAATGATAGTAACTTTATTAATTTTAAGAACCTTAAAATTATATTCATTAATGATAGTGGTTGCAGGGATTTACATACTTTTATGTTTATATTCATACGTAATAAGCTTTATATATAATAGGAAAAATTTAAAAATATAAGATATGTGATTATAGGTGGCAATGTGGATAAGATAGATATAATTAATAAGATAATTGAAGAAGTACCTTTAAGCCCATATGCTTGGTATTTGCTTGGTACAGAGCAACTAGAAAAAAATATGACTGGAGATGCGCTTGTTTCCTTTTCAGAAGCGTTAAAATATTGTAATGATAATTTGAAAATAGATATTTTTAACAAGCTAAGTAATTTGAGTAACAATAATAATGTTAAACAAGAAAAGGATACTGTAGATAAGCAGACCATAGAAGAGAATTATAAAGTCAATGAAGAAGCCAAAGGAAGTCCTAATGAAGAAAGTAATTACATAAAAACCGATAATAAAGCTGATGAAGGTAATTATGGTAAAAGTAATTATAATGAAGATAATTACAGTGAAGGCAATTATGATAAAGGCAATTACAATGAAGATAATCACAACGAACATAATTATAGTGATGGTGATTATGATGAAGAAATTGACGAGAAAAACAATGTGATTCCTTTTGACGTTTTCCACGGTGGTGGTGATAATTCAAAACAGAAGAAGAATGAAGAAAAAGTAACCTTTGAAGATGTAGGGGGACTTGAAGATTTAAAAGAAACTATTACAATGAAAATAATAAAGCCTTTCATAAATCCAGGAATTTTTCAAAAGTTCAATAAAAAATCAGGTGGAGGAATTTTGCTTTACGGACCTCCTGGTTGTGGAAAAACTTTTATAGCAAAAGCTACAGCAGGTCAATGTAAGGCTAGGTTTGAAGCTGTAAGTATTACGGATATTTTAGATCCGTACATAGGTATGAGTGCTAGACATATGAAGAATATCTTTGATAATGCTAGAGAACACAAGCCATGTATTCTCTTTTTCGATGAAATAGATACTCTTGCCTATAGTAGAATAAAGATGCAATCAGAGCATTTACGATCCTTAATAGATCAGTTTCTCTCTGAAATGGATGGTATAAATATCAATAAAGATAAACTCCTTGTAATTGGAGCTACAAACATGCTTTGGGATGTAGACAATGCTTTTAAAAGGCCAGGGAGATTTGATAAAACAATTTTTGTACCACCACCAGATGAAAAAGCTAGAGAAATTATATTTAAGTTAAAGCTAAAGAATAAACCTGTGAAAGAAATAGATTACAAAATATTAGCTAAGAATACAGAGCTATATTCTGGTGCAGATATAGAAAACGTAGTAGAAGTAGCTACAGAATTTGTAATAGATGAGATTATTAAAACTGGAGTAGAAAGAGAAATTACTACAAAGGATTTGATGAAGGCAGTGCAAGGCACAACTGCCTCCACTAAGGAATGGTTTAGAACTATGAAAAATTACGTTAAATATGCCAATGAATCAGGACAATATGATGATGTAGAAAAGTTCATAGATAAAAGCAGAGGCTTATAATATAGAAGTGTAGGAAGTTCATAAATAAAAGTAAGAGCTTATAGAATAGGTATAGAAAAGTTCATAGATAGAAGCAGAGGCTTATAATATAATTATATAAAGAAGATTATACATAGATGTATAGAAAAAAGTTACAAATAAAAGCAAAATTGTGCAATATAATGGTATAGAAAAGCTTATAAATGGCAACAAGGGTTTATAATATAATAGTATAAGTTTATAACTAAATATATAGGTTCTAAGACAGAATTATTTTATTAAGTAATTATATAAAGTTGACATAGAAATATAGATAGTTAAAGACATCTGTAAAGGAGAAGAAAGAGTGAAGGATTTTAATTTTTATAATACGCTAACTAAAAAAGTTGAGAAGTTTATACCAAATGAAGAAGGAAAGGTGAAAATGTATACCTGTGGACCAACAGTGTATCATTATGCACATATTGGAAACCTAAGAAGCTATATCATGGAGGATATATTAGAAAAATATCTAAAATATATAGGCTACGACGTAAAAAGAGTTATGAACATTACTGACGTTGGACATTTAGCTAGCGATGCTGATGTTGGTGAAGATAAAATGCTTAAGGGTGCAAAGCGAGAAAAGAAAACGGTATTAGAAATAGCTAAATTTTATACTGATGCATTTTTCGCTGATTGCAAAAAGTTAAATATCGATATCCCTGAGATTATAGAGCCTGCAACTAATTGTATAGAAGATTTTATTAATATGATTTCAGAACTTTTAAAAAAGGACTATGCTTATATAGCTGGTGATAATGTCTATTTTGATACATCAAAGCTTGATAGCTATCATGTTTTATCAAATCAAAGCGAAGAAGAGCTTATGGTTGCAGTTCGTGATGATGTTGAAGAAGATACAAATAAGAGAAATAAGAATGACTTTGTACTTTGGTTTACAAAATCCAAATTTGATGACCAAGAATTAAAATGGGAGAGTCCTTGGGGCGTAGGATATCCAGGCTGGCATATTGAATGTTCAAGTATCAGTATGAAGCATCTTGGTGAATATATAGATATTCATTGTGGTGGTATAGATAATATTTTTCCACATCATACAAATGAAATCGCTCAAAGTGAGGCTTTTGTAGGACACAAGTGGTGTAATTATTGGTTCCACATTCATTATTTAAATGATAAAACAGGAAAGATGAGTAAATCTAAGGGTGACTTTTTAACAGTTTCACTATTAGAAAGTAAAAATTACAATCCATTAATATATAGAATGTTCTGTCTGCAATCTCATTATCGTAAACCATTAGTATTCAGCTATGAAGTATTAGATAATGTAGTTAGTGCTTATAACAAGCTTATAAAACGTGTTGGAGATTTAAAAGATGAAGGAGAATTAGACCAAGCAAAAGTAGCAGAGTATACAGAGCAGTTTACTAATTTCTTGGGAAATGACCTAAATACAGCTTCTGCATTTACGGTTATATATGATTTGCTAAAGGATGACATAAGCGATAAAACAAAGTTACATTTAGTAAAAGATTTTGATAGAGTATTATCTATTGGCTTAACAAATATTGATAACAATAAAATACAAGAAATAGATAAAGACCTTGAAGAATTTGTTACAAGTAAAATCGAAGAAAGAAATGAAGCTAGAAAAAGAAAAGATTTTGCTAGTGCTGATGCTATAAGACAAGAACTTCTTGATAAGGGAATTGTAATTAAAGATAGTAAAGAAGGAACTACTTGGGATTTAATAAATAGCTAAAATAGTGATTTAAAATATAAAAAAGTAGAATGTATAAAGATATATGAGGAAAGAAGCTGTTTCTAAGGTATGAAAAATACTTTAGGGACAGCTTTTATTTTTATGAATAATATTACTAAGCAAATGGAGAGTATAACAGTATATGTGCTACTAATTATTGCATCTGAGGAGGAAGAAAATTGTCTAAAGACTATGAAATTCAGGTAAAAGGACACAAAAGCATTTATGCAAAGGAAGCTGAAAGTGATACAAATGCTTCTAGGAAAATTAAAATATACTTTTCTACTCCAAGTTATGAAATGAACGATGATACAGGGGTTTTGCTTTTGATTTCTGGGTTTGGAGCTAGTACTAACTCAAAGGTATATAAAAAGATGAGGAAAGAATTTGCGGATAAATATAATTTGGTAACTATACAATGTGATTATTTCGGTAATGAGTTTATGCAAACGGAATTTTTAAGTGGGAATTATTCTCTGCAACAGATAGATTTAAATAAGATGAAGAATAGTCTTTCTGAGGAAGATTATAGTAGAATGTTTGATGAAGGGGCATTAGTATTAACGCAGCTTTTAGACGTTAACTTTACACAGGAAAACACTATTGTTTTAAAAAAGATTCAAAATGAAAGTATACATAATTTCAATGATATGGGAATAATGCAAGCTATAGACAATATAACAGCAGTCTTAACTGTATTAGCTATTATTTATAATAATAATGTTAAAATAAACACAAAAAAGATTATAGCTATGGGACAATCACATGGTTCATATTTAGGATATCTAAGCAATAGACTTTGTCCTAATTTATTTCATTATATTCTAGATAATTCGGCTTGGGTGTATCCAAGTTATATTGATGGTGGAAGAAGTTTGGTAAGAAAAAATGGAAATCTCACAATTGTCACAAATTACGAGTATTTTGCCAAGAAAAATAATATTTCTTTTAAGTTTTTAGATTTAAAGAGAATGTATCAGAATTTTAATAATCAGTGCAAAATAGTATGTTATCATGGTGCTGAAGATCCACTTATTACTTTGGAGAATAAGCAGAGCGCAGTGAAGGACATAGAAAATCTTGTATTCAATAAGATAACTCCTGAGAAAGTAGATGGAAAGGTATTTACTAATTGCGTCCATGGACTAGGAGCAGATTTTCTTAATTTATTTGATACCTTTTATAAGAGTTATGTTGAACCAGAAAAATCAAAGGGAGATACCTTGGAATTTGATAATTATGTAGAATTTCAACAATTATCTATTGATTATACATCTGGATTGCCAGTTGTAGAGCTAAGAAATAGTTAATAGTTTAAATAATATTAGCTTAAATAAGTATTATAGTATAACAAGCTTTTACCAGGTGAAAGTATTATAAGCAAAACAATACAATAAGTTAAAAAAGTATTACAAGTTAAAAAGCTATAAGTTAAAAAATATTACAAGCTTAAAATATCATAAGTCAAAGATACTACAAGTTTAGAATATTATAAGTTAAAAAAGTTACAGGCTAGAAAAATGTAAATGGAGGAACTATGAAGAAAAAAATATTTTTAAGTGTATTTATCGCTATAGGGATTTTTGCAGGAGGATGTAGTAATGAGAATTCTAAGGAAAGTACGAAAAATGAAGTCAATCAATTGATAGATACAACAGATAATACTAAAAATAATGATAATAATTCTGAGGATGCAAATAAAGCGCAAGAAAACTTAAAGGTTCAAGAAATTTGGAGTGGTAATTGGCAAAAAGGTCAAGGTGGAACAGAGGGAGCATCTGGAGCAATTACTATATCTGAGGTTAATGAAAAGCAATTTAAATTTTCTCTAAATGCTTCATTTGTAACCAAATCCAAGGATGCAGAGGGCAAAGAATTTTTGAATCCCCATGAAGGTCAAATTCAAGGAATAGCCTATCTTAATTCTAACAGTGAGGCCTACTACACAGATAAAGAATTTCCAGATTATAAGATGATATTCACAAGTAAAGGCAAGACTATAAGTGTTCAGGAGGTTAACACAAAAACTAATGATGATTACGGTAGCTCACCAAATGCTGGAGTAAATGTGAGATTTTCTGGTGACTATTCAAAAAAACAATAAGCATATTTGTTAATAGTATATTTTCTAGTAAGTTTCATTGATGTTTTAGGATTAGCTACTATTTGTTTATATACGATAGGATTTTTGATGGACAGTTCCAAAATGAAAGTTTACATATTCCTCAAGTTGGAATTGCCATCTTGTTTTTTAGTAGGCATATCTCCATTAATTGTGAATTTAGTATATTTATCTCTAGTTTTTTAATATCTTCTTCTATATAATCAGTATATACATAATTGTTTTGGAAGGGAATGATAAATATGGGTAAGCTAAGTAACCTGCTAAAGCTGAAACCTTTTATTAAAAAATATTATTTGATTTTCTGGGCTGGAATCGTAGGTATGATATTTTGTTCTATTATAGCTACTCCAGTTCCATACATAATAGGTACAATAATGGACAAGGTGCTTATTGGAGAGAAAAGCTATAAGGAGTTTTACATTTATATTGGAGTAATAGCTGTATTATATATTTTAAGATACATAATAGCTATTGCATCACAATATATGTTTGTAAAAATCAATAACTTAGTAGTTAATGAAATGAGATATACTGTAATGGAAAAGGTAATAGCTTTACCTATGAACTATTTATCAAATACGGAAAAGGGGTATGTGCAAAGTAGAATAGCTGAATGTAGTTCTATTGGAAATGTTTTTTCGCCTGGAGTTGTAGGAATATTTTTAAGTATATTTGATGCAGTATTAGCAATCGTGACGATGTTCTCTATAAATTATAAATTGGCAATAGTAATTTTAATTTTAGCACCAATATTTTTCTTTGCATCAAAAACTTCAGCTGAGGGTTTTATGAAAAGCACAAAGGATATGTTAGAATCCAGTGCAATTTTAAATGGAGAATCTTTTGAAATAATCAACGGTATCGAGGATATAAAAGTTCTTAACGGAAAAAGACAGCATCTTAGTAAATTTAAAAGCAGGCTTGGAGAAGTTATAAAAAGTAGTATAAAACAAAGTAAATCGATGATTTTATTTATAGAGAATATCACAGCTATAAATGACTTTGGATCACTTTTAGTATTATTTATTTCAGGAATAATGATTTTAAAAGGGAACTTCACCATAGGACTTTATACTTCATTTTCTTTGTATATGGCAAAGATTTTTTCTTGTACTCAAGGGTTAGCGACTATAGGAACCACCTTAAAGCCTGTTTGTTTGAGTATTGAAAGGTTATATGAACTTTTAGATATGAAGGATGAAAATAGTGGTAGATCTGAAAAGTTAAATGGGAAAATAGAAAAGATTAAGTTTGATAATGTTAATTTTAAATATAATGAGAATTCAAAAGAAGTTTTAAATTCTCTAAGTTTACATATAAACAAGGGTGAAAAAGTTCTGATAAAAGGAGAAAATGGCTCTGGAAAATCAACGATTATTAAGTTGTTGCTTGGTTTATATACTCCAGCAAAGGGACAAATATTATATAACGATATAGACTCAGCAGTTATAGATATTAAGAGTATAAGAGAAAGAATAAGCATTGTATCTCAGAATATATTCTTATTTAAAGGAACTGTATTAGATAATATATTGTACGGGCAAAACGAGAAAAATCGTAAAGATGTAGAAAAGCTTATAGATCAATTAAAGCTCCAAGAATATATAAACAGATTTCCGCAGGGTTTAGATACAGAAATAGTTCAGAATACTGCTGGGGTTTCTGGGGGACAAGCTCAAGTTATAGCTTTTATTAGAGCGTTACTTTCTCAGAAAGATGTGATAATACTAGACGAACCTATTTCAAATGTGGATGCTGAAACAAGAGATATAATCTTAGAAATTTTAGAGAAAAGAGATTTCAATGGAATCTTAATTGTTGTATCTCACTTTATCGAGGGAATGGATTTTATAAATAGAACTATAGAAATATAACCCCATGGCTAACATGGATATATCAACTTAAAAATATAAAATTATGGCTATAAGTAACTTAATAGTGAAGCCTCTCATAAAATAATTATGGGTAAAAAAGGATGAAAGCGTAGGAGGATAAGCTATGGGTGCAAAACATTTTTTTGTTTGTGGAAATACAGCTAAGGGATTCTGCAACCTTTTTAACGATAATATAAAAAACTTAAGAAAAATATTTATTCTAAAGGGTGGTCCAGGTACAGGAAAGTCAACTCTAATGAAAAAAATAGGGACTGAGATGGAAAAACTTCAATATGACGTTGAATATATACATTGCTCATCTGATCCAGATTCTTTAGATGGAGTTCTTATTAACAAGTTAGGTGTAGGAATTGTTGATGGAACAGCACCTCACGTTATTGAACCAACAGCACCAGGTGCTATTGAAGAGTACGTAAATTTAGGAATTGCTTGGGATACGGATAAACTAGCAGTTCGTACAAAAGAAATACTAGAGATACAAAATAATATAAAGCCCTGTTATGAAAAAGCCTATGAAGAGTTTGCTAAAGGCTTAAAGGTTCATGATGAATGGGAAAAAATCTATATTGAAAATATGGATTTTTCAAAGGCCAATAAATTTACAGAAGAAATTATTAAAAAGTTATTAAGTGCTATTCATTTAAATAAAACAGCTTCTATTAAGCATCGTTTCTTTGGTGGTTCTACACCTTATGGTGCAATGGATTTTGTAGAAAATATTACAGAGAATATTGCAAAACGTTATTTTATCAAGGGTAGACCAGGTACAGGTAAATCAACTATGCTAAAGAAAATATTGAAAGAATCCGAAAGCAGAGGAATAGATACAGAAGTTTATCATTGTGGTTTCGATCCAGATAGTTTAGATATGTTACTTTTCCCAGAATTAAGTCTTTGTATATTTGATAGTACAGCACCTCATGAATATTTCCCACAGCGTGATGAAGATGAGGTCATCGATATGTATAAGGAATTAGTTAAAGATCAGACAGATATAACTTATGAGATTGAACTTACAGACATTGTTGCTAGATATAAAGCTTGTACAAATGAAGGAACCAAACATCTTGCAACTGCAAAAACTTATCATGATGAATTAGAAAAATTTTATATAGATGCTACTGACTTTAAGAAAATTGATAAAATTTACGAAGAACTCTATGACAAAATTATGAAATATCATAAAGAAGTATAAAATCATCATTTTAATTGGTATTATGTAAAAATACTATGGTTAATCCAACACAAAATAGACATAGTTAATGTGGATTGGATAACAATAAAAATATAACAGAGAGTAAAACACCAAGGGAGATTTTTAAAATGACATTAGATGAATATATGATTCACTTAAAAGAAGATCAGGGTTGGGCACCAGGCTGGGAAAGTATAGATGGAGAGTTTGAAAAAATTTATGGAAACCAAGAGGCGGAACATTTTGCAACAAACCTTACAGCACGTTCACTTTTGGGAGGAAATGAATATTTAGACGGATATAGTATATATAAATCTCCCAAAGGATATAGACATATAGTAACTTATGGTTTAACAGAACTTTATGCTGATGAAAAGGCTTTTGGAGGAGAATATAGTAAGTGGGGGTACGAAATGACTGTAAAACTCCTAGCAAAGGATACGGAGGAATGTATGTGGGCAATTAGTATGTTAAGTAATCTTGCTAGGTATACTTTTACTTCTCAAAAGTATTTTCAGCCATATCAATATATAGCAGGTAATGGAGAGCCTATAAAGATTGGCTCAAATTCAAAGATAACTGCATTGGTAGTAGTTAACGATACGGAATTAACTACTATTGATACAGTTCATGGGAAAGTAGGCTTTATGCAGCTTGTTGGTATTACTGAGCGGGAATTAGAAATCATTAAGGAAGATAGAGCGCAGGTTTTTGAATTAATCGAACTGATGAAAGAGGATAATCCCATGTTAGTAATAGATTTATCGAGGACTAAGAGTTATTTATAATAACATGAAATAATAACTATAAAGTTATAATGACAAACTCAAAGCTACAACAAGAAACTAAAGGTTATAATAATAAACATCAAAGCCACAACAAGTCAGAAGGCTTTCGTGAGAATTTATTAATGTAGAAAATTATAGGATTTAATTTTAAAGTTTTTCATCTAATAAATTTTAAATTTTTTCAATATATAAGAGCTACCTGAACGTAGGAGTGAGTCCTAGAATTCAGGTAGCTCTTGAAATTTACCACTTCATAATTTTTTTAACTTCTTCTATTAAGCGTTTAGACATTTTATCGTGAGTTATTTCAACAGGATGCCAATCAGCACCAATACCATCACTTTCAAGTTGAACTTCAAAACGCATAGAGTGGACTTTTGTATCGTTAGTTTCTCTTGCAAATTCCATTACAGCTTTTTCAACAGCAGGACATAAGTCTTGTCCCATTGCTCCTAAGGTACAGATTATTTCTGAGGTTGGATTGCAAGCTTTTACTTGACTTAGCAAGTTATAATATTCAGTCGTGAACTTTTCAATTCTTTCATCAATGCCTTTTGTATAACTATTATCATTTGTTCCTAGGTTTATTATGATTAAATCAGGAACGTAAGTAGAGTTGTCCCAAACTTCAAAATCAGTTTTCCCCATGTTTCTGTCAAAGGCTGCATCGGTATATTTATATAACATAGGCATTAACCATTCATCGTTAGCCTCGTCAACTTCAGTCCAAGAAGAAATTATACCTATACCACTCCAAGAAACACAACGGAAGTCAGCATCAAAATGTCTAGCTGTTTTTGCAGCATAGGCAGACCAAGGATTTTCTTGTGCAGTAGTAAAGGTGTCTACATTCCAAACTCCTTCAATACCATAGCCACAAGTAATAGAGTCGCCTATAAATTCGATTTTATGTTCTTTGTTTTTTGTAGGCTTTATTGGTTCTACAGCCTCAACTATGATTTCCTTAATGCCTGCATAAGCAAAGGCTACTTCTGATACCTTCATAAGGCGTATTTTAACTGGTTTACAGGTATCGCTATTGTATAACTCATAAACAGCTTCCTCTGTGTCTAGTGGAAAACGCTTACTTGGTGTTTCTTCATCGTCAACGAAAACTGCAACCCAAGCCTTCAGTGAATCTTCCCATTTAGATTTATCAGAACATAAAACAGCACTAACCTTTGTGCCAGTAAATTCAAACTCAACTCCAGAGCAAGAATAATTTATGTATCTGATGTCATCGACACTTTTAGTTCTCCCTAGGATTTTAACGTTGTCTTCATTAGCTTTGAAGGTCATGGTTTTAATTTCTTTAGTATTGCCAAAAGATGATTGCATGTATAAACTCCCCTTATTTATAAAAATGTTTTGGTAATATATATTTTATATAGTCTAAAATGTTGTTTAGTTAAATGTACTCTTGAACTATAATACCATTTAGAAAATTTTTCAATAGTACTTTTTATGGTTTTTTCATGTAGTTTTTTCACTTTTATAATCATTTATATATTCCTGTGATGCTTCAACATTAAATTTATATAATATTGATAAGCTTTTAAATTATAAGATATATAGACTTACTAAGGAGGATTTATAGCATTTGCAAATCTTGGTGTAACATAAAAGTTATTTAAGGTCTATTGTAACTTTGGAAGCTTCATCTAATTGATAAAATTCCTCAATTCGAGATGTACCAATTTTATATTTTTTATTCTTGGAAACCCCTTTAAAGCACATTACAAAGTCATGTTGATTTTCTGGCGATACTTGAATATAAGAACTTTTATTTTTTAAGAAATTTCCTTGACTATCATATAAACCTAAATATTCAGATTGGATTAATGGTATTTTTCCTTCAGCTGTATAGAAAACTTTAAGAGTATCGTCTTCCCATTCAAATTTCTTGACCACTAGTTTTCCAAGTTCTCCTTGGGATAATTCTAATGGTAAGCTATTCATATCATATAGTCTTGGATTAGCTACAAAATCGTCATTACAACTAAATGGTAATAAGGTTAGTGATTTTATATCATCATGTAAAAATGCTTTAAAGTGGAGTTCACTACTAAGTTCATTACGAGAAGTGCTAGTTTCTCTTATCATATTACCTTTATCATCAAATAAAAAGAAGTAAAACTTAAAAAATTTAGTTATTTCTATTTCTATACTAGTTGATAAAGGGGAGGAATTTATGCGTTTAATAGTTAAAGGTTCTTTCCCTAGAGTAATGGTTTTATTTAGTTCATAAGTTTTTGTAGCTTTATGAACTTCTTCTTTATTTACCTGCATGTTAAACTTCCAGCTACCTTTTAACATATCTAGAGCTGAAATATCAAGATCCAAATAGAATATATCAGAAAGGTTACTTCTCATTATATTGAGATGTATTAATCCATCATATTGATTATCATTTATGAATTTTCCATTGCCAAAGTTGTCAGAAGGAATACTTTCTCCATCGACCTTAAAGGTTGCAAGGATGTCTCTAGGATATTGTATTAAATCAGTTAATTTATCATCACTGATAATTGAATATGCAATAAATAACTCATTATCATCACAGACAATTTCCTTTACAGTAAAAGTAACACCTTTATCGTAAGCTGATAAGTTAACATTGCTAGAGTACTTGGCATAATTAACATGATTGCCTCTTAAAGACTGATAAGTCTCGATTATTGATTTTTGTACCACAGAGGCAAAGGTAGAGTTATTTATAGAAAATGTCCCAATGGATATCAATAAAATCGCTGCTGTACCATAGTTAATTAATTTTTTCTTTTTAAATAGCTTTTTATCTATTCTTTGCTTTATCCTTTTTGAGGTGGTTTCGTCTAATTGAAAATCGTCGTAAATATTCTCATCTGTATCAGCATAATTTAATAATTCGTATATATCCTTTTCATCATGTTTAACTGAAGTTCTCATCTAATTACCTCCCATGATTTCGTTCCATTTATTTTTTATAGATTTTCTGCCACGAGTTAACCGATTGTCAACAGCACTTCTTCTTAGCTGAAGATCTTTAGCAATATCAATTATTTTTTGGTCTAAAAGATATCGTCTTATAAAAATTTTTTTATCGGTTTCTTCCATATCGCTGATTAGATTATAAACAGTGTTAAGGTCATTGTTTTGGATAATTATGTCCTCGGTACTCGTATCTCCATTAGTTATAGAATCTTCTAGTTCAACTATCTGAGGATTTTTAGTAGCTTTTCTTAGATAGTCTATTGCTTTATATTTGGAAACAGCTACAAGCCATTTATCAAAGGTAGTGATTTCAGAATTATATTTTGAAGCATTAATCCAAATGCCAACAAAAATATCACTAACGCATTCTTCTATATCCTCATGACTAGTGACGTCTCTTAAGACATTGATTACTATTTTATAGACTAGTCCAATATATTTTGAATAAATATAGTCCAAGGCTTTAGGGTTTCCTTTCTTTAGTTCAACTGCAAAATTATCTTCATTAATCTTCATTGTGTATACCTCCTGAAGAGCTCTTCAATAAATAAATACGAAATATATAGTGATTTCTATCAGATGAAGAAAAAAGTTTTTAATGGAACAAGATTACAAGGAGATTATACTATAAGTTAGAAGTTTTAATTTACATTTATCAAAATATATGGGAACTAGTCTCAATTTAAGATATAATAAAGCTATGTTGTATTATGATAATATTTGTAAAGCGGAGGGGATAGAATGAGTAACTTCACCTTTTTAAAAGAAAAATGGCCTATACTTGAAAACTTAGGTAGGTTAGCAGAAAGAAACCTCTATATAGATTCAAACACTACATTTATTAAATGTGGTATGTTTGGTGAAATTGTGGTTCAGTATATGTTCTCTATGGAAAAGATAGATTATACCTCAATAGCTGATGATAATAATCATAACAATAGAATTAAGTTGTTAAAAAAGGAAGATTTAATTCCAGAAGATATAGATAATATACTTCATATGCTTAGGATAAAAAGAAATAGTGCTGCTCATCAAGGGTACGAGGATGTGGAAAAAGCAAAAGTACAATTGGAGCTAACCTTTAAGTTGGCTGTTTGGTTTATGCAGACCTATGGAGATTGGGAATTTGAACCTAAAGAATTTGAAGAACCAAAAGAAAATGAATACGGTGAAAATATTATTGATATAGCAAAGGCATATGAGGAAAAATACAAAGCTTTAGAAGCTGAATTAAATATATTAAAAACACAAGAAAAGGACAAGGGACAATTAGAAAAGCGTAAAGAACAAGGAAAAAACGCTAGCAAGAAAATTGATTTAACTGAAGCTGAAACAAGAATAATAATAGATTCTCAGTTAAGAAGTGCTGGATGGGAAGTAGACACTATTAACCTTAGATATTCAAAAGGAACAAAACCACAAAAGGGAAAGAACTTGGCTATTTCAGAGTGGCCCACCTATTCAGAAGATAAAGGACATGGAGCTGTAGATTATGCTTTATTCATTGGGGAAAGGTTAGTTGGATTTATAGAAGCTAAAAAATTCTCTAAAGATGTGGCAGGGACTATTATTGAAGCTAAAACTTATGCCAAAGGAGTAAAGGAAGAACATACTGATTATGTAATTTCCAAGTGGAATGAATATAAGGTACCATTCTTATTTTCAGCTAATGGAAGGAAGTATATAAAAGAGATTGAAGACAAGAGTGGAGTACATTTCTTAGATTGTAGAGATAAAAAAAATAATCCAAAGGTGCTTCAAGGTTGGTATTCGCCAGAAAAGCTTGATGATATGCTTAATGAGAATATAGAAGAGGCAAATAAGAGTTTAGATGAACTAAGTTTTGAATTTTTGCAATCAGAAAATAGTATAGGACTTAGATACTATCAAGTGGATGCTATAAAAGCAGTTGAAAAAGCAATTATAGAAGGAAAAGAAACTGCCTTAATAACTATGGCTACGGGAACAGGAAAGACAAGAACTGTATTAGGCTTAATTTATAGATTGATTAAGACAAATAGATATAAAAGAATTCTTTTTTTAGTTGATAGAACTTCATTAGGTGACCAAGCTATGGACACCTTTAAGGAAGTAAAGCTAGAAGATTTAAAAACATTAAACCAAATCTATAATATTAACGGACTTGATGAAAAACTTATTGATAAAGAAACAAAAGTTCATATATCAACTATACAAGCTATGGTGAAGAGAATAATGTATAACGAAGAGGAAACTAATATACCAACTGTTGGAGATTACGATTGTGTAATAGTTGACGAAGCTCATAGAGGTTATACTTTAGATAAAGAAATGAGTGATTCAGAAGTCCAGTGGAGAGATAATAAGGATTTCCTAAGCAAGTATAAGAAGGTAATTGAATATTTTGATGCATTCAAGGTTGCCCTTACAGCGACTCCAGCACTTCATACCTCCATGATATTTGGAACCCCAGTATATAACTATAGTTACAGAGATGCCGTTATTGATGGATATCTTGTAGATCATGAACCACCGCATCTTATAGAAACTGAGCTTACTAGAGATGGAATTCACTATAAAAAGGGTGATAAGGTAGCTAAATATAATAAATTTACTGGTGAACTAATCAATGGAGCAGAACTTGAAGATGATGTAGAATTTGAAATAGATCAGTTTAATAAGAGAATTGTTGTTGAAGCGCATACAAGAGCTGCACTAGAAGAAGTGGCAAAATATATTGATCCAGAAAATGATGAAGGAAAAACTTTGATATTTGCAGCCAGTGATGCTCATGCAGATATGATAGTTAGAGTGCTAAAAGAAATTTTTAAAGAAACCGTTGGTGGCGTGGATGATAATTCTATCCTTAAGATAACAGGAGCTATAAAAGATGCAGACTTAGCTATTAAAAAGTTTAAAAATGAGACTTATCCGAAGGTGGTAGTTACTGTTGATTTATTATCTACAGGAATTGATGTACCTAAGATTGATAAAATCGTCTTTTTAAGAAGGATAAAATCAAGAATACTTTATGAACAAATGCTAGGCAGAGCAACTAGGTTATGTGATGATATTAATAAAACTCATTTTGAGATTTTTGACTGTGTGCGTTTATACGAAGCACTTAAAGATATGACTAATATGAAGCCGGTGGCAGCAAATCAAAATACAAGCTTTAAAATATTAAAAGAAACCTTAGAAAGAACAGATAGTAAAGAAGAAAAAGAACAGACAATAAAAAAGGTAATAGCAAAGCTTCAAAGAAAAAAGAAATTAATTGATGAAAATGAAAAGTTAATCTTTAAGAATCTTTGTAATAATAAAACTCCTGAAGAATTTATAAAGGACCTTAAAGAAGGGGATATTGAGGTTGCAACAAAAGCTATTATAAGAAATAATGCATTAATTGAATATTTAGATGAAAAGTATTCTAGTGATGAAATTATAATTATTTCAGACAAAAAAGATAAAGTTGTATCACATGCAAGAGGTTATGGAAAAGGCAAAAAGCCACAGGATTATATAAATGAATTTAAAAAGTACATTGAAGAAAATAAAAATACTATTCAAGCTTTAGAAGTTGTTTGTACAAGACCACAGGAATTAACAAAGGAATCTCTAAAGCAACTTAAAGCTATATTAGATAAGGACGGTTTTAATGAGGAATATTTAAAGACAGCTTGGAAAGACTTAAAAAATGAAGAAATAGTAGCGGATATCATTGCTTTTATAAGACAACAAGCTTTAGGCAGTCCATTAGAATCTAATGAGGAAAGAGTGAAGAGGGCAATTACAAAAATAAAGAAGGAATATAAATTAACAAAACCTCAAGAAAATTGGATTACTAGAATAGAGAAGGTAATGCTAAAAGAGGTAGTGATAGATAAAGAAACCTTAGACACTGGAAGCTTTAAAACTCAAGGTGGTGGATTTGACAGACTAAATGAAAAGCTGTTTAATAGTAATTTAGGAGATATAATAAAAAAAATAAAAACATATATGTTCGAAAGCATAGGCTAGATGTTGGAAGGTGAGATATGTTAAAAAAAATAGATGATAAAAAAAGTATTTTAGATAGTAAAAGGCCTCTAAAAAAAGAAGTTATAGATAATTTAAAGAAATATTTTGATGTAGAATTAACTTATAATTCTAATGCAATAGAAGGAAATACTTTAACTATAACTGAAACTAAAGTTATCTTAGAAGATGGAATTACTATAGGTAAAGGAAAGACCTTAAGAGAACATTTAGAGGTAATAAACCATAAGGAAGCAATAGATTATATTGAAGATATTGTAAAACAGAACATAGATATTTCCGAAAGAACCATTAAGGATTTACATTATATAATATTAAAAACTATAGATTCTAAAAGTGCTGGGCAATATAGAAATGCAAATGTTCTTATAAGTGGTAGTAATCATAGACCAGTAGAGCATTTCTTGGTTCCTGAGAAAATGAATGAGCTTGTTCAGTGGTATAATGATAATAAGGGAAAATTACATCCAATAGAACTAGCAGCAGAATTTCACTTTAGATATGTATACATTCACCCATTTATCGATGGCAATGGAAGAAGTGCAAGGCTTCTTATGAATTTGATTCTTATGAGAAGTGGTTATCCAATATCCGTTATTAACAATGAGGATAGAGATGAATATATGAAAGCTTTAGAAATAGCCAGTACAACAGGCGATAAAAAAGACTTTATAAACATTGTAGCTAAGGCTGTAGATAAAAGCTTAGATACGTATTTATATATTACTCAATAAGTAATTGCGCTAAATAACTAGTTATGATGGTGTGAAATAATTTATGGATACAAACAGCCGTAATGCTAAAACCTTTAAAGTTGGAGCTACGGCTGTACTAAGTTATGTAAAAGAATAGGAAACAGGAGAAAACAACAATGAATACACAAGAAATAGTAAGCAAACTTTGGAACCTTTGTAATGTACTAAGAGATGATGGGATAACTTATCATCAATATGTAACAGAATTAACGTATATCCTTTTCTTAAAGATGGCAAAAGAAACAGGTGCAGAAGATAAATTGCCTCAAGGCTATAAATGGGATGATTTAAAGACTAAGAGTGGAATAGAGTTAAAAACTTTCTATAAAGAATTATTAAATCATTTAGGAGAAGAAACTACAGGAATAGTACAACAAATATATCAAGGTTCAGCTACTAATATAGAAGAGCCAAAGAACTTAGAAAAAATAATCACAACTATAGATGGTCTAGATTGGTATTCTGCTAAGGAAGAAGGTCTTGGCAATCTTTATGAAGGCTTATTAGAAAAAAATGCGTCTGAAAAAAAATCAGGAGCAGGTCAATATTTTACCCCAAGAGTTTTAATAGATGTAATGGTTAAGTTAATAGATCCAAGACCAGGTGAAAAATGTAACGACCCAGCAGCTGGAACCTTTGGCTTTATGATTGGAGCGGATCATTATCTAAAAGAAAAAACGGATAATTATTTTGATTTAGATACAGATTTAGCAGAATTCCAAAGAACTAAAGCTTTTTCAGGCTGCGAATTAGTTCATGAAACCCATAGATTAGCCCTTATGAATGCTATGCTTCATGGTATAGAAGGTAATATAATCCTTGGAGACACCTTAACTAATGTAGGAAAGCAAATGAACCAGTTAGACGTGGTACTCTCGAACCCTCCTTTTGGAACAAAAAAAGGTGGTGAAAGGGCTACAAGAGATGACTTAACTTACATGACCTCAAACAAGCAATTAAATTTTTTGCAACATATATACAGAAGCTTAAAAGCTGATAACAAAGCAAGAGCTGCAGTAGTTTTACCTGATAATGTTTTATTCCAAGAAGGTGACGGGACAAAGATAAGAGAAGACTTAATGGATAAGTGTAATCTTCATACAATTCTAAGACTACCAACAGGAATCTTTTACGCTCAAGGGGTTAAGACTAATGTACTTTTCTTTACAAGAGGAAAAGAAG
Organism: Clostridium cellulovorans 743B; assembly: GCF_000145275.1. NCBI lineage: Bacteria > Bacillati > Bacillota > Clostridia > Eubacteriales > Clostridiaceae > Clostridium > Clostridium cellulovorans. The sequence goes on from NC_014393.1 coordinate 1,350,751, forward strand.
ATAAAGGTAATACAAAGGAAGTATGGTTCTATGATCTAAGAACTAATATGCCGAGCTTTGGTAAAACAAATCCATTAAAGGAAACACATTTTGAGGACTTTATAAAAGCATACACTGCTGATAATAGAGAGGCAGTAGAAGATGAACGTTGGAACAAATTCACTAGAGAACAAATCAAGGAAAAGAATGATAACCTAGATTTGGGTTTAATAAAAGATGATTCAATCTTAGACTATGAAGACCTGCCAGACCCAATAGAAAGTGCTGAAGAAGCAGTGGCAAAGCTAGAAGAAGCAACGGACTTACTTATGAGCGTTATCAAAGAATTAAGGGCTCTTGAAAGTGAGGAATAGTAATGGCTAAGAAGAATTTGACTTTAGAAGAAAAGCTAGAAGATGCTATTGTTAAGGATGTTCCTTATGAGGTGCCGGAGAATTGGGTGTGGAGTAATTTAAAATCAATTGCTGATTTAGTAACTGGAAATACGCCATCTAAGAATAACGAAGAATTTTATGGAGGTAAAATTCCATTTATAAAACCAACTGATTTAAATCAAGGCAGAATATTAAATTCATCAACAGAGACTTTATCTAATATAGGTGCAACTAAGGCAAGAATATTGCCAAAGGGGAGTACTGCAGTATGTTGCATAGGTGCAACAATTGGTAAAGTTGCTTATCTTAATGTAGAAGGCGCAACAAATCAACAAATTAACTCAATAATTCCTAAGAAGATTTATAATTTATATGTATATTATTACACTTTGTCATCATACTTTCATGATACGTTGATAGAAAATTCATCATCAACTACGTTACCAATTATAAATAAAAGTAGAATGGGTGAATTACTTATACCACTCCCACCATTAAAAGAACAACAAAGAATTGTTAACAGAATAGAAAATCTTTTTGAAAAATTAGATAAGGCTAAGGAATTGATAGAAGAGGCTAGAGAGGGCTTTGAGAAGAGGAAGGCTGCTATAACATCAAAAGCATTTAGGGGAATATTAAATTATAGAAAAGGTGAAAAAGTTAATCCTATAAATGAAGGGTTTTATAAGCTACCTTATAACTGGAAATGGACAAAATTAGAGGATATATGTGAAAAAATAACTGATGGTACTCATAATAGTCCTAAGTCTTACGAATATGGAGATTATAAGTATGTTACAGCTAAAAATATTAAAGAATGGGGCATTGACCTATCAAGTATTACGTATGTAACCAAAAAAGAACATATCCCTATATATAAGAGATGTGATGTTAAATACGGTGATATATTATATATAAAAGATGGAGCCACAACAGGAATAGCGACTATTAATGAACTAACTGAGGAGTTTTCATTACTTTCTTCGGTTGCATTGATAAGAGTAGGGAAGTGTATTGATAACAAATACCTTTATTACATTTTAAATTCTTTTGAAATTAAAAAAAGAATCCTTGAATCTGTAAAAGGGGTAGCAATAACTAGGCTTACTCTTAAGAAGATTAATGATATTATAATACCGTTACCACCATTAGAAGAACAAAAAGAAATAGTAAAAATCCTAGACAAACTTTTAGAAGAAGAATCAAAAATAAAAGAACTCACTCAACTAGAAGACCAAATAAACTTAATTAAGAAATCAATCCTGGCAAAAGCCTTTAGAGGTCAGCTTGGAACTAATTGTGAAGAAGATGAAAGTGCATTAGAATTGCTTAAGAAAATACTAAGCAGAAGTTAAAAGGAGAAAAAAAGTGCTAATCCTGATGAGGGAGCACTTTTTTCTTTATTTTTAACTTCGATATCAAGATAAGGAAAGTTAAGAATAGAACTTTGAATAGTGGTGCGAATAAATGTTCGCATCAATGTCAATAATCATATTATAGCAGCTATTTTAAACAGATATACAAAATGATAAAATAGAGGTGTAATATGAGCCAAAGTAATGAAAAAAATAATAAAGATAAAATTAGAATAGTAAATAAAAAGAACAACCTTCATGATAAAAGCTATAAGGACTTATTTTCAAATAAAGAAACGTTTTTAAGTCTTATACAAACCTTTGTAAGCAATACTTGGGGAAGTAAACTAACGAAAGAAAACTTAGTTTTAGTAGATAAATCTTATGTGCTTTCTGATTATGAGGAATTAGAATCAGATATAGTTTATAAGGCAAGGATAGGTGACCATGAGGTTTTCTTTTATATGCTCTTAGAATTTCAAAGTTACGTAGATTATAGAATGCCAATAAGGTTGCTTTTATATATGATTGAAATTTGGAGAGAAATTCTTAAAAATACTAGTGAAAAGGAATTTAAAAGAAAAAGTTTTAGGCTACCTGCTGTAGTTCCAATAGTAGTTTACAATGGAGAGAAAAATTGGACTGTAGCTAGAACCTTGAAAGAAGTTATAAGTAATAGCGATATTTTTGGCGAGAGTATTTTAGATTTTAGATATGAATTTTTAGATGTTAATAGATTTAAAAAAGATGAGTTATATGAAAATCAAAATATTGCATCAGCAATTTTCCTATTAGATCAAAGTATAAGTAGAATAGAATTTTATAATAGACTAAAGGATATAGTAATAGAATTTAATAAGCTAACCGTCGAAGAAAAAGCCCAATTGAAACATTGGCTTGTTAATGTAAATTCAGAGGAAAATAACTATAAAGAAAATATAGAAAAAATATTCAGTAGTAATAAAAGGGAGGTTGAGATAATGACTTCAAATATTTCGAAAGGGTTAGAAAAGCTAAAAGAAGAGGGGAAGATAGAAGGAAAAGCAGAAGGAAAAGCAGAACTTTTGATTAAACAATTGAATAAAAAATTTAAATTACTGCCAATGGAATATGAGAAAAAAATTAAAGCTTTGCCAGAAAAAATCCTTGATGATATAGCGACGGATATATTTTCTTTAGAAGAAATAGATGAGCTAAAAAAATATTTTTGAGCTCATCATATTTTAGGACATTTGAGAATTAATTTTTTCCTGTAATTCTTTATTTGTTTCAATAGAGTACATCTTTTTTAGATATTTCTTTGGAAATATTACTTTTGACCATGTATTATTACTATCTAAAGGCTCTTTGTGATTCACTACAGAATACATACCCTCTGAGTCCATTTTAACAACAATTACTAAGGGGTTAGAGCCACCAGAATTTCCTGCATGGAATAAGGTTTCTAGGTATACATATTTAAGACCAAAGACTTCATCTATGCCATAAATTTTATGAGCCTCGTACTTTTTCATTGAGACTACATTGCTCCAGTTAAAATAGTTATTTTTTATGTAGTCTGATATAACTAAATCTAAATCTGCCTTGTCCAAATTTTCTGAGTATACAGTTTCATTCCTTGTAGGCGTATAATACCTAAGAAAACATAAGGTTCCCAATGAAATTATAATAACTGATATTATGGTAATTAAGGATATTTTAATAAGTTTTTTATTCAAAATAACACTCCTTATTTTTTATTCCTTGTCGATATCTCTGAGGAGTAAGTTCCACTAACTAAATCGAAGATTTAGAGTGTCACTTAATATAGATGCTTTGCATAATAGAATCTTGAAAGCAATGACATAGTTTTATTGTACTTGCCTATAGAATAAATATCAAGTTTTAACAAAATGTATCAGATGCTTAGTAAAACTATATTGTTGTGTTATAATTTTATAGAAAATCTAACTTGTGCAATAAAATTTTATAAAGAGGATACTATGAGAAAAAATTATTATTAATAGAAGACGATATTAAGCTTATAAAGTACATGGAGGAATATTTAAGTGCCTATGATTATCTAGTAGAAACCATAAAAGATTTTAATAATATCGAGGAAGAAATATATATAGCAGAAAGCGATTTAATTCTTTTAGATATAAATCTGCCTAAATTTGATGGGTTCTATTTTCTAAAGGTTATAAGAAAAAAGCTAGACACTCCTGTAATTATAGTTTCTTCAAGAAGTGAAGAAGGAGAGCAAATTAGAGGGATAGATTTAGGTGCTGATGATTATATAACTAAACCCTTCAGTATGGGAATACTTTTGGCAAAGATAAATGCTGTTTTAAGAAGAGCTAATAATCAAAATGAAAATGTTATAGAGGTTAATGGAATAAAGCTTTTCTGTGAGAGTATGGAGTTAAAGGTAAAGGATAAAGCTATTTCTTTATCAAAAAATGAGTACAAACTTCTTAAGATATTTTTCAGCAGTTACGAAAAAGTTGTTGCAAGAGAGGATTTACTAGAAACCTTGTGGGATGATGAGGAATTTGTTGATGACAATACCTTAACAGTGAACATAACAAGATTAAAGAAACGGCTTAAGGAAAATGGAATACAGTTAACAATCGAAACAAAGAGAGGTGTTGGTTATGTCCTTAGGTAAGCTAATTAGAATTACCTTAAGAAAGGAGAAGGCAGCAATCTCTCTTTATTTATGCAGCTGTATTTCTGTAATGCTGTTTTATTTTTTCTTATATGAAGGTCAGTTTATGTTATATCCATTTTTGATATGTTTATTTTGTCTAGTGGTTTATTTAATATATAAATTTTTAAGCTATAGAACTTTTTATAGAAATGTTAAAGAGATAAAGACAAGTCCTGCTTATAGTAAAGGTGATGATAGTGTCTTTGAAGAGGTCTTTGATGAAATTAGAGATATACATAATGAATACATCTCAAAAATCTATAGTTTAGAGAGTAAGAATGAGGAAAAGGATAAACTGCTTACAGAATGGATTCATAACATGAAAACTTCTGTTGCAGTGATAGATTTAGCTGTAGAAAAGCTTCCAAATAGTGAGGTTGTTAAGGATATAAGGGATGAAAACTCCTTGCTTCAAAAGAATTTAGAAGAAGTGTTAAACATATTTAGGCTTGGAGAATTCTCAAAGGATTATGTGCCAGAAGAGATTAATTTAAAGGCATTAGTGAAGGAATGTATTAATTCTCAAAAAAGAAACTTCATCTATGCAAAGGTGTTTCCAGAGGTGGATATTCCGGAGAATTATTTTATATTATCAGATAAAAAGTGGAGCAAGTACGTTATTGGCCAGATTATAAGTAATGCTATAAAGTATTCAATAGCAGAAAGCAAAGTACGTTTTTATGTAGAAGAAAGTGACGGTAATATTACACTTCATATACAAGACTTTGGTATTGGAATAAGAAAAGAAGAATTATCTAGAGTTTTTGAAGCTTTTTTTACTGGAAGTAATGGACGAAAGGAAGAGAAATCTTCAGGAATAGGACTTTATATGTGCAAATGTATTTGTGATAATCTAAATGAAAAAATACAAATAGATTCAGAGGTTTCAAGGGGTACAACTGTTAGCATATCCTATTTAAACAAGTCTTAGCTTAACATTTTTAAAGAAGTCTTAAGCTAACATTGCTATCAATGTTTATAGTATAAAGTTAACATAAATGAAAGTAGAAACTATTCAAAGGTTGTCTTGGTTGTTTAGTGGCGGCAAAGCTGGTAAGAAAGCCACAATTTCATTACATAGTTATAAATTGCTTATATAGTTTAGAAGGAAACCTTTCAACAATGTAAGGTTAGGTAAGTAAAATCAATTTGAGGATATAAAGAAAGAGAATATACTTTAGATAAATAAAGAAATTGTTATCCAGGGACGTAGTGGCTGTTAACTCCCACTAGGGAGTGTTACGGATAGTAGCCATCGGATAAAGTTTTAAAGAGAGATGAGGTTATTAATATGAAGGTCTTAGAGAGTAAGAAAGTAACTAAAGTATATGATGCATTTAAAGGTGCCCAAGCAATAAAGGCACTTAATGATATATCTTTCAAGGTGGAGGAGAAGGAATTTTTAGGGGTAATGGGTCCAAGCGGAAGTGGTAAGACTACCCTTTTAAATATTCTAGCTGGCATTGATAAAGCTACTTCTGGGGAAATTTTTATAGATGGGAAAAATATTCTCACTATGAAAAAGGATGATTTAGCTATTTTCAGAAGGAATAATATTGGATTCATATTTCAAGATTTTAATCTTTTAGACAGCTTAACAGTGAAAGAAAACATAGGATTTCCATTAACCGTAGATAGAGTAAAACCAAAAATCGTAGAAGAGAAGGTCAACAAGTTAATAGAATATTTTGGTTTAAAGGATATTGCTAATAGCTATCCATATAACATCTCAGGTGGCCAAAAACAAAGAGTGGCAGAGGCTAGAGCCTTAATCAAGGAACCCAAAATAATATTAGCCGATGAACCTACAGGAAATTTAGATTCTAAGTCATCGATGAACATTATGGAAAGTTTTAAAAAGATTAATGAAGAAAAAAATTCAACTATAGTTATGGTAACCCATGATCCTTTTGCAGCGTCCTTTTGTAAGAGAATTATATTTATAAAGGATGGAACCATTAAGCTTGAGATAAACTCTAACGGAAACAGGAAGGAGTTTTTTGACAAGGTAATAGAGGCTCAACTAGTGATAGGAGGGCAAGAATAATGGATTTTTCTTCAATGATAATAAAGAATATCAAACACAATATAAAGAATTATACGGCATACCTCCTTGGAAACACTCTAATTCAGTGGATTCTATTTATGTTTTTTACCTTAGTTTTTAGTGAAGAATTTATGGAAGTTGCCTCAGTTATGAGGTTAAAAGGTAATTTTATATCAGTAGTTGTACTTATGGTAGCTTTTTCAGTAGTATTTATAATCTTTACAACAGTTTCTTTCACCAAATACAGAGGAAAAGAGTTTGGCGTTTATTTTACCATTGGTTTGACATCAAAGGAGATAATAAAAATACTCTGCTATGAAAATATAATAATTTCCTTGTTATCATTTATATTTGCAACTGTTAGCGGAAGTGTATTTTCAAAGCTCTTCCATATGGCTATAGGAAAAATATTAAAGCTTGATAATATATCTATTTCTTTAAGTATAAAAGCTTATGGAACAATACTTCTAATTTCTACTGCAATATTTTTATTTACTACAATCTATCAAATAATATTTTTAAAAAGATACTCAGTTATCAATATTTTAAAATCTAAAGTAAAGAAGGATGTAGGAAGCACCAGAATTATTTTGGGAATCATCGGACTTATAATTTTTATAGCCTCTATTATTACTTTTAAAATGTCTATTAAGCAAATGGTAAAGGATGATGGTAATTTACTAGTTGCGTCTATAATAGGGACAGTTGTATCTGTTTATTTAATAATAGGCTTTTCAATGACTGCGGTAGTAAAGGTACTTAGAAAGTTCAAGGGTATCTATAATAACAACATTTTATTTCTTAATTCTCTTTTACATAGATTCGCATCCTATAGAGCGGTTTTATATGTGGTTACATTAATGGTTTCAGGGGCGATGATTTTTATATCTATTTCTTATGGTATGTATAAGTTAACAGAAAAACGAATTAATGATAACTGCCCTTATGATATAGGTTTTATGGTTGATAATGATACTGCTAAAAATAAAGATATAAAAGCAATAGCTACAGAGCAGTTAGGAGAAGTCAAAAATTATATTCAGCTTGAAGGCTTAAATGTTCTTAACATCGCAGTTTATCAAGATATCTGTTCCGTTAATGATAGTAATATGTGGGTTATAAGTGAAGAAAACTATATAAGCTTAGGTAAAAAGCAGCTTGATTTAAGTAGCGGAGAAGTTCTTTATTCTCATATAGAGGAAGAAGGGAGATTTTTTCATTCAGACATGATTTTTGATTTAGCTAAAAAAGTACCTGGAGATGAGAAACTGCCCGTAAGCCTTCATCAAAAAACACCTTTAGATGAATATAAAAAGAAACGTACAGAAGATCAATATATGTATGTATCAAAAGAAAATCAAAGAGAGCAAGTAGCTGCAACGGTGAATAACTTTCAAAGCAAAATTTACAGTAGATGGGACATTATTGTTGTTAATAACGAAGATTATGAAATGATGAAAGAAAAGCTTGGAGAAGCAGCAGTTACTTATGATGTTTTAATCAATTTAAAGGATAATCAAAGCTACGAGGGGTTAAAGAAGAGTTTAAATAATAAGCTTGGAAAAAAGGTAAGTGATACCTTGACGATAAAAAAAGAGAAGAATCAATATACTGTGAAAGAAAATGGTTTTATGTTGTTCTTGTTTAGTTCTATGGGAATGATGTTCTTAATAGGTAGTGCAGCAGTGCTATATTTTAAGACTATCACTTCTATTGAAGAAGATAGAGAAAGAAGTAAACAATTGATAAAACTTGGCTTAACTACTAAAGAAATCAACAAGCTAGCTATGAAGGAATTAGGAGCAGTATTTCTTGTACCACCAATCATCGCTTTATCATGCATAGGATATTTCTTTTATACAATATTCAGTGTTGTCAATGAAGGAAAGTATATGTGGGAAAATATTCGTGTAGTCTTTGTTGTATATTCCATCATACAAATCATATTTTACATTTTGACTAGTAACAGGTACAAAAAACAGATTAACAAATAGTACACTCATGATTAGGTAAAAATATAGAAAGTTAGAAGTGTTTAAATAATAGATAAGAAATCAGTGCTCTTGTTATGACGGTGAGCACTTTTTTCTTTGCTTTTAACTTTTATAATAATGATATTAATCATATATGGTTGGAGAATGGTGCGAATAAATGTTTGTATTGGTGTCAATAATCATATTATAGCAGCTATTTTAAAGAGATATACAAAATGATAAAATAGAGGTGTAATATGAGCAAAAGTAATGAAAAAAATAATAAAGACAAGATTAGAATAGTAAATAAAAAGAATAACCTTCATGATAAAAGCTATAAGGACTTATTTTCAAATAAAGAAACGTTTTTAAGTCTTATACAAACCTTTGTAAGTAATACTTGGGGAAGTAAACTAACGAAAGAAAACTTAGTTTTAGTAGATAAATCTTATGTGCTTTCTGATTATGAGGAATTAGAATCAGATATAGTTTATAAGGCAAGGATAGGTGAGCATGAGGTTTTCTTCTATATGCTTTTAGAATTTCAAAGCTATGTAGATTATAGAATGTCCATAAGATTTATTGGTTCAATCCCATACCTCTCATACTGACACAAAATTAAAGGATTTTAGGATTAGAGAAGCAATCTATGTATAATACATGTAAAATATTTTAAGTTATACCTCTACATGTTGTATAATAAAGTAAATAGAGAATTGTAGATTTTTGTGGCACAATGGTAAGAAATGTGAAGCGAAGAAAGTTTATATAATATACATCATGAGGAGGAGTTTTATGAAGAACCCATATGAAATATGCCCTACTTTTGAAACAGAAAGTTTTATTTTAAGACTCGTTTCAGAAGAAGATTCCGAAGGTCTACTTAAATGTTATTCTGATAGTAAGGCACAAAAAATTTTTAACTCTGATAGGTGTACAGGTGATTTTTGTATTTACACAATTGAGGATATGTTACAATGTACTAAAGCTTGGCTTTGTGCATATTCTCAACAAGAATTTATACGCTTTGCAATTATAGATAAATCACTATCTAAAGCTATTGGAACAGTAGAAATGTTTGGTTATGCTGGTAAATATAAAATTAAAACGGGAATACTCCGAGTTGATGTTTCTTCTGAATACGAAAATGCAGATTGCTTAAACGAAATATTTAGTGTTTGTAACGAGAACTTTTTTGATTTGTTTGAGGTTGATATGATTGCAACTAAGGCAATACCTCAAGCTGTTGAAAGGCGGAATACATTATTAAAAATTGACTTCTGTGAAGGCAATGCATATGAAGGAGAGCACTATTTTTTGCGTTCAAAATAAACATAATCTACAGTAAGTTTAATACATAATATTACTAATCACTACCAGTAGAATATGAGGAAAAAATTAAAGCTTTACCTAAAAAAATCCTTGATGATATAGCTATAGATATATTTTCTTTTTAAGAAATCTAAGACCTTAAAAAATATTTTATATGTTAACTAGTAATAAGTACAAAAAACAGATTAACTTAAATTAAGGTATAATGAGAATATACTGGGTTGCTGAGGATTTTCAGTGGAAGGGTGAAAATATGAAATGGAGTGAAGTTAGGGAGTTATATCCAAATCAATTTGTTAAATTTCAAATTTTAGAATTTCATGAAGATGAATCCATAAAATATGTTGATGATGTTGCTATAATCAAGGCGATTAAGGATGCTAGAGAAGCTATGAAAGAATTTGCAAAATGTAAAAGTTCTCAATTGGTGTATAGTACAAATCATGAGGAAGTAAGAATTGAAAAAATCAAACATATTGGAATCAGAAGGAGTATAAAATGAAAATCAAATTACAGCAAAAGAATGGACTAATATATACTTCTGTTGATTTATTTTGTGCTAATATTAAGCTAGACAATTTAAAAGTAGATTTTCGAGAGATAGATCCTTATGAAAGAGTTAATGGTTTATTAGGTTTAGACTTTCTTAGAAAAGCAGGAATTATATTAGATTTAGCCGATTGTGTAATGTATAAAAAGTAGTGTTAAAAGTTAAAACAATCTAATTATAGCATAACCGTAAAAATATTTTCCCAACCGTAAACTTTAGGAGCCCTATATTCAATTTAAGCAACATAATTGCGTCATAAGCAAAAAATAAATACAAGCATCTCTTTTAAACTATTATTATATTATAAAGCAGTTTAAAGGAGATGTTTTTTATGATATTTAAAAATGATAAGACTAGAAAAATATTTAGACTTTCTGTTGCTGTTATTTTTATAGTAAGTGGTATCTTTAGTTTACCTAAAGGGTTGTTTCTCATTGGAGCAGGGTGTTTGTATGGATACAAGGGTATTTTTGGTTAATATGGATCAAGCTTTAAGTATCCGATTAGTAGCATGGATATAGGGGTATTTTCCATTAGCACCAATAATAAAAAATCTAATTAATTGTAGCTTCAATATGAGTTTACAATAGGATTATGAGAGTGTTGCTGTGATATAATATATTCTATGGTAATAAAATCCTTATTGACAAATTGGAGGAGAAAAATATATGGCACAGCTCTCTTTAGCTGTTATCATTTTTATACTTATGTATGTAAAGTCAAGAAAATTTAAAATTTCTTTTTTTATGGGAATATTTTTTATACTTTCAGGGCTATTTTCTATGGTTATTTCACAGACTTTACAAGGGCTTACTAATATCCCAGACAACATGATAGGAGTGGTACAGTTTTTATTTACAGCTGGACTTGCTTATGGCATGAGCTTTATAATCACAAAGATATATGATAAATACCCAGTTGAAAATGAAAAACTTATTGAGTATAGTACATATTTTGTGTTTTTGAGTTTTCTTGTGGTTTATATGTTTATATATTTGTTTGCAATTGCAATTATAAAGCTAGATTATGTAAGTATAGTATTTACCATAATATTATTGGCTTTCATAATATTATGTTTGATAATTTACAAGGAAAGTTTAAAAGGTAAATATGAAAAAACTCAGGCTGAAAATGATAATAAGCACCTTGAACAATATTCGGAATTGTTAGAAGGTATGATGAAGGAATTCAGAAGCTTCAAACATGATTACAACAACATATTAACTACTATAAGTGGCTATCTGCAAACTGATGATTTAGAAGGCTTAAAAGAGTATTTCGATAAAGAGATTTATCCATATTCAGCAGATATGAGTAAAGCAAATATACGCCTAGCCTTATTAGGAAATATAAAAATAAAGCCTCTTAAAGGGATTCTTGCAGCAAAGTTAATAGAAGCTATAAACTATGAGATCAATGTATTTATTGACATAGAAGAAAGTATCGATAATATTAATATGAATGTGGTTGATTTATGCAGGATAGTAGGAATCTTACTGGATAATGCTATAGAAGGAGCAAGGTTAAGTGGAGAAAAGAAATTAGATTTTGGCATCATTAATAAGAATAATACTGTGGTATTGATAATAAATAATAGCTGTAAAAAGGATGTTCCAGAAATCCAAGAAATATTTAGAGTAGGTTTTACAACAAAGGGAGAAGGTCATGGCATAGGACTTTCAAATGTACAAGAAATTATAGACTCCAAATATCCAAATGTAACGTTAAACAGTGAGATTGATAGAGATTTAGGCGTTTTTAAACAAAGGCTTTTAATAAGAAATCATAAGGAGAACCATAATGCTTAAGGTGATTATAGTTGAAGATAATGAAAAACAGAGAAAGTCAATTACTGAAATTATTGAAAACACTATTATCAGAGAAAAGCTTGATGCAAAAATAATAGTAAGTACCAGTAAAATTAATGAGGTGACAGCTTGCATTAAAGAGATAGAAGGAAATTTTATCGCATTTTTAGATATAGATTTAAAACAGAACATAAATGGCATAAAGCTTGGGCAATATATCAGAGAAAAGTGGCCAAACTGTTTTCTGGTTTTTATAACAAGTCATTCAGAAATGAGTTATCTTACCTTTGAGTATAAACTAGAAGCTTTAGATTTTATTATTAAGGATAATGTAGCTCAGATGAGAGGTAGAATAGAGGCAGTACTAATGAAGGCTGTAGAAAGAAGTGTAGCAAAAAATCATAAACAAATCCTTAGCGTTGAAACTGATGAAGCTATGATAAATATACCTTTTGAAGAAATAGTGTTCTTTGAGACTGCTACTGCTTCACATAAAATAAGAATTCATGCCAAGGACAGGCAAATTGAATTTTACGGCACTTTATCAGCGGTATTAGAAAAGCTAGATAGTAATTTTTTACGCTGCCATAAAAGTTTTGTTGTAAATAAGAGTCATATAAAAGAGATTGATAAAATAAACAGAAGGATTTTCTTAGATAATGGAGAGGAATGTTTTGTATCCTTTAGATATTTGAGAGAAGTCATAAAGAGTTTGGTATAAGGATGAGTTATAGATACTCATAAACATAGTTTAAATTATTAAAAACCGCATCCCCTGTTCTAAATATATAACCGATTTGTCGGATAGATAGTTTAAATTTTAGTGTTCAATACTTATAAAAAGCTTGAGGTTTGAAATATGGTTTTAAAACATAGTTACAAAATTTATTGGACAACCTGAGAATTATCTATGGTTATCTATAAGCAAAGAAACGGTATTAATCATATATAAATTTCTTTAGGAAGAATAAATTATTAAGAAGGTAGGGATAAATATGGAAAATCAAATACAAAATAGTGTAGAAAAAAGCAAGAGTAAACAGTTTTTATTAGATTGGATTTTGCCAATTACAGCAGCTATAATATTAGCGCTTTTAATAAATAAGTATGTATTCTTTAATATTAAGGTGCCAACAAGTTCTATGTATCCGACTATTATGGAAGGTGATAGACTTATGGTTACTAAAGTTTATAAACCTGAAAAACTAGAAAGAGAAGATTTAGTTGTATTTACTATACCAGAAAATAAGGATAGGCTCATTAAAAGACTTATTGGAAAACCTGGAGATGTAGTAGAGATAGCACAGGATGGAAAAGTTTCTGTTAATGGAGAAAGTCTCGATGAAAGTTATGTAAAAAATCCAGGAGGGATAGCTGGACGTACATATACAGTGCCAGAGGATAGTTACTTTGTATTAGGAGATAATAGGTCTAATTCTCTAGATAGTAGGTATTGGAATCAAAGTAGCTTTGTTAAAGGAGAAGATATTATAGGAAAAGCAAGATTTACTATATATCCTTTTAATAGAATCGGTGGAGTTTAAAAATCATAATCACTAAAATTAAATTTCTTAAAGCAATAGCAATATTTTAAAAAGCATTTCTTTGAAACTAGTATCTATTAATAAGATAAGTTTTGAAGAAATGCTTTGTATTCTTTAAAACTTATCTTACATGAGGTAATTTGAGTAAAACTCGCTGTATTTATATTAAATTTTTTACTAACTATTCAAGGATAGTTTTAATTTTTTCTATATGGCGAGCTTATGTATAAATAAGCTTTACCATTGATTAAGTTGAGGAGAATATTACTCCACGATTAGGTATAGAAATTATGTTTCCCAATGGGCCAATTGTGCAATCAGTGCCTTCAACAGGATTTCGATTGTTAAGCATGTTTATTGTAATCTTGAAGATATTATCAGCAACATAAGCAGTGTCTTGAACGACTGTTCCTGTCATATCTCCTTTTTCTATTAATTCTATAGCTTCTGGTACTCCATCAAAGCCAACTACTGATATATTGCTCATCTTGTTTCCAGCATTATAACCATACTTTTGCAAAGCTTTTATAGCACCAATGGCCATTACATCATCATTAGCAATTATTACTTCGATCCTGTTGCCAAATTGTAAAAAGAAATTGGAAACAGCATCATTGGCTAAGTCTTCTCGCCAATAGCAAACCTTGCTAGCTAGTTCCTGAGTATGTATATTAGAATTATTTATTGCATCAAGGCAAGAGCGAGTTCTTAAGTCTGAATAGACATTACTAGGATCCCCTAGAAGAAGGATATATTGCATAATATTATCTCTATTAGAATCTATCATTCCTCTACTTTTGTTCCAGGCATCCACAAGGATCTGACCTTGCATATTTCCACCTTGTTCTGGATTGGTAGTTACAAAATAAGCTTTATTGTAAGTATTGACCTCAGCTATAGAAGCGTAGCCGATAAAAGCTACGGGGATATTATGAGATTTAATTTTATCCACAGCATATTTAGTATTGCGAGGGTCTACTAAATGTAACACTATAAGATCAACTTTATTTTCAGTTAAGACGGAATTAAGTTGTTCATTTTGTATATTTTGATTTGATTGTGCGTCAAAAAATATAAAATCTACTACAGAACTGTTTACGCTTTCAATTTTTTTTAAATCTTCTTGAAACGATGAAAGAAGATATGCAGTAGTATAACCTAATAATACTCCAACTTTAAAAGGTTTTTCAGTATTTGTACAGGGGATAGTAGTTAAATTAACCTTAGGCTCTGGTATAGCTAATGTTAAGATTAGAAGGCTTAATAAAATTAGTGTTAATTTATGAAATATTTTCATTTTTTTCTCCTTGTATTGTAACTGATGCTGTAGATTGAAAATGATGAATTAATTTGTTAGTGGTGAAGAATTTAATATCTTTATTATGATTTTTTATTATGATTGCAAATAATGTAGATAAGTTATTATCCCATGATTAGGTATATATATTATTTTTCCAGTAGGGTCAATTAAACAGTCCGTTCCTTCAATAAGATTTCTGTTATTTAGTATATTCAAGGCAATTTTAAAAGTATTCATAGCAATATGGTCTGGATTTTGTATAACTGTTCCTGTCATAAGCCTATTTCTTATTAAGGATGAAGCTTCTGGTATCCCATCAAAGCCCACTACAGGAATAACTTTTGTTGGATTTTTATTGTATCCAAACTTTTGCAAAGCCTTAATAGCACCAATAGCCATAACATCATCATTAGAAATTATTACTTCAATCTTGTTACTATAGGTCAATAATAAATTTTCAACAGTATCTTTAGCCATATCTTCACTCCAATAGCAAACCTTTGACGCTATTTCTTGGGTTCCTATATGATGATCATTAAGTGTAGAAAGGCAAGACCTTATTCTTACATCAGTATATATATTGCCAGGAGTACCTAATAGGACAATATACTGCATTATATTATCTTTGTTAATATCTATTTTTGGTTTATCTTTGTTCCAGGCATCCACAAGAATATTACCTTGTAGAATGCCACCTTGTTCTGCATTTATAGTTAACCAATAGGCTTTATTATAAGAATTTATCGGTATTATATCAGCATCACCCATAAAACCTACAGGAAGATTATGACCTTTGATTTTGTCTAAAACATGTTTAGTGTTATTAGATTCCACTAACTCTAATAAAATTAGGTCAATGTTATTTTCTTTGAGTACTAAATCTAGTTGTTGATTTTGTATATCTTGATTTACTTGAGCATCGTAAAAAATAAAGTCAATTTTATCACTATTATCCTTTTCAACTTTTTCTAAGCTTTCTCCTAGTGCAGTTATAATATGTGTACCAGTATGCCCTAATAACACCGCTACTTTAAAAGGTGTTTCCAAGTTTCTACATGGAATACTGTTTGAATTATAAGCCTGTGATGGTATTGTTAAGGCTGAGGATATTAGCAATATATAGATTAAAGTCATCTTATAAAATATTTTCATTTTTATCCCCTTACAGTGTATATATTTCTGCTTACTAAAAAATAATCAATGGAGTATTTATATATAAGTTTAATAAAGAATTTTCATGGGTGTATTGATTTTTTAATATATCCATAGAATTTTGATGAAATTTCAATAATGTAACTTATACATAATAGCTTTATTATACCTAGTTGATAGTTGTGATATACTTTGTGATTTCTTATAACATAAAAGCTTAAGAAAAGATAGGTTATTGCATAATATAACCATATAATTAATTGTACTTTAAGTCCTTTACTCAAATTTTTGTGCGGAGGCTTTTGCATATATGATTCATATAAATACTAAATGTAACAACGAAGTTTACTTAATTTCAGCAAGGTTCTATAGAGGTCAATGAAAATGTTTTCTGAAAAGGTTTAAACACCAGAAAAGATGTTAAGAAATCTGAAAAAACGTTATACTCTTCCTTTTTAAAGTATTTTATAATCATGATAGATGAAAGTTATGGTTTAAAGTGGTATGTAAATGTGTTATAATTTTCATATTAATGTTACTAAAAGAAAATTATATAAAAAGGGGAAAAACAATGGGAATTGGAAGATTTAAAAAGGGTTTAGCAGCACTTGTGGCTCTAGCTTTAACTTTATCTGCAGCTCCAGCTACGGTATTGGAGGTTAAAGCAGAAGGAACTACACAAACAGTTATTTACAGCAATGATTTTGAGGATGCATCAAAACTTCCAGAAAAGAAAACAGCTGCAGATCTTGTAGGTGGTATAAATGGAAGCACTGCATTAGGATTTGATTATACCTTTGATAAGAGCAAAGATTGGGATCAAAAGGATATTCAAATGAATTATCAGTATGCAGATCCTATAACAGCAGGAGCTAAATTATCTGTAGATGTTATATTACCAAAAGACGGTACATATAATGGAACACTTAAGTTACAAGCTGCAACACAATTAGGTGCAAACTGGGCGTGGACAAAAGCCACAGAAGAACAATCCATAGACTTAAGTAAATTTGTTGTTGTTGGTGATTATAAGGTTCAAACTATTCAATTTACATTTGGGGATGAAATTGCATCAATACAAGGATTAAACTCAATTATCGTTCAAGTGGTTGGTAACTATTGTGATTATAATGGTAAAGTTCTTATAGACAACGTAAAGTTAATTGATGGAGTAGCTCCTTCAACTAATAAAAAAGTTTACTATACTAATGATTTTGAAAGTAGTACAAAACTTCCAGAGAACTCAAGTCTTGTAAGTGGTATAAACGGTAGCACTGTATTAGGTTTTGATTATACCTTTGATAAAGGGCAAAGCTGGGATCAAAGAGATATAGAATTTAAATATGAATATGCTGATCCTATAGTAGAAGGTGCTAAGCTTTCTGTTGATGTAATATTACCTAAGGATGCTACTTATGATGGAACATTGGCTTTAAAAGCTGCAACACAAATGGGTCCATCACCTTGGACATGGACTGAAGCTGCTGATGTGCAAACATTAGCTTTGGACAAGTTTACTACTGTAGGTGATTATAAAGTTCAAACACTTACATTTACATTTGGTAGTAAGATAACAGAGAAACAAGGCTTGCATGGAATTTTCCTTCAAACAGTTGGAAAAAATTGCAACTATGCTGGTAAGTTCTATATAGACAATATAAAGCTTATAGAAGGGGAGATTGCTGCACCTACAGAAAAATATGTGTTAAAAACTGTAGAGCCAACTGCGCAAACAAAGGTTGAGCCAAGTAAATTAAACATTCCTAGCACAGTGAGCTTAATTGATTCAAAGTCCATAGCTAATACAGCTAACCTTTATGCTTATTTAAAAGCTGTTGGAGAGTCAGATTATTTAATATTTGGACACCAAAATGATTTACATAGCAAAGCTGGTTCAAGTAAATTATCTAAGTCAGATACAATGGATATGACCGGTTCTATTTCAGGCGTAGTGGGTATAGATTCACTTTCTTTAACTGGGGCAGAACTTCAAGTGCCAGATGGAGATCCAAGATCTGCAGCTACTTATGTAGCAGACCTTAGTGAAAAAGCAGCAAAACAAGGTGCAATCATTACTTTATCTATGCATATGCCTAACTTTGATTTAGTTAAAGAAAAAGGAAAGAAAAAAGATGGTAAATGGGATTTTACCGGATATACACCTAATACAACTACTGGTAATGTAATGCAAAGAATTTTACCAGGTGGAGATTTAAACGAAGTATTCACTAGTTACATGGATATAATTGCTGATTATGCGAATCAATTAGAAGCAAGAGGTATACCAGTGTTATTCAGACCTTTCCATGAAAACAGCGGTGGTTGGTTCTGGTGGGGATCTGCAACTTGTGACCAAGCTGGATTTAGAAATGTTTGGAGATATACAGTAGACTACATGCGTGATGTAAAAGATACTCATAACTTAATATATGTTTATTCTCCAAATGGTACTTTCGAAAATGAAGCGTCTTACTTAGATCGTTACCCTGGTGATGAGTATGTTGACGTAATGGCAATGGATTTATATAATCAAAATCCAACCCTTACGGATAATTTCCCTACTATTTTAGCTGATAACATGAAAATGATAGATGGAATAGCTGCTAAACATAATAAGGTTACAGCAGTTTCAGAAGCTGGTATCCTTTGTACAGGTTTCAATGGTATGAAGGTAACAGGAAACAAGAGAGTTACATGGTTTGAGGATGTGTTAAATACTGTAGCTTCAACAAATGCAGCTTATTTATTAACTTGGGCTAACTTTGGCGAAACATCAGGTATATTTATGCCTTATATGGCTGATGAAACTCATGGTCATGAAATGCTTAACAGCTTTATTAAATTCTATAATGACGAGAAATCAGTATTTGCTGATGGCGTAGGTGATTTTAGTAGTTTAAATGTAACTAATACTGATGCATATACAAATACTACAGGCTTTATGGTTGCTCCTACTTCAGGCTCTCGTATGTTAGAAGCTAGCAAACTGCAAGCTACAGTTAAAAATACAGATAAAGAAGTAAGTTTTGTTCTTAAGAATAGCGATGGAGTAGTTATCAAGACATTAAAAGCTGCAGCTAATGGAACTACTTATACTGCTCAAGTTACAGATGAAATATTAAAAGCTATAGCTCCAACCTTTGGTACTATTGATTTAACTGTAGGTGGACAAGTGTATGATACTGTAAAAGTAATGTTTAACATAAAAGAAGTGCCAGTAAATCCAGCTATGGGTGATGACTTTGAGTACTACTATGGAAATGATGATTTACTAGGAACTCAATGGTCAACTAACTTTGGACCTGGATGTAGCATAACTCCAATGACTACTAACAAAGTTGGAGAGCATAACAACGGAGAATATGGTGTTGCCTTCAAGTACAAAATTTCAACAGAAAAAGCATCTGAAGGTTGGGCTGGTATGACAAAGAATATGGGAAAAGATTGGTCTCCATATGATGCACTACAAATTTGGATAAAACCAGATGGTTATGGTCAAAAGCTAGTAGTTCAAATAACTTCAAAAGGAGAAGATTTTGAAGTTCATCTACCAGAATTTGCTGCTACAAAAGAAGCTAAACTTCTTACAATACCTTTCAGCAAATTTGTTGGAAAGAATAAAGGAATTTTTGATCCAAAGAATATAGATAGAATCGGTGTTTGGTGTAATACAATCATTCCAGAAGGACAAGCGGGAATTACTGTTGATTCAACAATGTACATTGATGACATCAAAGCAGTTAAAACAAATGTAGCTTCAGGAGCACAAGATTTACTAAGTAAATTAGAAGCAGTTAAAGATACAGAAATTATATTTACTCCTGACTCAGATATCATTCCAGTAAATGCTTTCAAGCTTGCAAAACAAAATAATAATAAAATTTTAGTTGTTAAGGATAAAGTTTCTTTCAAATTTGATGATAAAGCAGTATTAGATACTATAATTAATTCAAATTTAGTTGACCTTAAATTAATTTCTAAAGTATTAAAAAATGATACAGTTAAGAAGTTTATAGAAGGACAAGGAGCGAAACTTCTTGCAGGATATAGCTTTGAAAATAATTTAGCAGACGGTAAATTTGGTGGAAAAGTAAATATGAACATCAAGGTTGATCCAGCTTATACCGGAAAAAAATTATTCGTGTATTTTGTTGATAAGAATAGCAAATATAAGCTTGTTGATAGCCCTGTTGTAGCTGAAGGCGGAGATTGTACAGTTTATATAGAACACTTTAGTGATTATGTTGTAACTGATAAAGAGCTAGATCTTTCAGTAGTAAATCCTGGAGTAAATCCTGGATCAAATCCTAGCAATGGTAATGGAATCACAACAACTCTTCCACAAACTGGTTCCCCAGTAGATAAAAATGTACTTTTAGGACTAGGTGCATTAATACTTTTAGCTGGTGCAGCAGTTGTTGGATTAGCAAGAAGAAAAGAAAGAGAATAATTAGGAGAAGTTTTTAAAACTTAGATTGATTTAATATGCCCCCTTTATAGTGGACAGCTAAAATAAGGCTGTTTCTATAGAGGGGGTATTTTATTAACAGTAATATTTTGAGGGTTACATTTCATTATATACCAATGCGGTGGTGGATTAGCGCTAGATTTAACAGGAGTAGGTGCTACTTTTGGAGTATCATTAAATTTAGCTGGTGTAGCCACTGCAATCCATGATGTAGCAGCTTTGGAAGTTTGCGGTACAAATGCAGCTGTTGATATGCAGAAACTGATTTACTTGGCTGAGATGTCAGGTGGGGGAGGAGTTAATACTAAACTAGGAGAAATAACTGGTTATAAATTTAAACAAGGTTCAGATATTGATTTAAGAGGAAATTCAACATTTGATGAAGCGTTAGCGAAAGCGTTTGAAAAAACAGGCTTACAAAAATCGGATTTTAATGTTACTAAGTGGGGAAAAGATAAGTATGGTAAGTCATTTCCAGTTGAATGGAAAGCAAAAAATGGAGCAGAAGTTAGTATAGATATGGGGCATGTTACTGATGGGCCAAATATACCATATATTGGATATAAAACAGGAGGAAAACGCAATAGTGGAGGTGGAACTAGAGGCCATATTTTTGTTGATAATGTTCCAGTAAATAGAGGAAGATAAATTAAAGAAAGGATTAAGGGGAATGTGGACTATTTATGAACAAATCAGAGTCGCGATAAGGGAACTAAGTATTAAAGTTGAAGAATTATCAAAAGAAGAGACAAGTAATATTGTTAACTCAATTATAAAGAAATATGCAGGTAATGAGGAAAGTAAGGTATTCTTATGGGAGAAGTTAACATGTCGCGAATCAATAAACGACAAAGATGCATGGAAATGGATAGATGATTTTATTGATTCAGATGCTATTATGTTTTTTGATCTTGATGATGAAGAAAGATCTTTCTTTTTCTCTAATGGGCATGATATAGTTAATGTGCTGGGAGAAACCTATGCTTTTGAATTTTATATTACAAATAATAAATTTGAATATTTAATATGTTTTAATCATCATGATTATTTAATCTGTAGTGGAACAGCGCAGAATTGGATTCAAGGATATATAAAGTAAATTTTGTTAAAGGAAACCTAGTATTTTATTGATGTAGTACTGGGTTTCTTTTTGTCTTTATAATTATTTTTATGTACAAAAGTAACAAATGGGTACCTTATAAATGTAAGCAGTGGATAAAATAGATTAGTGTATTTTAATAGAATGAATATAGAGTAAAATCAAGAAGAATCTGTACAATGACAAGATACATTAAATACTTAGTATTTTTCATGCTTATAATATATAAATACTATGGAACGAGTGGAAAATTAAAATCTATGTATAGAATTTAATTTTAAAGTATCCACTTAAAGTTAAGTATAAGAAATATACCTTTTATATAGAATCTAAAAATTAACAGTAAGTTAGTGATTAATAAATTAACTTTTGATTGTTACAGGCTTTACTAATTGCTTTCTAATCAATGGCATAACACTTAATGTAACTGATTTCTTCTTTATTTCTTATAATTCTACAATCATCTAAAGAAAAAGTATAGAATTTCAATTAGAAAAAACTATATATAACTATAAATTTTGCTGTTGTAACGTTTATATTAAACTGGCGGAAGAATAGTATATTGCGTAACTATTATGATGTTGTTATTACTAATAAAGATGATGAAGTAGTTACTACAGTGGGAGGCAACACTAAATTATTAAAGAATTGGAAAGATGCCACTAAGATGTTGAATAACAATGGTGGATATAGTTCGTTGCCAGATTAGGAGGTACAATATGCCAATAATTTGCAACATTGAAAAGAATGTTATGTTTGAGTTAGACTTATTAAATGATCGGTATCTGGATATAAAAAAAGAAAGAACAAATTTTGAAAATTGGATCCCCTTTATATTAAAATTAATATTTAGTGATAAAGTCCACAACTATTCTGAGGAACAGGGCCAACATTTACTATTTTTGAAATTGAAAATTTTATAAAAAAACTAGAGGACATAATTGCATTAAAGGGAAAAAACTTGAGTTTAGTAGATATGAATTTTCAAGTAGTGAAGGATATTTTGAGTTTGTAATTTATGACCACTTAAAAGCAAATGAGATTTACATTGAAATTTGGATAAATACTGCATTAAACACTGAAGGCGCAATATTTGGATATGATTATGGGGTTAGATTTGTGACTACCATTGAGTGCTTAGACTGTTTCAAAAAATGAATAAAAAATATATAATCCAATAAAGTTATTTCATAACTTATCAAATTTTATGGTTTTACCACAGTCTTTTAAATGTAGTTTCATTATTGCAACTTATATATATCTAATATAGAAGTAGTAACAACGCAGAGATTAATAATTATCTACAGTAGTAAAAGTAGAAAAAGAAATATATAAGTGGAGAATATCAAAGTAGAATTGATTAGATTTTGAGGATAATATAAAGCCGAATAGTTAAAAATAATCACCGAGAGGTGATATAAATGACTACAAAATACAAAAGTTCAAAAAAGAAAATGGCATCCTTAGGACTTAAGAAAAATGAGAATGGAGACTACACTTATATAGATGAAAATGATAAGAATTCAAAATTTGTGGTGGTAAAAAGAACCCAAGATAGAGAGAAGTGATATCCTCAATTAGCGAGATAAATAAATTTTATATGAAAACAGGGTACCTTTATCAGATTCGATGAAAGGTACCTTTGGTTTTTCTTGAGTATCTTCAGTTAATACTTAGGATGATACTTTTTTGTTTTTCCTAACCACAATAACAATTCCACAAATAATTAGTATCGCAGCTACTGGCAGAATTCCAAACAAACACCAAGAATCACGATTGCTATCGCTATTGCTCATAGGTGTTTGCTCAGCAAACAATAAATTATCTGTTCCATAAGTATGCATATCAATTGCTGTTATAACAGGTAAATTACTTGGATATGGAAGTAAACCATACGGTACATCTTTAGGATCAACATTGGCATATTTTTTTGCATTTTCTTTTTGGAAATCAAGTATAGGTTTTAAATAGTTTTGAAAAATATCACTGACTTTATAAACCTGTGATGCTTTCATGCAATTTGAAACATCCTCAAGAGGAATGAGAAATTCTTCGTTGTTTTGTACAAAATAAATTGAAGTACGCATATCTGTATTCGGTATTGAGGATATTAATTTAATATTTTCAGCCTTTTCAATACCAAGGGATATGATTAAGTTTTTAAGATTTTCATCCTGAGAATATTTTACTAAAGGGTCATCTTTTGAAGTAGCAATTCCAGAACCAACTTCGATCCAACCATTTTTTGCCTTAGCACCTGGCAAGTTTCCTTCTCTTGTAAAAGCTAGTGAATCAACAAATTCATTATTCCCGTTAACATACAGTTTCAAGATACCATAGTCTGGATCAATCATACTTTGCATAGTGCCAGTTGCAATATAAGAATCATACAGCGATTGCAAAATATTTTCAGAGTTTTTAATTCCATAAAGTTTAATGCTTTTACCTCCATGAACATCATTTAGTGATACATTTTTTTTTCTATGTATTGTTGCTGAAGTAACTAACTCTATAAAAACATCATCATTAGCAACGTCTTTGTTAAAAGTTGCATCAGCTTCAGGGGAAAGTGTAATATCACTTACATCAATGGATGTGGAAACCTCCGATGCAGAATTAGATAGTGCAAACGCACTTAATTGACCTGAAAAAGTCAAAGCAAAAACAAGGCAGATAGAAATAATTATTGTAATTTTCTTCATAGTATTTTCTCCTAACATAATATAACAGATTATTTTGTGCTTATATTTATTTAGACTGTAAATTCACTAATATGGTTTTTGTTAAAATACATTTTTACATTTTTGGTTGTTTTTACTTGAAGTTGACCCCGGTGATGGGGATAGAAAAGTAATATGAATAAATTTCAAATGTATATGGAAAAAAGCAAGTAATTAACTATAAAGTATTGACTTAAAGTTAACTATAAGAAGTATAATTTTTATATAGAGGCTAAAAATTAGAGAAGCAGAAAAATTAACAGCAAGTTAGTAATTAGTAAATTAACTAGCTAAGTAGTAAAAGGAGAATGAAGATGGAAAACTTTAGATTTAACGCTTATACAGAAATGTTGTTTGGTAGAGGCCAAATTGAAAAGCTTTCAGAAGTAATAAATAGACATGGCAGAAATGTTTTACTTGTTTACGGTGGTGGAAGCATTAAGAAAAACGGAATATATGATAGAATACAAGAATTATTAAAGGAATCCAATATCTTAGAATTAGCAGGGGTTGAGCCAAATCCAAGAATTGAAACTGTAAGAAAGGGCGCTGAAATTTGCAAAGAAAACAATGTTGATGTGGTTTTAGCTGTTGGTGGAGGAAGTGCTATTGATTGTGCAAAGGTTATAGCAGCTGCACATTATTATCAAGGAGATCCATGGGATTTAGTTACAGACCCATCTAAGATAGGCAAGGTTTTACCGATCGTTACTGTTTTAACTTTAGCTGCTACTGGTTCAGAGATGAATAAAAACGCAGTTATTTCAAAGATGGATACTAATGAGAAGCTTGGAACTGCGTCTCCAAATATGATACCTCAAACTTCAATACTTGATCCAGAATATTTATATACGTTGCCAGCAATACAAACAGCAGCTGGTACTGCAGATATTATGTCTCACGTATTTGAGCAATATTTTAATAAAACAAAAGGAACCTTTGTGCAAGATAAATTTGCAGAAGGCTTACTTGAAACATGTATTAAATATTGTCCTATAGCATTAGAAGAGCCAAGAAATTATGAAGCAAGAGCCAATTTAATGTGGGCAAGTTCTATGGCACTAAATGGACTTTGTGGAAGTGGAAAACAAGGAGCTTGGACTTGTCATCCAATTGAGCATGAATTAAGTGCCTTCTACGACATCACTCATGGAGTAGGTTTAGCTATATTAACTCCTAGCTGGATGAGATACATATTAAATGAAAATACTGTTGATAAGTTTGTTGATTATGCAGTTAATGTATGGCATTTACCAGTGGCTGAAGATAAATATGAAACTGCTAATAAAGGAATAGATGCTACAGAGGAATTTTTTAAAGAGTGTGGAATTCCAATGACTTTAACTGAACTTGGAATTGATACTGCGAACTTTGAACAGATGGCAAAAGCGGCAGTTTTACATGGAGCTTTGCAATATGCTTATGAGCCATTGGATGAAGAGGCTGTAAGAAAGATTTTAGAGATGTGCCTGTAGATACGAGCTGCTACTAAAATTGAAAGCGTGATTATATGATTATAACTAAAGAAGTTAAGGGGAAATTTAATAACCCCTTTATTTCCTTAAAGCACAAGGATTTTAGATATTATTGGATTGGTATGTGCGTTTCTTTGATTGGGACTTGGACGCAAAACATAGCTCAACCATGGCTTGCATATACCTTAACCAATTCACCTTTTTTACTAAGTTTAATCGGAACTCTTCAATTTACTCCTGTACTATTGTTTTCCTTATTTGCAGGAGTAATCATAGATAAGTTTCCTAAGAAACAAATTTTAATCGTTACTCAATTGTCCTCTCTAGTGATTACTCTTGTTTTAGCTATATTAGTATTTACGGGAGAGGTTCAGTATTGGCACATTCTAATTGCTGCGACAGTTCTTGGGTTAGTTAATACCCTTGATATGCCAACAAGACAATCCTTTATTATAGAACTTGTAGGAAAAGAAGATTTAATGAACGCTATTGCTTTAAATTCAATGGTATTTAATCTAGCTAGAATTATTGGACCCGCATTAGCCGGAATAATAATGGGTTATGCAGGAATAGCAATTTGCTTTTTCATTAATGCCATAAGTTTTGGGGCAGTATTAATAAGTTTATTCTTTATAAAGCCAATGGAAACTAAAATCAAACCAACGGATAAAAAGATAATTGGAGAAATAAAGGAAGGGCTTAAATACATCTATAAAAAGAAGATTCTTCTATATACTTTATTTGTTACAGCTGTCATAGGTACTTTTGCTCCAAACTTCAATGTACTTGTTCCAGTGTTTGCTAGAGAAATATTAAATCAAAATGAGACGGGCTTTGGAATTCTTATGTCCTTTATGGGCTTTGGTTCCTTCTTAGGTGCTATGTTTATCGCAACTGTAAGCAAAGGTGGACCTAAAAGATTTATTATTTATGTTGTTCCATTAATTGTAGGAACTTTCTTGGTTATCACTGGCTATACCAATAATTTTTTCATAACTGGAATAGCTCTTGCTGTAACAGGATTCTTTTTTATCACTTATAATTCTAGTTCAAACTCAACCTTGCAACTTAATTCAAGTGATGAATATCGTGGTAGAGTTATGAGTGTTTATACTTTGGTTTTTGCTGGTTCTACTCCTATAGGCAACCTTTATGCGGGATTATTTGCAGAGCATTTTAATGCAAGGATAGGTTTTGCTGCTTGTGGCGGGATAATAATTTTATTAATGATTCCGATCTTTATACATATGAAAATAAGAAGATCAAGTTAATTTTTAGATGCAGACCGTAAAGGTATGCGGTTGGCAACACTCAGCATGCGAATAGCACGGCCAGTAATATGCCCTTATAGGGATAAAGCAAACCACCCGTTTGACGGGTGGTTATGATTTTTATTCAATTTTATTAGCTAAGATTTGTTAATCAAATTGGAGGCAGTAAGAAGATTTTAAACTTCAGCATCATAAATATGACAACTATAATATTTATGATATAGCCAGCTATTAAAGATATAAACTTTTTATAGTTAATTTTTGTTACTTCATTTATATATATAAAGAAATTAATGCCTATTAATATAATAAAGAATATTAAACTATATATAACATTGAATCTAAAATGCTTTGATGTTATAATACTCCAAAAGCCTAAATTGTGTGAATATTGGTGAATACTATATATCATATCATAAATAAATCTGGATATTGCCAAAACAATACCTTGAGTTGAAAAGGTTATAATAATGGTTTTTAAGATATTTTTATGCTGAATAAAATATGAAAATATAATTTGAATAAGCATTGGAATTAAATTATATATAAAAGTGTATATATATAACAGATGACTTAAAACTACAACTGAGAAAATTGTTTCAACACACTCCACGATACTCAACCTCACTTTTACAATGATGTTTGTAATTTTATATAAATTATACCATAAGCGCAAAGCTATAATTGGTAGTTTAAGGATTTATTTTAAATTTATTTCAAAAAGAACATCAAATTCTAAACATGAACCTATGATCTTATTATGAAAAAGTTTGAAAATAAAAAGTTTCTATTCACGACATTGTAAGAATTGATAGATGATAATGTTAATATGGAAAAATAAGAAGGGATTCTCAATGATTATAGATTTGTATTTTTGTTAGATATTTGGATAAATATAGTTTATAATTAATATAACTCCATAGTATTAAGTATATGTAAATGGACGGTAAACAAGTAATATGAAAAAGTGTAAAAGAAAAGGGCGAGAGGATGAAGGCGAAACTAAACAAGGAGTTTATGGATATTTATTCAGCAAAAAAAGAAAAGAAAGAAGTTAGGTCATTAGTACGGTTAATGGTATTCTGTTGCAATTTAATGAATTACATTATTGTGAACACTTTTAACCTAGCTATGTATAATAAATTAATGTCTTGGAACCAGACGATTAACTTTTTTATTATTATGAGCGTGTATAATTTGATTTCTTTAATCTTGTACATTTTTCCAAAAAAATTAGAAGTTTTCATAGATTTATATACAGCTATAACTTACATTGGAACTTCAATTGTATGTTTTTATTTTTCCATGAAAATTTTCATGAAGTTATTAGGCGGAGTAGAAGCCTGTATAATTATTGTTATAAGCATAATAGTATATGTGTTTTTAATTTTTGCAATAATGCGAAATATAAAAGATAAAATGAGAAATGGATTTAGAAAGATAAAAATTAATAAAGGGTTAGTGGGATCAATTACTTCTTTATGTGCAGCTTTAGGAATAATAATTTCAAAAACGACATATAAAGGATCTGATAGATTTACACCAGCTATAGTACTATTAATAATGTCTTATCTATTTACACCTACAATAATAGGAATTCATAAATTTTACTTTAAGGTTAAAAGGCAAAGAAATTGTAAATGATGTTCTGATTTTGTATTTATAAGCATTAATATTCTACTGTTTTATGGTGAAAATTATGTAATATAACGATGATAAGAGCCAATGTTTCTAATGAAGAAGCATTGGCTCTTTTTCAATGCAAAGAAATTGAAAGGTGTAAAGAACAATGGTAAATGAATTTGTACAGAGATTTAAAATGTATCTGGAGGGGACAGTAAGAGTCCTAAAACAATAGAAAGCTATTTATAGAATCATATATTTTCATAATCTTAAAAACTTAAGGTTTCGTTAAGGTTACGATGTTAATATACTTTTAACGGCAAAACATAAGAAGTTAAAAGCCATTCTAAATAGCAAAAAGACATTTAAAACTATAATGATGAAAATGAACAATTATTATAATTGAAAAATATTTGATATCTTTTGTTAGAAAATTGAAGGACTCTTGTACAGAGCTATAAGAGAATAAAAATATTGGAGGAACCAGATTATGAATAAAAAAATTATAACTATATTAATGGCGTTATCTTTATGTATAAGCGCTACAGCTTGTACAAAACAAAGTGCAAATACAACAAGCAATACTCAAGTGGAAGCAACTTCGGCAACTAGCGAAGCTTCAAAGGCTCCAGTGATTTCAAGCATAAATATATCTTCAGGTGAAAGTGAAACTGTGGGAGCAGCAGATACTTTTATAGAACTAAGTGATAAAAGTACAGTCCAAGGAAACGGTGCAACTGTAGAGAATAATCAAATCACAATCACAGCTGCTGGTACTTATAGTATTAAAGGAACTTTGAGTGATGGACAGATAATTGTAAATGCAGGAGATTCCGATAAAGTATATATTATATTAAATGGTGTAAATATAACTTCTTCTAATAGTGCACCAATTTACGTTAAGAATTCTAAGAAAACAATTATTTCATTAGCAGATGGTACACAAAACACTGTTACTGATGGAGCGGAATATAAATTCGAAAGCAATTCTACTGATGAACCTAATTCAGCGATATATAGTAAATCAGATTTAATATTTATAGGAAATGGAGCTTTATCCGTTAAGGCAAACTATAAAAATGGTATTACTAGCAAAGATGATTTAAAGATACAATCAGGTAAAATCACTGTTGATGCTGTAGCTGATGGGGTAAAAGGAAAAGACTCTGTAATTATAGTTAATGGTGAATTAAATGTAACTGCTGGAGAAGATGGAGTAAGGTCAAGTAACGATTCAGATGTTGAAAAAGGCTATGTATTAATCGAAGGTGGAAAAATCAATATAACAGCTACTCTGGATGGTATCCAAGCAGAAACCAACGCTTTAATAAAGGATGGGGATGTTACAATCAGTTCTGGTGGAGGCAGCAAAAATGCTGTTGCTAAAAGCGAATTTGGTATGGGTAATGGAGGTCCAATGAACCAAGGTGAAATGCCAACAGGAGATATGCCACAAGGCGATTTCCAAGGTGAACGTCCAGAACCACCTGAAGGAGGTTTTAAAGGTCAACGTCTAGAGGGAGAAATGCCAGAAGGAGTGCAAGGACAAATGCCACAAGATACACCAAGTGATGATATGAGTAAGCAAGCAGATTCTTCTACTTCAGAAGATGAAACAGTTAGTGCTAAAGCAATAAAAGCAGCTGCAAATATTGTGGTTGAAGGTGGAACTATCACTATAGATTCTTCAGACGATGCTTTTCATTCAAACAACAATTTAGTGGTAAATGCCGGTGATATAAATGTAACATCGGGGGATGATGGATTACATGCTGATTCAACTTTAGTGATTAATGGTGGAACAACAGAAATTACTAAATCCTACGAAGGTATTGAAAGTCAAACTATAACTATAAATGATGGTAAGATTAATCTTGTTGCAAGTGATGATGGTCTTAATGCATCTGGTGGTAATGATGGGTCTTCTGTAAATGGTCGAGTAGGACAGAATAGCTTTGGATCTACAGGAAATGGTTTAATAAACATCAATGGAGGATATTTAACTTTGGATTCTACTGGTGATGGTATCGATTCTAATGGAGCTATAAAAATGACAGGAGGAACTGCCATTGTAAATGGACCAACAAATGATGGAAACGGACCACTAGATTACGATTCAACCTTTGATATGACAGGAGGATATGTTGTATTGGCTGGAAGCTTAGGAATGGCTCAAGCACCAAGTACAAGTTCTACTCAAAATTCTATAAAGGTTAACTTATCAAAGCAAGAAGCAAATACATTAGTACGTATTGAGGATGAAAGCGGAGAAGAACTTCTAACTTTTGCACCAGCAAAACAATATGCTTCAGTTGTTGTATCATCGCCAAATATAAAAACTGGATCAACTTATAAAGCATATATAGGTGGAAGTATAGATTCAACAGCAACCTATGGCTTATATTCAGGTGGAAATTATACAAAAGGAACAGAGGTTGGAAGTGCTAAAGTTTCAAGTGCAGTAACAGAAATAACTCAAGAGGGAGTAACTGTTAGATCTGGTGGTATGGGAGGCAGAGGTCAAAGAAAGTAAACTATAGAGTTTTATAAATAAGTGAGATATGAGAAAAGAGCAAGGTAAATTACCCTGCTCTTTTAGCTTTAAAGAAGTAAAGCTAGAAGTACAATAAAGCCTCACTTAATAATTGGAGTCCATTTTGTAGGCTTCACTTAATAGTTGGAGTATATTGTGCATGCTTTGCTCATTTGTTTATGTATAATTCAAGAGTTGTTAACAGTTTTTTATGTTAAATTTAAGCAAAATTTAAGGAAAAAAAAGTACCATATGTATAAAAGTTGTATATGAGAGTGACTTAAAGATTTCGAAGTCCGAGGAATTGTAAATCTAAGAGCCAGTAACTCATATATTGCTTTTATATTTTAATTTATGAAGAAATTTAGGGGGAGATTTTATGAACAAGAAATTTATCACAATGTTAGCAGCAGCTGCATTAAGCATTACATCAGGGGCAGCACAAGTTGCTTATGCGGCAACAACAAGTACAACGACTAGCACAACTACAACTACTACAGTACCAGTAATATCAAGCATTAATGTAACTTCTGGAAACAGCACTACTGTAGGAGAAGCAAGTACCTTTATACAATTAGGAAGTACTACAACTGTAAATGGTTCAGGAGCAACTGTAGATGGTAGTAAAATCACTATTAGTGCTGCTGGTACATACAGTGTCAGTGGTACTTTAGCTGATGGACAAATAATAGTAAATGCAGGAGATTCAGATAAGGTATACATCATATTAAATGGTGTAAATATTACTTGCTCAAATAGCGCACCTATCAATGTTATCAATGCTGATAAAACAATCCTTTCATTAGCAGATGGCACAACAAATTATGTAACTGATGGATCAACTTATGTATATCCAGATACAACAACTGATGAACCTAGTGCAGCAATCTTTAGTAAAGATGATTTAAAAATTGTTGGTAATGGAGCATTAATTGTAAAAGGAAACTACAATAATGGTATCCAAGGTAAGGATGATCTAAAAATAGAGTCAGGTACTATTAACGTAACTGCTAAGAATGATGGTATTAAGGGAAAAGATTCTCTTGTTATCGTTAATGGAGATATAACAGTTAATTCCGGTGCTGATGGATTACAAGCCACCAATGATACAGATGTGACAAAAGGTTATGTATTAATAGAAGGTGGAAAAATTAATATTACCTCAGAATTAGATGGGATTCAAGGAGAAACAAATACTCTTATAAAGAATGGTAACATAACAATTAAAGCTGGTGGTGGCAATGTAAACGGAGTTGTACATACTGAAAGTTTTGGACCTACGCAAACTACCACAACTACAACCGATACTGTTAGCAATAAAGGTATAAAAGCAAAGGCTAATATAGTAATAGAAGGTGGAACCTTTAACATAGATTCCGCTGATGATGCTTTGCATTCAGATAACAACTTAGTAGTTAGCGGAGGAAATTTTACTATAGCTACAGGAGATGATGCAGTTCATTCAGAATCAACTATAGTTATTAACAATGGAACGATAAATGTAACAAAAGCTTATGAAGGCATTGAAAGCCAAAGCATAACAATAAATGGTGGAAGTTCAAGTGTTGTAACTAGTGATGATGGAGTGAATGCTTCTGGTACTTCACCTATTTTAACTATTAATGGAGGCTACTTATATGTAAATGCCGCTGGTGATGGACTTGATGCAAATGGTTCTATAAAAGTTACAGGTGGTACTGTTGTTGTAAATGGACCTACAGACAATGGAAATGGGCCGCTAGATTATGATGCAACTTGTGTTGTGACAGGAGGATTTTTAGTTGCTACTGGTAGTTCAGGAATGGCACAAGCTCCAAGTACAACATCCACTCAAAATTC
Source organism: Clostridium cellulovorans 743B (assembly GCF_000145275.1). Taxonomy (NCBI): domain Bacteria; kingdom Bacillati; phylum Bacillota; class Clostridia; order Eubacteriales; family Clostridiaceae; genus Clostridium; species Clostridium cellulovorans. The sequence goes on from NC_014393.1 coordinate 1,383,906, forward strand.
TATAAAGGTAAATTTAGCTTCACAAGCAGCTAACACATTAGTTCGTATTGAAAGCAGTACTGGAGAAGAAGTTATTACTCTTGCACCAGCAAAACAATTTTCTTCTGTAGTAGTTACATCCCCATTAATCAAAACTGGAACTACATATAATGTGTATTTAGGAGGCAGTATAACTGGCACTGCAACTAATGGTTTATATACTGGAGGAACTTATACAAAAGGAACCTTAGCAGGGAGTGCCACAATTTCTAGCACTGTAACTAATATAACTCAATCGGGAGCAACAACAGGAGGCATGGGCGGTACTGGTGGCGGAATGACTCGTCCTACAAAACCAGGAACCACCACACCTACAACCACAACATCAGGGAACACAACAACGACAGCACCAACAAACCCTACAACATCAGGTAATACAACAACTACATCATCAGGAACTACAACTACTACAACATATAACCTTGGTGATGTTAATAAGGATGGAAGTGTAAATTCTATCGACTATGCACTTCTTCACAAATTAATTTTAAGTGGTGGAACTAATGCAGATTTAACTGTTTCGGACATGAATAGCGATGGAAAGGTAAATGCACTTGATTTAGCTGTTCTAAAGAAGTTAATTTTAAGTTAATTACAGGAAACTTAAAAATTGTTAATTATTTAATTGTTTAACCTTTATACTAATATTGGCACTTAATTATTTAACCTTTAGGATAATAATAGATAAAAGAAAATAAAATCCTATAAAGTAATACAAAAAGGAGCTAAGCACTAGCAGTTTAACAGCTAACGCTTAGTTCCTTTAGTTATTAAATTATTTGTTTTAATCAATTAATCTATATTAATAATTTTATTTAGAAGGCCTTTTCATTAAAACCAGAAAGTATAAGTGAGATATTTAAGTTTCCATTTCTGCACCTTAGTTCATCGATAAAGCTTTTTTGGTTTATAGTTGGCTTTATATCTATTATGTAATCAAGCTCAAACAATGCACCAAAATCTCTTGTTTTTATTCTTTCTATTTGCCATGAATTTGTATATTTATTTAGAATTTCATTAAATGCGTCATCGTAATTAAGATCCTCAGGAATTGTTATTTTTAAAAGCATAGATTTAGTTTTTGGCACTCCAAAATTTGAGTAATTTAGTATAAACATTAGTGCGCAAAGAACAATTGTAAATAGTGCACCATAACCTATATAGCCCATTCCACAAGCAAGACCTACGCCTAAAGTGAAAAATACATAGGATATATCTTTTGGATCTCCAGGGGCACTTCTAAAACGAATAATTGAAAATGCGCCAGCTAAGCTAAAGGCTCTAGCAATATTGTTTCCAACTAATAAAATGATTATTGCGATTATTACAGGTAACATTATAAGTGTTGTTGCAAAATTGGAGTTATAAGTAGATTTCTTATTAGTTTTGATGTAAGCAAAACTTATTATTACTCCAAGGATAATTGATGCTGCTATAACAAGCAGGGTATTTGTCAAGGTAAGTGATGTTCCATCTGTTGAGGTTAAAATTGTTTCTAACATATTTCTTTTTCGCTCCTTAAGGTAGTATTGTTTTGTGTAGTTAACGAGTATCTCATAAATTCATTACCGTATTTTGAAAAATGAGTATTATAGATCTCGAGTTCAGCAAGGATATTTGTAAACCATATAGGCATTGCTCCAAGAATTTTAACTTCCATTAGATATTGATTATCTTCTAAGATATTATCTCCAAAAAATCCTGCTTCTAAGGTTAAATTGTTTCGTCTTGTAAGAATTTGAGAGTCAAAGGTCAATCTAAAATCATGATCATCTTTACTAAAGAAGGCTTTTCTAGAATAACCAATATAAACTGTTGGGCTAACATCCTTTTTGCTTAGATAGTACTGTATTTCTTTGATTACTTGATTATTAACGTAATCCTCTGATTTAGGGGCTTCTCCTAATTCCAAGAATTTGTGAGCTTCTTCCAAGGTAAGGACAACTCTTCTTTTGTTAACTATCCCATTGATTTTCTTTTTTAGCTCTAAAAATACTTTATCCGTTGGTTTTGTTGGAATTTTGTAGCTTCTTAGTCTAAGTTTTTCTTTATAATAAGGTTTATTGATAGAGTGCCTTATTACATCGCTATTAACGGTATCGTAATAGATGTTATAGATACTGTAATTTTTCCCAGCCTTGCAAAATTCATCTGGATTCATATATTCAAGTAATCTCGGAATCAATTCATCATATTGTTCTTTTGTTAATATAAATTTTTTTTCATAACGTTTAAAAGATTTAATAGCCATATTACCGCCTCCGTCTTTATTTGTGTTATCTATGAACCTAAGTATAATTAGCAAACCTTAAAATTAACTTAATTTAAATATGAAGTTTACATGAACTTAATGTTAATGTGATTTAGATATTTCCTTTGGTGGTTTTTTAGTTAATTATTTTTGGCTTTAACAACAAAGTTAAATATTAAAATAAGCTAAAAGTTTTAATTCTTATATATCTTTCAAATAAAGATTCTTCAAAATGATATACTAATTTTTACAAGATTTTAATAAGTGATGATTTAGTTTCAATAGTGAAATTCGTATATGCGAAAAAATGGGATTAGCTATGAGGAATAAATGAAAAATATAACAAAAACTGTTGCAAGTGGTATAATATTAATTGTATATGAGTTCATAATTTGATACATCTATAAGGTTTTAGCTTAAAATCTTATAGAAAAATTAAGGAGTGTGTAGAGATGAGTAAAAAATATGATATTTATCCAGAATTTCAGAATATGGTTCAATTAGAGATGGAAACAGAGGAAGCAACTTTAGAATTATTTAGACAACTTAATCAAGGTAGTATTGCTCTATTAGAAAACAATAAATCTGATGACGTAATTAAAATAACTAAGGAAAAAATAAAGAGTTATGATGGTGAAGAGATAGAGATTCAAATTTTTGAACCGCAGGATATAAAAGAAAATGCTCCTTGCTTAGTTTATTATCATGGTGGTGGGTTTATGGCGAAAACTTTTGAGCACCATGTAAGACTTATTCGTGAATATACTTTAGGGGTTGGCTGTAAGATTGTACTTGTAGATTATAGAATAGCTTTAGATTACCCATTCCCAACTTGTGTTGAGGATTGTTATTCTGCTTTAAAATGGGTTTATGAAAATGCAGAAAGCTTAAATATTGACACTAATAAAATAGCTGTAGGTGGAGATAGTGCTGGTGGTAACCTTTCAGCAGTTATGTCACAAATGGCACGTGATAGAAAAGGACCAGCGCTTTGTTTCCAAATGCTTATTTATCCTACAACAGCTATTGAAGAAACAGAATCAATGAAGCTGTTTGATGATACACCAGTGTGGAACTGTAACCTTAGCAAATTAATGTGGAAGGTTTACTTAAGAAATGGTGACATGGGAATGAGACCATATTTTGCACCAATAGAAGCAGAAAGCTTAAAGGATTTGCCACCAGCTTATGTAGAAGTAAATGAATTTGATCCTCTAAGAGATGAAGGAATTGAATATGCTAATGCTCTTACTAAAAATGGTGTCAAGGTTGAGCTTGTTCAATTAAAAGGTACAGTTCATGCTTATGATTTAATTGCAGAAAGCAATATCACGAAAGAAAGTGTAAAAAGAAGGATTAATTTACTGAAAGAAGCTTTTAATTAAAAGCTCTATATTGTGATGATAAAAGTGTTACATATACAGTGTTAATCAATATTTACAGCCTTAAGGTTCTATGGTATAATTGATACTTGAATTAGGTATTTTATTTAAAGTTAGTAGCTTGAATGTTCGTATAAAATTCGTATACAGGTTAATTACAGAAATGCAAAATTCGAGTAAAAATCAGTTGCTACAAGAAAAGGTATGTTTGTAAGTAAGAATAGTTAAGAGGGTAAATCTACTTTTATAGGCAGAGATACAAATAAATAAATGCTAAACAATCTTCTATTATGGAGATTGAAATACTAATAACAAGTCAAGAACTAAACCAATAATAAGAACTCTGTTTATTAGTGGAGTAATTGTTATTGGATTTTTTATAAACAGAGTTCTTTGTTCCAGATGGGATCTTTTAACTTCATTTGAAACTTATTAACAGAGTTCTTAGCATCTTTGATGCTTAGAAGTCGTTATCCTTTAGGGGAACTCGCTATCCAGGGACGTAGTAGCCGTTAACTCCCAAGGGGAGTCTTACGGATAGTAAGTCATAGGGTAAACATAATAGATAAAATTTTAAGGGGGCAAACTTAATGAGAAAATATCCAAGATCCATGGCAACGCAGCATCCAGATAATGCGGACAAGTATATTACTATCCAACAAGAACCAGAAGAAGCCATAGGAATGTTAACTCCTCAAGAAAAGGGTGGATTAGGTATTGAAGAAATCATGATAGATTTCGAAGGAAAGCTTACGCCATACCATCAAACATCTCAAATAGCATTAGGACTAATAGGTAATGGGGTAATTCCTGGAAGAGATGTAGCTATAACACCAAGAATACCAAATGCTAAAAAAGAATCTGTTTTTAGACAATTAATTAGCATTATGTCATTGGTAGAAACAAATATTCTTGCATCAGAACATGGCGTAGAGCAAGTTATAAGAGAAACTATTGTACCAATGATTGAAACAGGAGAAGAAATTGTACAAATTCAAGAAAGAATTAATTCTGTTATTGAACTTGGAAACAAAAATTATACTAACAAATTTGATCCAAATAGTATAAGAGTAATTCCTCTTATAGAAAGTGTACCAGCATTAATAGATGTAGATAATATTTTAGATGAATATTATCAAAATTCTCTTAAAAATGGTCATAAAATAGAGAGCCAAAGAGTAATGTTTGCTAGATCAGATTCTGCTATGTCATATGGTATGGTTTCATCAGTTTTATCTGTATTAATAGCAATAAACAAAGCTCATAAATGGGGAGCAAAAAACAGTGTTGATATAGCACCAATTGTTGGTTGTGGTTCATTACCATTTAGAGGACATCTTACTGAAGAAAGCTTAGGAGATTTATATGAAACTTATGCTGGAGTAAGAACTTTCACAATACAATCAGGCTTAAGATATGATTATGGTGCAGAAAAGACGAAAGCTGTTGTAAATAGTTTAAATGAAAATATTCAAAATACTAAACCAAGAGATTTCTCAGAAGAAGATATAGAATTAATGTACGAGATTATAGGAATATTTGCTAAGTATTACCTACAAACATTTACTAAGTTCATTAGTACTGTTGATTTCATTTCAAAGTATATCCCTAAAAACAGAGATAGATTAGCAAGTACTAAAGTAGGTTTACAATATGTAAGAGAAGCAGCTAATGTTAAAGAAATTGCTGACTTAGTTAAAGATGAAAAGCTTAAGGAAGAAATTTTAAGTATAAATACAGAAATTCAATGTAACGTACCAAGAGCTATTTCCTTTACAGCTGCGATGTATACAATAGGCTTACCTCCAGAATTCATAGGTGTAGGAAGAGGCTTACAAGAAGTTAAGGAAAAATTCGGACAAGAAGGAATTGATAAGCTTGTTGAATTCTATCCTCAATTAAAGACAGATTTACTATTTGCATGGAGATACGTAAATGCTGTAGGAGCAAAAGGAATAATTCCAGAAGAAGCTCGTTCAGAGTATAAGGAAGATTTCGCTTTAGCTATGGAATTATTAAATCTAGTAAATGAAATAGATGAAAAAGATAAAAATGAATTCTATCATACATTATTAAAATCAACTAGACCTATAATCATGCATTTAGTGGGAAAAGAAGAAGATATGTTTGATAGTGGTGAAGAAGAGCAGAAGATTTTAAGAGAATGGATTGTTAAGATGGGTAAAATTAGAGGTAGTCTAGGCTAAACCACTAATAGAAACTCTAAATAATAGTTTTTTCAGAATAAAACCGTTAGAAGGTAAAGTTAGAGGAACTGTTGTACTAGTGACTAAAAATGCTAGTACTCAGTTTCTTTTTATATTTAGTTTTTTTCACATAAAAATTTTTAGGATAGAATATGGAAAATATCCATGTATAGTTCTTTTTTCTCCATATTATCAATGTAATCGGTATGATACCATAAAATTGGACAAATAATATATTTTGGAGGATGAAAAAATGAATAAAAGATTATCACGGGGAAAGATATCTCTTTTAGCATCAGTTTTCGTTACCACAACTTTTATGGGGGGAGTAAATGTTCTCGCATCTACAGCTAAGACAGGTATTCGTGACATAACTTCTCAACAAGTTGTTAAGGAAATGAAGGTTGGTTGGAACTTAGGAAATACAATGGATGCTACAGGAGGAGAAACAAATTGGGGGAATCCATTAACAACACATGCCATGATTGACAAAGTAAAAGCAGCAGGCTTTAATACTTTAAGGCTTCCAATAACTTGGGATGGTCATATTGGAGCAGCACCAGATTATGCTATTGATGCAACATGGATGAATAGAGTCGAAGAAATAGCAAATTATGCTTTTGATAATAATATGTATGTTATAATAAATCTTCATCACGAAGATGGATGGCTTAAGCCTTATTATGCCAATGAGGCTGAAGTAAAAGCTAAAATCACAAAAGTATGGACACAAATTGCAAATCGCTTTAAAGATTATGGGGATTATCTAATTTTTGAAACAATGAATGAACCTCGTCCAGTAGGCGCAGCTGATGAATGGTCTGGTGGCTCCTATGAAAATCGAGATATGGTTAATAGATATAATTTAACAGCGGTAAACACTATTAGAGCTACTGGTGGAAATAATGCATTAAGGCACATTATGGTTCCAACTCTTGCAGCAGCAGCACTTAGCACAACAATGAATGATTACATAGTACCAAATAATGATAGCAGAGTTATAGTATCCTTACATATGTATTCACCATATTTCTTCTCTGCAGATCTTACTAGTCAATGGACTACAGCAACTTGGGGAAGTGATGCTGATAAGGCTGCACTAAGTGCTGACTTTGATGCAGTTTATAATAAGTTTGTTAAGAATGGAAGAGCTGTAGTTATTGGCGAAATGGGAACAATCAATAAGAATAATTTAGATTCTAGAGTGAAACATGCAGAATATTATGCTAAAGAAGCAACAGTTAGAGGGATAACTCCTATATGGTGGGATAATGGATATTGTGTTGCTGGAAAAGAGCAAACCTTCGGAATATTTAATAGAAAGAATCTTACTTGGTGTTGTCCAGAAGTTATGCAAGCTTTCATAAGAGGAGCAGGTGCCACACAAACTCAAACTTCTTATTCACTAGGTGATGTTAACAAAGATGGAAAGGTAAATGCTATCGATTATGCAGTGCTTAAATCAATTCTTTTAGGTACAAATACTAACGTTGATTTATCAGTATCAGACATGAATAAGGATGGTAAAGTAAATGCTTTGGATTTAGCTGTTCTTAAAAAAATGCTTTTAAGCTAATGCTTGTACTTGCAAACTTAAATTCTAGTGGGAATATTATAGAATCTTTTAGGTTATAGATGTTAATGGTTATCTTGTATACTGGAGCCATGAAAAACTTTGAAAGTTACTAACTCTACTAAGGTTAAATATATTTGAAAATGAAAAAATAAATATTTTTATTTAAAGAAATAGAGTATCTATAGATTTGATTTTTACAAATCTTAGGTACTCTTTATTTTATTACTGAATACATTACCAAGCACATTTTAAAGAAGTTAAATATAAGTTCTAATAATGTTTATATATTAAATTCATATAAAGTTGATAAGAACAATGTATATATTTAAGTACCAGTATAAAAGATTTTACAATTAAGAAAACATGTATACAAATTTAATAACTTAAATATTATAGAATTTAGCAAAAAAATTCACAAATTTAACTAAATATATCTCTTTCTTAATTGCAACATGATATAGTATAATATTCTAGTGTATCTATAAAAAAATTACAATAAAATATAAAAAATTCGTAAATGTATTAAAATTAACCATATTATTATTTATGGGTGAATTTAAATTTTATATTTAAATTAAATAAAAAACATTATGGAGGGTAAAATTTATGAAATTTAAGATTCGAGGTAAAATTCTGTTAGGGATTATTCCAGCAATAGTATTATTTTGTGTTGCTGTGAATGTTATAATCTTCGTTCAATTTAGTAACTTTATAACTCACAATACCCTTAAGACTAATACAAATTTGAGCATGCAAGTTATCGATGCTAAATATCCTGGAGATTGGAAGCTTAAAGATGATAAGCTTTATAAGGGAGATATTTTAATAAACGATAATTTTGAATTAGTTGACAATATAAAGAAAAGTGCAGGTGTAGAATGTACTATATTTTTAAATGATACTAGAATAAACACTACTATTGTTAAAGATGGTAAGCGATTAATAGGTACAAAAGCCGAAGAGGAAGTATTAGATCAGGTGATTAAAAACGGTAGTGAATATAAAGGAGAAGTAGAGATTTTACAAGTTGAATACAAAACAATCTATGAGCCTATAAAAGCATCTAATGGTAAAATTATTGGTATGTTTTTCGTAGGTATAGAAGAAAAAATAATTGATAAGGATATCGAAGCAATAATATATCCTATCATAGGCTTGAGTGTAGTATTAGTAGTATTAATTTCAGTACTTATTATTCTTTTGACAACTAAAGTTTTAAGTAAACCTATTGATTATATTAAAAAACAGCTTCATATAATATCTACTGGGGATTTATCACAATATGTAGATGAAAAATATCTTAAGAAAAGTGATGAAATTGGAGAAATTGCACATTCTATAAAAGATATGCAACACTCTATAAAGAAGATTGTAAAATCAATATATGAAGGCTCTGATATTACAGATAATCAATCTTCTCACCTAGCGTCTATCGCAGAGGAAATGGCATCTTCTGCTTCAACTGTAAGCAGTTCTATCCTAGATATATCAGGCGGAATAGAAACACAAGCCAGTTCACTAGTTGAAATATCTTCTGTGCTTAATGAATTCGGAAACGGTTTAGACAGCATTATGAATGATATTGAAAATATTAATGGTAGCACAAAAAATATAGGCAGCATGGCTGATTACAGCAATGATAAAATGTCAAAGCTATCAGAAGAAATCAATAACTTTAGCAATTCCTTCAAGAATTTTATGGACAAGATAAAGAGCCTTGGAGATAGCATAAAAGAAATCAATGAAATAACTAGTTTAATAAATAGTATATCAGATCAAACAAATTTATTAGCATTAAATGCAGCTATCGAAGCAGCTAGAGCTGGAGATGCTGGTAAAGGATTTTCTGTTGTAGCAGACGAGATAAGAAAGCTAGCAGAACAAACAAAAGCATCTTCAGAAAAAATAACAAAACTAATAGACAGTGTTAGTAATAATACTAATGAAATGGTAGGAAAAACTTCAATAGATATGGATAACGAACTAAAGAGTCAAATTACAGTAGTAAATGAATCAATAGATTCCTTTAAAAATATTGTTGAGGGTGTAAATAATATATTACCGAGAATGAGTAAGGTGAATGTATCTGCCCATGGCATAAATAAAGAAAAGGATAATATATTAGAAAAAGTTGATGGCATTGCATCCATATCTCAACAGGTATCAGCTTCTTTCCAAGAAATCACTGCTACTGCTGAAGAAATGAGTGCAGCTACTGAAGAGGTAGCAGCTATAGCTCAAAACTTAAGTACGACTACTGAAGAGATGAAGGAAAGTATAAATCAATTTAGCATATAGAATAGAATGTAAAAGAAAAATCCCTGGCAACTTGCTAGGGATTTTTTTGTTGATTAAAGAAGTCTCCTAATTGAATACTGTGAGATTTCTTTAATTCATATCATAATTTTTATCTGTTAAATTTAGTTTTTATGCTTGTCCAATAATCAGCATTTTCAAGTCCAAGTCTCCAGATAGCTATACCAGCTACATCATAAGAATTTACTAAATCAAGTTTGAAGTTTAAGCTATAAGCATTTTCAAACCAAACGCTATGAGATACACCAGATGCATCTGTATAATTGAAGTATGGACATTGAGATACAGAATCCCACTGAATAGTTGCTCCGTAAGTTGTAGCTAAATTATTGATACCATTAATTCCATATGCTTTAGTACCGTTTGAAGACCAATCATAACCATATGCTGCAGTTCCAACTAAGATTTTTTCTTTTGGAATAACTGAAACAGCATATTTAATTACACTTTCTACCCAACCAATTGAAGCCACAGGGCCTGCAGTTCCGCCTGGATAATGTTCATCGTAAGTCATTAAAACCATCTGATCTACATATTTGCCTAGGGCAGCATAGTCGTAAGCGCCAGTCCAAGAATTTGTAAGACTATCAAAAGTTTTTGCTGGAACTGCCATTGAAACATAGAAGCCTTGAGGATGAAGTGTGTTGTATAACTCACTCATAAAGGTTGTTAAGTAGCTTCTGTCAGAAGCATATACACCTTCAAGGTCTATATTTACACCTTTATATCCATTAACTTTTACAATGTTTAAAATATTATTTATAAAAGCTTGTCTATTAACTGAGTTTTGTAATACACTTCTTGCAATATTTCCATCAAAGTTATTTGCAATCATAGCAAGAGTTTTAATGTTGTTGCTATTTGCATAAGTTATTTGATTAGTTGGAACAAGTCCAGTGACATTACCATAAGCATCTGTAGTATAGGTAGCTGTAGCAATTTCATCTAAAGTAGAAGTATTAGTTGTCATTGAGTTATAAGAAGAACTATCTCCAGAATAATAGTAAGTTGTATAGCCTAAAACTAATTTTTTAGCTACTGGAGTAGGTGTTGGTTCTACTGGAACTGGAGTAGGTTCAGGTTCTACAACAATTTGAGCTGTTGTTAAATTTATATGAGTAGAATCTGGGGAAGTTCCATAAGCATTATACGCTCTAACAAAATACCAATACTTTGTGTTTGCTGTTAAAGCTGTATTTTTAAAGCTAGTAGTTGTAACTTTAGTTAATAAAGTATAATTTGAATCATTAGGGGTTGCCCTATATATACTGTAGCCAGTTGCACCAGAAACTCCTTGCCAGGTTAAGGTTGCTTCACTGGTTGTAACTCCAGAATAAGTTAAGGAAGTTGGAGCTGTAGGTGGTGTTCCTGTCTTTCTAGCAGGCTTAGCTGATACAAAACTAGCATTTAGTAAGAACACAGCTATTAGTGAAAAAATCATCATTAGTTTTCTAAAAGATCTCAATATTAAGCACTCCTTTTTTCTCAGAATACTTAATATTTCGATTATCAAAGAAAAAAATGTACAAGAAATTAGAGGAAAAAGTTAATCTATTAAATTCATAATTATCTCGTCTAAAGAAGTATCTCCAAGGGTTGAAGTCAATTTTTTAAATTTTCTATTCATTTTCTTTTTTAAGTTTTTCATATAAATCAACGTAAATGGTGAAAATTCCTCTATAAAATTTATGTAGTCTTTGGAAAAATATTTTCTATTATCTGTCACAGCGAAAATGATTAAATATAAGCAATTATCCTTAATTAAAGTTTTTAATCCATCTACATCAGGGGCAGCAAAACATTCAGCATTGTCTAAGAGCGTTATAATTAGATTAATAAGCTTATTAACTAGAGAATCCAGTGGATAATTTCCCGCTAACTGAGAGAAAATCGTACAATTATTATTTTCTATATCAGATTTTATATCTTGAAGATCATCACAAAGTTGAAGGATGAAGCCATAACCAAAAGCAAAGGTTTCTTCCTCTGTGTTTAGATCCCCCCGTACTAAATAACCATCAGCAAGAACCGAAGTGCCTCCCTTTTCAATAGTTACACTTAAAATGTTTCTTTCATATGGAAGCGATAGCTGTTCTTGTTGTATAAGGCTTTTCCTTTGACCTTCATTAATTGAAAGAAGTCCCTTATAAACCTTTGGGTAACTTTTTCTGCTGAAATTTCTTTCTATATAATCTATTAATTTAAATATCTTTTCTTCATAGGAATTAGCAGTAGAAACATTTTCGCCCTTGATTTTTTTAGTAAGCCTTTTAATAAAAGCTTTTTTCACATCTGTTGAAATGTTTGTATCATCAAGATAATTATCTGTATAAGGATAAAGCATACTATAGCCAAAACTACTAGAAGTAAATTTTATTTCTGAATTAAATATATTTTGAAAAATGTTTACTATCCACATATTCCTAAGGGCTTGGCTTATATCTTTAAAAGAAATATCCTTATCAAAGGTTTTGCTTTCCTTTACAAAGGAGCTTGTGCTTTTAAAGAAGGAATCTGTAATATATTCATCAAAATATTTAAGATTTAATACTGGTTGTGTTCTTATAAGTCTTTTGAAGGTTGCTATTGTATTTTGTTTCCAAAAAGGTCTTTCTTCTAAATTCTTTGGAAAGTTACTTAACATAGACATCACTTGGTCTATTATAGAATCAAAAGCCTTTTCATTACTTTTTTTATCGAAGGAAGATTTTTTAGGAAGTGGCATTTGTGATGTTGTCGGTGTATTCCACCAAATATCGCTGTATAAAGCTATTAGATTATCGATTGTTAAAGATTTATGATTTAAGTTTTTTAAAATTTTCTCTTCCAATTTGAATCTCTCCATTATAAATAATTTGCCTGAATGACTACCATCCGTAGCACGGTAGCGAAGGCTGTTACATCCTTGGATAATGAGGTTTTAATATCAAAGATACTAAGAGTTCTGTTAACCAGCGATTGGTTTATAAATCAATTATATATGAGAAATAAGGAGTTATCTAGCAAATAAAGATTAATTTGCTGTGTACAGCATTAATTATAGCGAAATATAAAGGTATGGAGTTAAATGGAAAACTTAAAGCTGCAATGATATAATGGACTATAATGTAAATATAATATTTAGAAATACTTTTAAAATGTATATTACAATTGAAACTTATATTGAAATTAGTGGGTTTGTAGAGTATCTTACACTAATTGAAGGTGAGGAATTATTGTAATTTATAAGTTATACTAATGTTCATATAAGTAGGAGGGAAATAGTAGTTTGAGAGAATTGTTTAATAAGTATCCAGTAGGTTCCTATTATGTTATTACAATGATAATGAGTTTGATTTTAATATTACCTCATATGATTTTTACCCGTATTGGAGATTATTCTTTTTCCTTTACACAACTTGGACCGTCACTAGCACTGTTAATTTATGTGTATATAACTAAACAGAAGGATATATTAGAAAAGATAAAAAATAATATGATCACTTGTAAGAGTTTAATTTTGTATCCTATTATACTTGTTTCATTTTTTATAGTTATGTGGCTTTGTAATGTTATTTTATCCTTGTATGGTATACCATATAAGCCTTGGAATGGATCTATAATGTTCTACATATTAAATATTTTATCAATGATTATATGTTGTGCTGGTGAAGAGTTTGGGTGGCGAGGTTTTCTATTACCTCTTCTTAATAAAAAGTATTCCTTGTTTACCAGTTCTGTGATATTAGGAGTTATGTGGGGGATATGGCATTTAAACTTAAGCAGTGTGCTAGGATTTTTTATGTATGTTCTTTATATAACAGAGCTTTCAATCATTATGGCATGGATTTATAGTAAGACTAATGCTGATTTGAAGCTTATGATTCTAATCCATTTTTCTTTTAATTTCTTTTCACATGTGTTCACTTGGCAGAGGTTTGTTGCACCTTTATTCGTAATTGAGGCCATAGTCTTTGGAATAATTGCTGGTGTAATTGTGCTATTTAATCTTAAAAGATTTTTTAGTAGTGAAATCTCAGAATAATATTCGATGGTGAAATTTTAAAATAATATTGATAGTGAAATGGCTAACGTTGAAAATAGCGTTAGTCTTTTTGGTGTTTCAAAACGCTGATATAAAAAGAGGATAGATAAATCTAAAGAATAAAAACAACAACTATAAGAATAGAATTAATAAAGTACTAAAATATGAGGGCGATGAAATGTCAAAAAAAATGTGCCCCAAAGAGGTAATTGCAGCTTTAAAAAATACCATAGGCGATAGTAGGCTAAAAAAGATGAATCTTATTTGGTTAGAGGCTTGTGGTTGCTCAGGCAATATTATTTCTCTCTTAAATGCTAATGACCCTGATGTTGGCTATTTGTTAACTGAGATGGTTAAGATAACTTACAATAACAGCATTATGGCTCAGCAAGGTCAGGAAGCTGTTGAGAGTTTTCTTGAAACCCTAGATACAGAATTCATTTTAGTGGTAGAAGGAGCGGTGACTACAAGGGATAATGGAATTTATAACATTATTGCTGAATATAATGGCAAGTTACTTTCAGGCGCTGAAGCAATATCTCTTGCAGCAGGAAAGGCAAAGTATGTAATAGCTGTGGGAACTTGTGCTTCTTATGGTGGCCCAACAGCAACAAAGCCAAATCCATCTTCAAGTACAAGTGTTCCGGATTATTTGGGGACTGAGGTTATAAGAGTTCCAGGCTGTCCTGCAAATCCTCATTGGGTTATTAGTACTATTGCTCATTTAATTTTATTTGGATTGCCAGAGTTGGATACAGAGAAACGACCAGTGTTTTTATATGGAGATACTATACACACTTATTGTTCAAGGAGATCCTTTTTTGACCAAAATATTTTTGCAACAAAGCTTGGAGACAAGGAGTGTTATTTTAAACTTGGGTGCAAAGGACCAATGACAAAGGCAGATTGTCCTCTTAGAAAGTGGAATGACAGGGTAAATTGGCCAGTGGAAGATAATACTCCTTGCATTGGGTGTACAGAGAAGGGATTTCCTGATGAGACAGAACCCTTTGTTAAGTTTTAGATAGGGGTGAGGTTATGAGCGAAAAAATTATAATAAATCCTCTTACAAGAATAAGTGGTTTTTTGCAGATAGAGATTACCATAGAAAATAATCTAGTGACAGAGGCTAAAAATAGAGGGTTCCTTTTTAGAGGTTTTGAAGAAATGCTAAAAGGAAGATCACCTCTTGATGCAATTTATTTTACAGAGAGAATTTGCGGTATATGTTCCACAGCTCATGGATTTGTATCGGCTATTGCTTTAGAAGATGCTTTAAAGGTTAAAGTAGATGAAAATGGAACTATTCTTAGAGAAATAATGCATGGTTGTGAATTTCTTCAAAATCA
Organism: Clostridium cellulovorans 743B; assembly: GCF_000145275.1. NCBI lineage: Bacteria > Bacillati > Bacillota > Clostridia > Eubacteriales > Clostridiaceae > Clostridium > Clostridium cellulovorans. The sequence continues at coordinate 1,399,050 of NC_014393.1, forward strand.
TATAAGGCACTTTTATCAATTCACAATGCCAGATTACGCAAAGATAGATGCTGTTTCAAAGGATGAAGAGAGAAAATATAAGGTAACAAAGGATTATACTAAGATATTTAATAGGCATTATATGGAGTCCTTTAAATATAGCCGAGATGCTCATAAGATGTTGGCAATCTTAGGCGGGAAGGCACCGCATAATCATGGGATTTTTGTTGGTGGCGCAACAATTAATATAGATGCGTCAAGGATAATTGAGCTAAAAGCCTTGCTAAATGGTATAAAAACTTTTGTAAATACTGCAATGTTACCAGATGTAAGAGCTATTTCTTATTATTATAAAGAAGATTTTGTACATGGTCACGGATATACTAATTTTTTGTCATATGGAGCCTTTGACAGTGATGTTCATAGTGATATCAGCTATGTAAAGGCAGGAACTCTTATAGATGATAAATTAGAACCTTTCGATGCAAGTAAGATAAGTGAAGAAATTAGCCATTCTTATTATTCTGATGAAAAAGAAATCTTATCTCAAGGTGATAATAACTGGAAGGTAGATGTAAATAAAAAGAATGCTTATACTTGGGTAAAGGCAGCACGATATAGAAATCTTCCTTTGGAGGTAGGACCTTTAGCAAGGCAATGGATAAGTGGAGAATATAAGAATGGAGTATCCACTATGGATAGGACTATTGCAAGGGTTTTAGAAGCAAAAAAGATATGTGATATATTAGACAAACTTATTGATAGAGTTAAACTTACGCCAACAGTCCAAGAAAAATGGGAAATTCCAGATAGTGCTAAGGGGATTGGCCTTAGAGATACTACAAGAGGAGCCTTGGGGCATTGGATAAATATCGAAGGTAAAAAAATTGCAAATTACAATATAATAACTCCATCGGGATGGAATATTTCTCCAACGGATTTAATGGGGCGTAATGGAGTAGTTGAGAAAGCATTAATTGGGACCTTTGTTGAAGATGTAAAAAATCCATATGAATTAAGTAGGATAATAAGATCTTTTGATCCATGTGTTTCCTGTGCTACTCATATAATCAGTGATAAATATGAAGATTTTATTATGAGGATAGTATGATGATTAAAGTTATTGCAATTGGCAACTTTCTTATGGGTGATGATGGTATAGCACTTAAGGTAATTGATGAAGTTGAAAAAAAATTCTTAAAGGAAAAGGAAAAATTGGAGAACGGAAAGCAACTAGAGGAAATATACTCACAACTAACGTTCATAAAAGCAGAAACAGATTTCAATTTTGCATTAGATAATATTGAAGCAGGGGACTTTTTGTTGATTTTAGATAGCACATTATTAATGTTGGACTACGGAACTATAACAGAAATTCTAATATCTGAATTTCAAAATCATTCAAATTATTCTTTATCAATGCACAACAGGAGCTTACTTTCTTTTATTAAGCATTTAAATATAAAGGTAGAAGGTTTTATTTTAGGGATTGAGGTAGCAAAAGTAGCTTTTAGTTTAGATCTATCTGAAAAATTAAAGGATAAGTTTCAACAGATTTGTGATGAGGCTTATACAATTATAATGGAAAAAAGTTTGGAATATATAAAAAAAGGTAGCAACATTGCATGAAGCGTCAATAGCAGCAGAAATATTAATGATAGTATTTACGAATATTAAAGCTTATAACCTTAAAAGGGTAACTCTTGTCTTAATAAAAGTTGGCACCTTTAACGCTATAGATAAAGAGTCCCTTACCTTTGCTTTTAATGCATTAACAAAAGGAACAGCTTGTGAGGGAGCAACAATCGATTTAGTAACAATTGATGGTTTTGAATTGTTGGTGGAGAAGATAGAGGGGGAATAATATGAAGAGTATAAATATAAATAAGAGGATACTTCAATCTAATACTGAGTTTGCAGAAAGAAATAGAAAGTTTTTTAACGAAAAAGGTATAGTAGCCGTAAATATTTTTGGTTCTCCAGGAGCAGGTAAAACCTCAATCCTTGAAAAAGTAATTAAAGCTATGAAGGAGAAAATTTCTATTGGGGTTATCGAAGGTGATTTATACACTACAAAGGATGGAGAACGAATTGAAGGGCAAGGTATTCCTGTGGTACAGATTAATACTTGTGGAGCTTGCCACTTAGATGCTGCTATGGTAGAAAAATCAGTGGAAACTATGGCTACTTTAGTTAAGAGAAAAGCTATAGAGAAGAGACTTTATGAAGAAATAAAGTATTTTAAAGATTCTGCACCTTATGAAGGTTTAAAGCATTCAAAACAAGAAAAAACTTTTTCACAAGAGGAAGGCATAGCGAATTTAGATATATTGTTTATAGAGAATATTGGGAATTTAGTATGTCCTGCTTCTTATGATTTAGGAGAGAGCAAAAGAATTACCGTACTTAGCATAACAGAAGGTAATGATAAGCCACTGAAATATCCATCAATATTCAAACAGTCTCAAGCTGTGATTTTAAATAAGATTGATATTCTAAAGTTCACGGATTTTGATTTAGAGGAATTCTATAAAGATATATACACTATAAGTAAGGATATAAAAGTATTTTTAGTGTCAGCACGAACTGGAGAAGGAATAAATGAATTGAGTAGTTACCTATTACAGCTTGGCAATGAAGTTTAAAATTCAAATTGACATAAATTTATTTAGATATTTTAGGTGTGGTTAATAGATAATCTTAGAAAATATATCCACACCTACATTTGTTAGTATTTAAGTGTGGAAAGTTATATTTTTAAGAGTAAATATCAATATATTAATTAGAAGCTTTTGGTATCTAATGTCATATCTATTAAGTTTTAAGGATAAGATTACATATGAAGGTAAAGTAGCAAATTATATTTATTGATTAAGTATATCTAAAAATTCAAACGTTTTCAAAGTATGAATATTATTATTTACTCATATAAACCTAAACAATAGATTTATCAAAATAAGAAACTAGGGTGAAAATATAATTTAATAGGGAGGGAATATTTAATGTGTATTGCAGTACCTCTTGAGGTAATAGAAGTTTATAAGGAAGATGCCTTAGTTCAATATAATGGGGTAAAAATGAAAGTAAATATACTTCTGTTGGAAGATGTTAAAGTAGGAGATTATCTTCTTATTCATGCAGGATGTGCTATAGAAAAACTGGACAAGGTGCAAGGTAAAAAGACCCAGGAACTATTCAAGAAGTTATTTGAGGGATCATTTTTTTCAGAGGGCCATCTATGAAATCTTTAGAAATAGATAGAGAAATAAGGATAATGGAAATTTGCGGTACTCATACTACAACGATTTTAAAAAGCGGAATAAGAAAACTCTTGCCACCAAATATAAAGCTAATAAGCGGTCCAGGATGTCCTGTATGTGTAACTAGTCAAGGGTATATTGATGCAGCTATTAATTTAAGTGAAAAAGAAAATTTAATAATAACAACCTTCGGAGATATGCTTAATGTTCCAGGAAGTATTCCCTTTGAAGATAAGGATGGTTTATTAAATAATGAGAATTCAGATAATCCGTCTAATATAAGAAATATTATTCAAGACCAATATGGAGATAAGGGAAATACTTTTATCTTTAAAGATATTAACTTTAATACAAAGGCTAATTCTCTAATGAACCAAAGGGCGAAGGGAAAAGATGTTAGAGTAATATATTCTCCCTTGGAAGCTTTAAATATTGCTAAAAAGAATCCTAATAAAGAAGTGGTTTTTTTAGCAATAGGTTTTGAAACTACTGCTCCTACTATTGCCCTTACTATTGAGCAAGCTTATCAGGAGAATATAAGAAATTTTAGTGCATTTACTTCCTTAAAGACTATGCCAGAAGCTATAAAAGGTCTCATTTCTGATAAAGAAATTAATGTAGATGGAGTTATTTGTCCAGGGCATGTAAGTACTATTATTGGAGAAAATGCATTTAAATTTATGAGTGAAGAACTCCATATGCCATCAGTAATTGCTGGCTTTGAAGATAGGGATGTTTTGATTGCTGTATGCTTATTAGTGGATATGATAAGAGAAAATAAACATGAATTAAAGAATATTTATGGAAGTGTTGTTAAGTTGGAGGGCAATAAAAAAGCTAAGGAATTGATAAACAAGGTTTTAAATGTTGTTGATAGTAATTGGCGGGGCCTTGGAGAGATAAAAAATAGCGGACTTGCTATTTCAGATAAATATAAAGCTTTTGATGCAGTGATAAAGTTTAATATAAAAGTTCAAGAAGCTCTCTCTGCTAGTGGATGTATTTGTGGTTCTATATTGAAAGGTCAAAAGACGCCAGAGGATTGCAAGCTTTTCGGCAAAAAATGTACTCCTTATAGCCCTTTAGGGGTTTGTATGGTTTCAAAAGAAGGGACTTGTGGAATCCACTATAAGTATTTAAATGATCAGTGAAGCTGTACCTAATCTAATATAAGAAAGGAGACTTTATATGGGAATTATTACATTGGCACATGGCAGTGGTGGGAAGAGTACCCACGAACTTATAGGTAAAATTTTTTATAGGTATTTTAATAATGAAGTGCTTCTTCAACAAGGAGATTCAAGTATAGTTAATAATCTAGCTGGAAAAATTGCTGTAACTACTGATTCTTATATAGTAAGTCCTATGTTTTTTCCAGGTGGAGATATAGGCAAATTATCTGTTTGTGGTACAGTAAATGATTTAGCTGTTAGTGGAGCAAAACCACTTTATATAACTGCAGGTTTTATAATAGAAGAAGGCTTAGAAATTAATACCCTAGAAAAAGTAGTTATTTCTATGTCAGAAACAGCAAAAAGTTGTGGTGTGAAAATCATCGCAGGAGATACAAAGGTCGTTGAAAAAGGAAAAGGGGATAAACTTTATATCAACACAACTGGTCTAGGAATTTTTGAAAAGGGTTATGAGATCTCTGATAAAGGCATAGAAGCTGGTGATAAAGTAATTGTAAGTGGTACCTTGGGAGATCATGGAATGACTATACTTAGCCAGCGTGAAGAAATAAATTTTGAAACTGAGATACAAAGTGATTGTTGTTCGCTTCAATGGTTAATAAAAGATATCTTAGAAGTATCAAGCAATATTAAATTTATCAGAGATATCACTCGAGGTGGGTTAGCTACAACGCTTAATGAAGCTGTAGTAGATACAAAGCACAGTATAATTATTGAGGAAAAATCTATTTTAGTGAGAGAGGATGTAAAGTTTCTTTGTGAGATTTTAGGCTTGGACCCTTTGTATATAGCTAATGAAGGAAAGGCAATGGTTATAGTATCAAAAGAGGATGCTGCAAAAGTTCTGTTTACCATGAGAAAAAATCCTCAAGGAAAAGATTCGCAAGTTATAGGAGAAATAGTTAAGGATGATAAAGGTATGGTTTTTGTAAAAACTCATATAAATGGTACAAGGGTTGTGGGAATGGCAGAAGGTGAACTTATACCTAGGATTTGCTAACGTCTATTAAAATGAATTAAATTAGATTCATAATGTGCATAATAAAAGAAAATAACTATTTCAGCAATGAGGAGAACTGAAAATGAGTAAGCTTAAAAATAAAATACTTCTTATTGTGAGTTTAATTATGATTATTACTATATCGATTTGTAATAATGCAATTGTGATAAAAGCTATATCTAATGGTATTAAAACGGAAACCATTGAAGTAGGGGTAGTATTAAATAATTTTTATAATCCGTATAATTTAAGTATTAAGAAAAGCTTAGAAGATATTGCAAAAGAAAATAATAACAATGTTAAATTTACTTTCTTTGATGGAAAAGGTAATGAAGCTATAGAAAATGAGCTTGTAGGAAAGATGTTTAATGAAAACTATAAACTTTTATTAGTTGCTATTGTTGATAAAAGATCAAGTGAACTGGTATCAAACTTTGTTTCCAAGGCTAAAAATAAAAATGTACCAATAATTTTTATTAACACAACTCCTGCTGATATAGATGTACTTAATGGTTATACAAAAGCTCTTGCTATAAATACTGATTCAATACAAGCAGCTACACTACAAGGAAAGTTAATTGTTGATGCATGGAATACCAACAAGAAAAGTATGGACAAAAACAATGATGATATTTTGCAGTATATTTTGATACAAGGGGAACCAGAGAGTTATGCGGCAATTGTACGCAATCAATATGTTATTCAAACAATCAACAATGCAAGAATAAAAACCGAAGAACTTGCAAAAATCTCAGCTAATTGGAATTCAGACATAGCAGAAGCTGCTATACAACCATTATTTTTTAGATACGGTGATAAAATTGAAGCTATAATTTCAAATAATGATTCAATGGCAATAGGTACAATTAAGGCCCTTCAGAAATATGGCTATAACAAAGGCAATAAGATAAAAACTATTCCTGTTTTTGGAATTGGGGCAGTATCAGAAGCACAAGAATTGATAAAAAAAGGTTTTATGGCTGGTTCTGTTCTGCAAAATCCTCGGTTGCTTGCAGAAGCACTTTATACTGTAGGGATGAATTTAATTTTAAATAAACTTCCACTGGAAGGTACAAATTATAAGTTTGATAAAAGAGGGAAAATAATCCTCATACCTTTTGAAGAATATAAAGGTCAAGACAAAAGCCTAAGTCAGATTGATTTAGGCTTTTAACTTATACATTGAATATATTGTTGTTTATGACGTTTTGAAGTTTGTCACTAGAGTCTTTTATTTGTTTTAGAAGGCTATAAATAGTCGCTATATTAGCGTTAAGTTCTTCAGTAGTTGCTAGCAGTTCTTCTGTAGAAGCAGAATGTTCTTCAGCAATGGAAGCTATACTCTCAGATTCCATGTTGATTTTAGAAAATAAGCTAGCCAAGTTATCAATTTTACTAATCTCTTCAGATATAAATTTATTTATATTATTAAAGGAACTTTGGATCATATTAAAGCTATTATTAACCTGTTCGCCATAGGTCTTACCTTCCTTCATGGCTGTATGGCCTTTATTCACCTCAATAAGTACATTTTGAGTTTTTTCCTTTATTTTAGTAATGATTTTATTAATTTGTTCAACAGTACTTCCACTTTGTTCAGCAAGTTTTCTTACTTCGTCTGCTACCACAGCAAAACCTTTACCTGATTCGCCAGCTCTAGAAGCTTCTATCGATGCATTTAAAGCTAAAAGATTAGTTTGCTCTGAAATTTGAGTTATTCCTATAAGAAAATTATTTACCTCATCCATATTATTACTTAGTTCAATAACCGTTTCATAAGATTTTGATACAGATTCACCAATAATACTTATTTGATTAGCCATTATACTAACCTTTTCAGAGCCTTCACGAACCACTTGATTAGCGTTAGATGAAACATCAGCCAGTTGTTTTGAAAAGTTAGTTATTTCAGAGACCTTTCCATCTGCTTCCTTCATCATACGGTTTATATGATTGACGCTCTCAGTCTGACCAACTACACCTTTCGTGATTTCTTGAACAGTTGTTGCCATAGAATTACTTATTTCATGTACTACACCAACATTATCATTACAGTTAGTAATGTCACTATTTAAAGAGTAGTTGCTTGTGAGGATTACATCCATTGTTTTTTCTAATTCCATTAATAGATTTCTAGCTGTTGTTTCTTTCTCATTAGCAGAAAAAATTAATTTTTCACCCCAATCTGTTAAGAAAAATAGACAAAGGTTAATGATAATAATTAGTATCAAGCTTGGTATAAAATCCTCAGGGTTAAATATAGGCTTCACTAAAACTTGCAATATAATTAAAGCAATAAAAATGACAATTCCGTTAATCAGTACTAATAACTTATTTAAATAAAGGGCTATAATACAAAATGATAGCATCAGCAGCAATATGGATGTTGCTATAGAAGGTGCTACTGGAAAACTAGTAAGCGCATAAATTGTAAAAGCTAGTGTTGCAATATACATAACTTTTTTTTCAAATCCCTGCTTTTTAAAAAATGCTATAGATAAAGCGGCGCCTAAAAAGATAGAGATATTTCCTAATAGTGGTATAGGCTTTTTCAATAATATAGTCATTATAAGGGATGTGAGAGCAAAGAAAATCAGTATATATGAAACAATTTTATTAACTTTCTTTACATGAGTTAATAATTCAGGGTTACTATTCATGGTTATCACCTCTAAAACTTTCTTACGGATAAATATTTTCACAAATAGTATGCCCATTATAGACAATTGTACAAATATAATTATAGGCAAGTTTCAATTTTAAAATAAACGTTGATGTACTATATTAAGGAAAATTTATTATGAAGGTAAATTTATATTGATATGTTATAAAAAAGTTAGTATTCTAAACTTATGTATAAATTTAGGTAAAGAATCTTCATATGCTATGTTGATTTTTCAATATGTCAATAGGATTTTGATCAAGTATCGATAATGGAATGTATATTTAAGGAAAAATGTTAAAGGGAATTTAACAGATGTTTCAAAATTGATTCTAAATTTATATTATGTAATGAAAAGCTTGAAAAAAACTTGAAAAAAGCTTTAATTAACATAACAAATATTATTGGGAAAGCATTTATAAGCAATTTGCTAAAAGAGGGGAACATACATATGAAGAATTATAAGAAAATTTTAAAACCTATAACAGCAATATGCATAGTTTTTGCTTGGTTTTTTATTGGATTTAAGGTTCGTGATTATATGATTGGTTCAGATATAAAATATATTAATGAAGCAAAAAGACTTATTGAAAGTAAGTATTATGGGGACATGCCTCAGATGGATTTGAAGTATTTAGCAGTAAGAGGAATGCTTTATAATTTAGGAGATAAGAGAGCGAATCTTCTAACACCAGAAATAGCAGATAGATACCTACAATATATGGACGGAAATTATGGAGTCATAGGGATTTCTAGTGATATGGAAGATGGTTCTTTTGTTGTTAAAGGAGTAAGAAATGGCGGGCCAGCAGAAAAAGCTGGGATTCTTGAAGGAGATAAAATAGTAGAAATTGATGGGTGGAAAGTGCGAAAGGATTCTACATATTCTGAAAATGCCTATAGAATAATCGGTCCTAAAAATACTGCTGTGAAATTAGTAATAGAAAGAGACGGCGAAAATTTAGATTTTCAAGTTAATAGAGTTCAATTTCAGCTACTTGAGGCAAAAATGATCCATGAAAACATAGGTTATATAAAGTTAAGTTCCTTTAATTTGAACGCAGCAGAATTAATGAAAGAAAGTTTACAAGAAATTAAGGAGAGAAACCCTAAGGGAATCATATGGGATTTGAGAGATAATTCTGGTGGGGAGTTAAATACAGCTGTAACAATAATAAATTATTTTCTAAGTAGTGGAAACATAATCACTACTGAATATAAAGATAGGAAAGGAGCAACTTATGCTGCTGATTCTGAAAAAACAATAGTAGATAAGTTTGTGCCAATTGTAGTACTTGTTAATAGCTCCACTATGTCTGCAGGTGAGGTCAGTGCTTCCGCTATACAAGAAAATGAAAGAGGGATTTTAATAGGAGAGAAGACATATGGAAAAGGAACTATAAATTCAACATATCCTTTATCCGACGGAGCTTTAATGGAGTTAACTGACGGTGCTTGGTATTCCGCTAAAATGAATTCCTATAATCTTATCGGTGTTACACCAAATATTGAGCTAAAGGATGAGATAAAAGATAACACTGACGTAATATTGCAAAGGGCTTTAGAAGTACTTAAGAAATAACATGTTATCGTACAAAAATATAAAATCATGTTATAAAAATATAATACTATATATAAATTTTTATAAAAAATCTTCAAGGTTATATTGTTTTTAATATATCTTTAGGATTTTAATGAAGTTTCATTAATGGAACTTATATAAGAAAAAGATTAGCAAAAAAGAGGTTATATAAAGTGAAATAGCTTTATATAACCTTTAATCTATACATAACAATTATATGTGTTCCAATTAAAAATACACATTGATTATATCAAAAGTATACGGATTTAATGTAGAACTAGCATTGTACAATATAGCTTTAAAAAAATATAAAAAATTTAAACCTATTGTCCATCAATTGCTCCGATAGATTCTAATCTGCCAATGGATTCAAGCCTTCCGATAGATTCTAATCTGCCAATGGATTCAAGTCTTCCGATAGATTCTAATCTACCAATGGATTCAAGTCTTCCGATAGATTCTAATCTACCAATGGATTCGAGTCTTCCGATAGATTCTAATCTACCAATGGATTCAAGTCTTCCGATAGATTCTAATCTGCCAATGGATTCAAGTCTTCCGATAGATTCTAATCTGCCAATGGATTCAAGTCTTCCGATAGACTCCAATCTCCCAATGGACTCAAGTCTTCCAATAGAACTTGTTGTGGAAGTGCTTGTGTTTGATAGAGATGTAAATGCTACTACTGATATAAGTGCAGCTCCAGTGAATAAAGCTAATTTTTTCATATGTACCCCCTCCTTTTACAAGTAAATTATATCAAGGGAAATTTGTGGGTTCAATTAAAATTTGTATAAAAATACAAGACTATTTAAGTTTTATAAATTTTTCTCCATTAAATGGGTTAAAAGGTATGAAAAACTATGTCTAAACTTGTAGAGGGATAAATTCATTGTGTAAAGTTATATTGTATTATGTTGTAAAATATGAGCGTTTTTCTATTTGGAAGTATTGTAGAGGTATTTAACTAGTACAATAGATTAAATTAATTTATAATACAATTAGTAAAATATGAGATACTGTATTATGGAGTTTAAAAATGGGATTAAAAGATGTAAACATGAGGAGTGATTTATATGAGCAAGGTTTTATTAGTAGAGGATGATAGTACCTTGGCATTTGGAATAGAATATACATTAAAAAATGAAGGTTTCGATGTTATATTAGCCGATAATTTAGCTAAAGCTAGAAAAGCTTTTGAAACGGAGAAATTAGATATTGTACTGTTAGATGTAACATTACCTGATGGAAATGGATATGAATTTTGCAGGGAAATAAGAAGCAATTCCACAATGGCTATTATATTTTTAACTTCTTGTAATGATGAAGCAAATGTAGTAATGGGCCTTGATTTAGGTGCAGATGACTATATTTCTAAACCTGTTAGGATAAAAGAGTTAATATCAAGAATCAATGCAGTAATGAGAAGAAATGGCAAGGCCGTGGACTATGCAAATATTATTAAATCAGGGAATATAGAGATTAATGTGCTTAAGGGAAAAGTAAAAAAAGCAGGTAAGGAAATCATATTAACTGCTGTTGAATATAGACTTCTTTTAACTTTAATTGAGCATTCAGAGCAAATATTAAGCAGAAACACTATTTTAGAAAAGTTGTGGGATATAGACGGAGAATTTATCGATGATAATACTCTATCAGTATATATTAGAAGATTAAGAGAAAAAATTGAGGATGACGCTTCGGCTCCTGTACATATTCTTACCGTAAGGGGAGTCGGGTACAAGTGGAATTCTAAAGTTAACTATTAAAACAAATCTTTGTAATTGTGGAGGCTTTATCATGGAGGGTATTTTAAAAAATCCTGAGTTAAAATCAGTTGTAATAAAAATGGTTTTATTACAATTGCTTTTAGCAATATTACTATTTTTTGTAGTAAACACTGGATTAGTTTCTTTGAATAATAAAATAATAGATGAAAATGCTGCATTAGTAGGGCATATACTTTCAGAATATCCGCAAATGGAGGATAATATTGCAGGTTATATAACAAAGGGAGCTGATAAAGAGGAAATAGATAATGGAAGACAAGTTTTAAAAGACTTTGGTTATGAAAAGAATATGCCACTTTCACATCAAACAATGTATAAGGATTCATTTATAAATATACCTATTAAGATAGTTTTGTTAGCACTTATTTACCTTATTCCAATAGTACTATTATTGTTTTTTGAATATAGTAGAATATTTAAAAAAGTAAGAACAATTGCTTTTTCTGCAGATAAGGTTGTGGAAGGAGACTTTAGTATAATACGAAAAGAAAATTTGGAAGGTGAGTTTGGAAAGTTAAGCCATAGTTTTGATGTTATGGCTGAAAGATTAAAATTAAATCTTGAAAAACTAAAGGAAGATAAAGTTTTATTAAAAAACATTATTTCAGATATATCCCATCAATTAAAAACTCCTCTTGCTTCTCTTGTAATATTAAATGACAATTTGCTTCAAGATAAAGATATGGGGGAAGAAATTAGGATGGAGTTTTTGAATAGGAGTAAAGCACAGCTAGACAGAATTGAATGGCTTGTTGAAAATCTTCTTAAAATGGCAAGGCTTGAGGCAGATGCTATAGACTTTCGATACGAAAAAATACAATTATCAGCGCCAGTTCAAGCGTCAGTAAATTATTTAAGAGATTTGTGGAAAGAAAAAAATCAAGAAATAAAGATTAACAGTGAAGATAATATGTTTCTTTACGGAGATGAAGAATGGTTAGAAGAAGCTTTAGCCAATATTATAAAAAATTGTGTTGAGCATACAGGTATAGGTGGCAAGATTGATATTGAGTTAAAAGAAACACCTTTATTTAACAGAATAGTAATAAGAGATACTGGGGAAGGTATAGACCCAAAAGATCTTCCACATGTATTTGAAAGATTCTATAGTGGGAATAATTCAGCTAAGGCAAAAAGTGTAGGTATAGGTCTTTCACTATCAAGGCTTATTATAGAAAAGCAAGGGGGCAGTATTTCGGTTAATAGTGTAAAAGGTGAAGGGACGGAGTTTGTGATAACCTTTCTAAAAGGTATCATTTAGAAAAAAGTAATCTTACAAAATAGTAAGGAAGCAATTCATCTTATAGTAAGGTTCATTAGCTATTATTAATGTATAGTAACTTTTAAACTATATGTTAGGAGGAAATAGTAATGGAAATTTTAAAGACTAAAGATTTGTGTAAGAGCTATGGTAGTGGTGATCTAAAAGTAGAGGCCCTTAAAAATATTAATATTTCAGTTAATCAAGGTGAGTTTGTTGCAATAGTTGGAGCAAGTGGTTCGGGAAAGAGTACTTTGCTTCATCTCCTTGGAGGTATCGATAAACCTACCAGTGGAAGTGTAATTGTTGATGGTTCTGATATATATACCTTAGGTGAGAAGGAACTTGCTGTTTTTAGAAGACGTAAGGTTGGGTTTATATTTCAATCCTATAATCTGATTCCAGTATTAACTGCAGAGGAAAATATGGTAATGCCTTTGCTTTTAGACAATAGAACTGCAGATGAAAAGTATTTTGAGGAGCTACTTACTATTTTAGGCCTTCAGGATAGAAGAAATCATCTTCCGTCAGAATTATCTGGAGGACAACAACAAAGAGTTTCTATAGGAAGGGCTATGGTTTATAAGCCTTCAATAATTCTTGCCGATGAGCCTACAGGAAACTTAGACAGCAAAAATAGCAAGGAAATAATAGAGCTTCTTCAGTACTCTGTTAAAAAGTATCATCAAACCTTGATTGTAATAACACACGATTTAAAAATAGCGGCTGTAGCAGATAGGGTAATAACAATTGATGATGGCTGTGTTGTGAAAAATGAGGTGATGAGAGGATGAAGAATTATTCAGAAATCACGAAAAAGTATCTTAAGTTCCAAAAGAGTAGAACCTTACTTAGTATAATTGGTATCATCCTCTCAGTTACATTAATTACATCAGTGGGAACTTTAGCCGTAAGCATAAGAGATAAAATGATTAGAGAAACCAAGCAGGAATATGGAGATTACCATGTGGCGTTTAATGGAATCTCTGGAAATGCTGCAAATAAAGTAATGAATAATTTTGAAGTTCTAAACTATGGTATTATAAGCCGAGAAAATTTTGCAATAATTAATAAAACCAGCGAAAAAGAAATGTCAGAGAACAGATGGGCGGCACCTTATAGGTATTTAAATATTAAAGGCTATGATAAAAATGCAATGGCTATGCTTAAAGTAGAAGCCAAATATGGAAGATTACCCGAAAACTCAAGGGAGATAGCATTAGATCAGTGGATTTTAGAATACATGGAAAACAAACCGCAAATCGGAAGTAAAATAAAATTAACTGTTGGAAAAAGGATAAACACAGAGAATGGTAAAGAAATTGCCGTTAATACACTTGGTGATGTCGATTGGAGCGCTGAAGAAAGATTCCAAGTTGAGGCTGAAAAAGAATATACTGTTGTAGGCTTTTTAGAGAATAAAGGAATATTTCAATCAGATGCATTTATTGCTAAGGCTATAACCTTTGATGATTACAAGAGTATAAGTGATGATAAAAAATATTTCTTATATTTACAAATGAAATCAATGAATAATATAGAAATGAAAGCTGAAAAAATAGCTGCAGGTATTAATATTTCTGATGTTACCAGTGAAAAAGCAGGAAAACTGGAGGCCCCTAATTTTGGAACTAATGATTTTAATATTCAATATAATAATAGTCTGTTAAGTCTATATGGGAAGAGTATATATGAAGGCGTAAATTCTAGTATGTTCTGGGGCTTTATAATTGCATTTGCATTAATTGTTATTTGTACTATAGCTATAATTTATAATTCTTTTAATATTTCAGTTCTTGAGAGGATTTCACAATATGGAACCTTAAGATGTGTTGGAGCTTCAGAAAAGCAGATAAGAAAAATTGTATATAAAGAAGCGTTCTTCCTAAGTGCAATTGGTATTCCTATTGGTCTCAGTTTAGGAACTCTAGTAATGAAGTTTATATTTTATATTATTGGCTTTCTTAGTTTAGGATCTTTTTATGATATTAGAATGGTGATTTCGCCTTTAGTTATTATACTAAGTGGTATCCTTGGAGTTTTTACTGTTTTCATTTCAGCAGTTGGACCAGCTAATCAGGCAGCTAAGGTTTCACCTCTTGAAGCTGTAAAAAATTCAGGTAGTACAAAGGTTGAAAAAATAAAGAAAATCAAAAAATCATTATTTGTAAAATATATATTTGGTATAGAAGGGCAATTTGCAAACAGAAATATAAGAAGGAACAAAACCAGGTTTAGGATAACTGTTTTTTCAATGATAATCAGTATAGTTTTATATATTGTTACGTCTGGAATAATGGGCTATGCCTTCAAAACTGGATTGGCAGAGGTAGGTAAAAGCTATACGTATCATTTCTATAATACTTATGGGTTTTACGATAATCAGCAATCAAATGGTATAGATAAATCAATATATTTAAATATTAAAAATTTTAATTCAGTGGAAAAATCTTATCCCCTTTATATATCTGATTCAACGATACTGCTGCCAACGGAAAAAGTTACCCACAAATATTATGAACTTAGAAAAGATAATTTTGTTGTGAAGGAAGGAAATGCTTATAGGATTGGAGGAAATAGTTTTGTATCTTATGGGGATGAAGGTCTAGAGGAACTAAAGAAAAATCTTAGTGTTGGTACTACTGATAAGGATGTTTTAAATAAAGAAAAGGGAGTTGTTCTAGTAAACACATCTAAAATATATGGAGAAAAAGGTAACAGTGTCGTAACCGATGTGACCAATTATAAAGTTGGAGACGAAATAGAAATAAAGATTGAAAGTGCAGGAGATAATAAGTATAAAAAGGTTAAAATAGTTGGTATAGCTGATAAAAGTATTTTAACTGATAAATATAATGAGAATGCAGGACTAATAATGATAACAACCCCTGAGGTGTATAAAGATGTTACAGGCAAGGATAATATTTCACATATATTTGTTGTAGCTAAGCCCGAGGTTTCACACACTGAAATCACTGAGTATTTTAAGGAAATGCAAAGAAATAATGCGGCTTATGGATATACTGATAATGAGAAAGCTAGCAAGGAAAATAAGGATACAAAGATGATATTAAGTATTTTGCTTTATGGCTTTATATTTGTAGTAGCGTTTATTGGATGCTTAAATATCTCAAACACTATAAGTACCAACTTAATATTGAGAATTAAGGAATTTGCAGTACTTAAGGCAATAGGAATGACCCAGGAGGCTATTAGGAAAATGATATTGTTAGAGGGGTTGTTGTATGGCTTAGTATCTGCATTATACGGAACTATCATAGGAACTATTGTCTACTATATAGTGTTTAAAATACTGGCAGGAGTTTCAGAGATTCCATGGACTATGCCATGGAAAGATATTATAGTGGCTGCAGTTAGCTCTATATTAATAACTGCTATATGGAGTCTATTATCAATGAGAAAAGTTAATTTTGGGATAATAGCTGATGACTTAAGGAAAGAAAACTAAGGTTTAAGTTTAGTTGTTTATAATTTTATATTCAATTTTGTTGTATCTTTCTTTAATAGCGAATAAAAACATGATAAAGACAGCACTAATATATGCGAATATTAGTGTTGTTTTTAATGTTACTTATTATGAGGTTTTCCCGTTTTGTACCTAAAAACGGAAGCAGCTACGCTTTATATAATCCATTTAAAGTAGACAACGTAAATATAAAAACGTGCTACTTGGGAGATAGAGCATATCATTTCTACTTCCATAAATACACTTTAAAAGAATATTATATATAATCTCAAAATATACTCTTATAAATAAAAGTTATTGTACCATTTTCTAGTAGAATAAAAAGTCCTAACCCTATAAATATTATTGGAATGAAGATGTGATTGTATTTTTCGATATTTCTCTGAACAAAAGGATATTCTGCTAAGCTTTTACCAATAAAACACCATAGTGCTGTAAGAAATATAAACATTACTACAGTTACAAAAATACCTATTAAATTCATACTTGTAAAAAGAGGTATATAAATTCCAATGTTATCTCCACCGTTAGCAAAAGTTATACTGGCTACTTTAAAAACACTTGGATTAATAAAGTTTTTGATAAAAGTTATTATACTATTTTCCTTTATATCAGTAGTTTCTTCTAATTTATTATTCTCACCGTTCTGATTTTCTGGATTTTTATTGTCCTTACTTTCTTTTTTATAGTCAGTATATGCTTTTATGCCTAAATATATAGGAACTAATCCAAGTAAGCCTACATATTCATGGGGAATTACTGATATACCTAAAGCTCCCACTATACTTATTGCTGTTAAAGCTCCTATTCCTAAATACTGTCCAATAATGATATGACGTGTATTCATAATACTATTTACTTGTGAGAAAAACAGCATGAGTACAAATATATCATCAATATTTGTACTTACAAATGAAATAAAAGCCGTTATTACTGTACTAAACAAATACTTTCCCCACTTATATGTTTTAGTTAATAATAGCAGTTTTGATGCGTAATAGTTTATAATTGTATACTAAATTATAGCATATGGTAAAATTTATATCACATTTTAATATAGGCTTAAAACATATCTTAAAATAAAAGAGAACCATTGAAACTAAATTAATTTCAAAAGGATATTAGGGATTAGAAACATATTTGTATAACTGCGATTAAAATAGCCTAAGGTCGTTGTTGAAATGTTTTCACTTGTATACAAAATTCACTTTACATATTAAAAAAAGTATATTAATATAAAATTATACAAGAATATATTTACATAAAGTATATTATCTAGGGGGAATGAAAAAATGTTAAAAAGTAAAAAGATTTTAAGTACTATGATTGCGACTCTTGTGCTTAGTGGCGCAATAGTTGGAAACGTTACGACAACTCAAAATGTAAATGCAGCAGTTAGCGGGGAGAAAGCTATTGGTTATGGTGCAAATGCTACTGGTGGTGGAGATACAAAGAATATTTTCTATGTAAACACAAAGAAAGAATTATTAGCTGCAATATCAGCTAAGATAAAAGATGCTAAAGGAACAGTAATAACTGATGCACCAAAAATAATAGTTATACAAAAGGATATTAATCTTTGTAGTGATTCTACAGGTAAAGAATATATTCCAGGAGTTTCAGACCCAAAAACTATGCCATGGAAAAGTGGTTCTGATATGGCTAGCGATGTTATTGTAAGAGTAAAATCAAACACAACGCTTATAGGTAAAGATGGTGGTGTAACACTATCTGGTGGTGGAATAAAACTTGGTACTGGAACAAATAATGTTGTAATTAAGAATATAAGCTTTGAAGATGCTTACGACTTCTTCCCAATATGGAGCAGTAATGAATGGAACACAGAACTTGATAATATGTGTGTAGAAGGGGCTACAAATGTTTGGATAGATCACTGTACTTTTTCTGATGGAAAAAATCCTGAAAAAGCTAAAGGCTGTACAGATAAAAATACTCCAATACACCATGATGGATTATTAGACGTTAAAGCTGGAGCAGATAATGTATCTATATCTCATTGTCTTTTTAAGGATCATTTAAAAGTTGATCTTTTAGGATCTTCAGATAAAGCAGAAAGTAAAGATGGTGGAAAGTTACATGTAACTTTCTATGAAAATTATTATACAAATACTCATGAAAGATTACCAAGAGTAAGATTTGGACATGTTCATGCTTTAAATAATTATTATGAAGCAACTGGACAAGATTCTATTGCTTATGTTTTTGGAATGGGATTAAAGAGTACATTATATTCAGAAGGCAACATATTTAATCTAAATCCAACAGATATGGCTAATAACAAAACTACTGTAATGAGAAGTATGAATACAGGTACACCTACATATTACTTCCAAGAAGCAGGAAGTATCTTAAATGGTAATGTATACCCAACTCAAGTTCTTGGTGCAAGCAAGCCAGCATATGATACAACTGCAAAACCAGGATATAGTTATGTTCCAAAAGTAGTAACAGTAAGCAACTATAAAACTATTGCGCAAGAAATTGTTAATAATGCTGGAGCAGGTAAATAATATATCATTCTAAAGTAACCATAGAATTAATTACAAATGAAGGCCGAGGAGCTATCCTCGGCTATATTATTTTAATTTTAAGAGTATATTCTATAACTTATGAGATGGTGCTATAAATACAAGGTCATCCTCATAGATATTATTTTAAAAGGGGTATATAAAAGTGATAAGCATTTTTGTCTAAGCTAGAAAACAATTATCTATTTTAGAAGGAAAGTATTGAAAAATCGTAAAAAATAATGTAATATTACAATATAAACACGCGTTTACAAAAATAAGAAGGTGAGCTTTGATGAATAGTAATGACATAGCAAAACTTGCAGGGGTTTCAAGGAGCACTGTTTCAAGAGTAATTAATAATTATCCTAATGTTCCAGATGAGACTAGGCAAAAAGTATTAAAGGTAATAGAGGAATATAATTATGTACCACATGCATCTGCTAGAATGCTTGCAGGGGCCCAAAATAGAATTATTGGGCTATTTATTATTGATATGAGACCAGAAATTGATGATAAAGGAAAAAGAATTACAGCATGCCAATATTTTCTCGAATTTACAAGCTCAGTAGTTGAAACTGCTAGTATACTAGGATATAAAGTGCTTGTATTTTTAGTTAATAAGCCAAGTCTATATAAAGAGGTCAAAGAAACTTTTTATGATAATACAATTGCGGCAGGAATATTTATTGGACAAAATAACGATGATCCAATAATTAGAGAAATAATAAGTGCAGGGTACAAAGTTGCATTAGTAGATCAATCTGTTAAATCAGATGAAAGTATCTATAATAAATGCATAATTGTAAATGCTGATAATTATAGTGGAGCTTATAGAGCAACAAAATACTTAATTGATCTTAATCATAAAAGCATTGCTCATATCACTGGCGAAAAAGAAAAAATTTCATCTGTTGAAAGAGTTAAAGGATATAAGCAAGCACTAATAGATGCCAATATTCCTATTGTAAATAGTTTAATTGTTAAATCAGATTTTACAGAACAAGGTGGATATATAGCAGCTAAAAAGTTACTTGCAAAGACACAGCCGTCAGCTATATTTGTAAGTAATGACAATATGGCAATTGGAGCATTAAAGGCTATAGATGAAATTGGATTAAAAGTTCCAGAAGATATTTCAATAGTGGGCTTTGATGACATCGAAGTTGCTAAGTATTTAACTGTACCATTGACAACTATAAAAATTACATTTGCGGAGATGGCTGCAGTTGCTGTAAAGGCGATTGTTAATTTAACTGAAAATAATATAAATTTTTCAGCAAATTATATAGTGCCTGTGGAACTTATAAAAAGAAAATCTTGTATTGAATTAAAAGGTTCTATATAAAAAGCAACGCAGTTATTAGTTTTCTTAGATAAACTTTTTCTGAAAGATCAGCGCAAAACTTGGTTAGTAGTTGAATTAATGCAAAAAGTCTATAGCAAACTTAAGATTTCATCATTTGCATTAATTTAACATATAGCCACAACTTTAAATATATAAACAAGGCTAAAATATATAAACAAGGCTAAAATATATATGTGTTGTTTATTTATAAGAGGTATGCTTAAACTAAAATTTATAGACATATCTTGTAAAGAATATATTTTATCGCTACTTTACACTGGAACATAGATAGAATTAATTTGCTTTAAAATAAACACGCGTTTATAAAAAGTATAATTTGAGTAATTATACTAAGTAGCAACTATGATGAGGGGGATTGCAATAGAAACGATGCAAAGAATATTGCATAAAAGATCGGAGATTCTATCATATTTGTTAATCTATACATAAGTAAGTTAAAAATCAAATTTTATCAAGATTATTATGGATGATTAAGATTAAGAAAACGGGGGTAAAGAAGGATATGAAAAAGATAGGAGCAACACTAGCCATTGCAAGTATAGCAGTAAGCAGTATTTCATCGATAAGTGCCTATGCAGCAGATACTGCAACTAATGGTGCATATTATACAAATACATATAGAAATTTATTTGTTGAATCAGGAAAAACACAAGCACAGGTAGACGAAAAGATTAACAAGATGTTTAATCAATACTTCTATGGAAATGACGATCAAAGGATATATTATCCTGTGGGAACTGACATGGGATACATAAAAGATATAGGAAACAACGATGTAAGAACTGAAGCTATGTCATATGGTATGATGATTGCTGTTCAGTTAGATAAAAAAGATGAGTTTGATAGGATATGGAAGTGGGCAAGAACCTATATGTATCATCCAGATGGACAATTTAAAGGTTACTTTGCTTGGCAGTGTGATACAAATGGTAAAATATTAGACAATACACCAGCTCCAGATGGAGAAGAATACTTTGTAATGTCTCTACTTTTTGCAGCAAACCGTTGGGGAAATGGTTCAGGTATATTTAATTATAAAGCTGAGGCTCAAGGAATAATGGATGCGATGCTACACCAAGCTGATGATGGGGTAGGCGTAAACTTTTTTAATTCTACAAATAATCAAATAGTATTTTGTCCTATTCCGGATGTAGCAACATTTACAGATCCATCATATCATTTACCAGCCTTTTATGACCTTTGGGCTTTATGGGCTGATAAAGATAATGATAGATGGGCTACTATAGCAAAAACTAGTAGAGAATTTTTTAAGAAAACAGTGCACCCAACTACAGGACTTAGTCCAGAATATGCTAACTTTGATGGATCACCAAAGGAAGTGTCATGGATTTCAGGACGTGGAAACTACAGCTATGATGCTTGGCGTACAATCGCAAATAGTTCAGTAGATTACGCTTGGTGGGGAAAAGATCCATGGCAACAAACCTTTGCAAATAATCTTCAGAACTTCTTCTATAGCCAAGGACTTAGCAGTTATGTTGATAAGTATACTGTAAGTGGTACAAAAGTAGGCGTTGACCATTCTGTAGGGGTAGTAGCAATGAATGCTGTAGGAAGTTTAGCAGCTACAAACAGTCATGCTACTGAATTTGTTAATGAATTATGGAATACTTATGCACCTACTGGTACATGGCGTTACTTTAACGGCTCATTATATCTGTTAGGATTATTAGAGTGTAGTGGTAACTTTAAGATATGGAAACCACAACAAGTGAAACCAATACCTTTAGCTGGTGATGTTAATGGTGATGGTAAGGTTAATGCTATAGATCTTGCAGTATTAAAGAGTCATTTATTAGGAAATAATGTAGCTATAAATAAGGATAACGCAAATCTTAATGGCGATTCAGCGATTAATGCAATTGATTTAGCTTTATTGAAAAAGAAGATTTTAGGATAATTATTTTATAAATACCTAAGAGTGTTAGGGGGAAATCTCAATGGTTAAGAAAAAATTATTTATCAAACCATTAATCTTTGCTTTGGCAGTTTCATCTTTAGGAATAAGTCAAGCAGCCTATGCTAATGCAGCAGAACTGAAAATTGGTGCTTGGCCAGGCTCACAGCCAACAGCAAGTAATATTGATACTTTAGAAGCATTACAACAAAGAAATCTAGATTATATACAAACTTTTATTGATTGGAAAACAAATTTTGATGGTGTTAGATCTTGTGCTGATGCAACTTATGCAAATGGTTCTATATTTATGATCACTTGGGAACCATGGCAGTACAATACCGTACAAATAAAAGATGGTGCTGCTGATAGTTACATAAAGAAAATGGCTGATGACATGAAGGCTTATGGTAAAGAACTATGGCTAAGACCATTACATGAAGCAAATGGAAATTGGTATCCATGGGGTATTGGTGATAGTAAAGTTAATACAAATGAAAGCTATATTGCAGCTTATAGACATATTGTTGATATTTTTAGAGCAGAAGGAGCTACTAATGTTAAGTTTGTATTTAACGTAAACTGTAGCAATGTTGGACAAGGTGCTAGTTTTATGGGTCATTATCCAGGGGATGCCTATGTAGATTATAACTCAATAGATGGTTACAATTGGGGAACTACACAATCCTGGGGAAGTACTTGGCAAAGCTTTGATCAAATATTCTCATCTGCCTATAATGCTTTAAAGCCAGTTAATAAGCCAATTTTTATAGCAGAAATGTCTTCAGCAGAAAAAGGCGGAGATAAAGCACAATGGATTACAGATACCTATAATACAATTAAAACTTTCTATGACAAAATATTTTCTGTAATGTGGTTTAATGAGAACAAAGAAACAAATTGGACAATAAATTCTTCAGAGGCTTCTTTAGCCGCTTATATAAAAGCTATTGGAGGCTCAACTCCTACAGCTATTGTTGGAGATATAAATAAGGATGGTAAGATAAATGCTTTAGATTATGCTAAGCTAAAAGCATATTTACTTGGCTCATCTACTGAAACACCTAACATGAATACTTGGGATGTAAATGGAGATGGTAAGCTAAATGCTATAGATTTAGCAATATTTAAGAAATATATATTAGGGCAAATAACTGCCTTCCCAAGATAGGATAAATAAGCTCTCTTCTTTAAATTTAATATAAAATGGGGCTGAAACAAAGTGTTTTTAAAATCTTTGTTTCAGCCCTTCAATTTAATGCTTTTTTAAGTTCTTGGAAATTGGAGTTTCATAGACCATTTGAACTCAGGTAACTGCTTAAACATATATTTTATCGGCTAGTTTTAGTTATCTATCTATTTTTTCTCTCTTGTTTTCTCAATGTCAAATATCTAACTTTACCTATCTTTATGATTTTTCTCTATTTATACATAAAGGTGATTTTTTCTTGAGCTCCTTCTCTCTTTAGGACTCAAATTTTATATTTTTAATTATATGAGCTTGCTAATAATCTTGTACATGATTCATATATACTTATGATTATTGATAGCTTATAAAAACTCTTATCTTTAATACAAGCATCTATACCTAGAGTTCAAATGATTTATCCCTTGTTACTTTATTCGTTTACTTTGTGGTAAGCTTTATAGGTTCAAGATTAATGATAAGGGTTACAGCTTAAAATTACCTATTTTTATTTTTTTAAAGAGATCATAATAAAAGCTACAGATTAGAATTATCATTTGTTATGATTATTCCACAGAAGTAAATGGAAGAGCTCTTTTTATATAATTCTTCTGTTGATCTAAAGTCATTGTTATAAAAGGAGCTTGCCATCCGCCGACTCTAACATTTATATGAGCATATTTTTTCAGTTCTTCTCTAGCATTTTTGTCGCCAGCATTCGCTAAAAGAGATAAATCATAAATTTTTTCATATAGTCTACTGTCACTTAAGGATAAGGTTAACATACCCCCCTTATCTTCTATGAATTGCTCAACTACGGAGGTTAATATTTCATCATCATTATATTCCTCTGCTAAAGATAAATCTGTCATTACACCAGCAGCAAATCTATGTAATTTAAGACCCTTGAATGTAGAAATTACATGACCTATCCCGTTTTTCGCTGTACCAGGTACTGGGCTAAAGTTTGGAGCTAATGGGTCATTACGATCTCTGTCTGCACAAGCTGCTATGCCCATACCTTGTTGTGGATATTGTTCAAAGGTTCCTAAACCAGCAGTAAATCTTATATTGAAATCTTCGCCGAATAATTCTTGAAGTGCTGGGCCATAGTAGCCTGCAACAGTTCTTAATTTTCTTACTTTCATTTCTTCGGCAGGTTCAGGTTTTTTTAGGAATATCATATCTGCGAAAGCTTTTGATGACATTACTGCTTCATAATAGTAATCTAAAATCATCTTAGTTACTTCATTAATTTCTGGATCGTCGTTACCAAACTTTTCACTTTCATATCTAAAGCATTTCTTTATTTGATTATATTTTTCTTGGATTATTGAGTTTTCAGACTTGAAATTCCATCTCATAGCATCTAAAACATCACCTAGTAGGAAATAACCTTTATCAAATACCCATTTCTTTATGGCACATATTGTATTCGCCATGTTAGGTACACCAATTAAAATATTACCTCCTATGCTATATTTAGTACCACCAAAGGATTTATCTCTTCCTTTAGCCATACAAGTTCCAAGTAACGCTGAGAAAAGAGGTGTTGGATTAACAAATTCATCCATTAAGTAGCATTGATATAAACTCATCATTGATTGGTCTACGAAAAATTCTATATGCCCTTTTAATGAAGCTTTTAAATCTTCATAGCTAGTAAGATCTCCAGAAGAGAAACTTAGTTTTCCTCCTCTTAATACACCAGGGTTTGTATCTAAGGTAGCACCTTTGTTTAAAGAACATTCTAAAACAGTCATGCCGTTTATCATTCCAAAGGTCCAATCACTTTCACCGTTTAATATAGGTTCCCAGCAACCGTCAACACAATAGTCATTTGCAAGGCTTTGATATTCATTGATTCTTTCTATAGGTACCTCATTACCAAAGGCATCTCTAGTACCATAAATATGTTTTTCTGTGAAAGCACTTTTTATAGCTGGAATCATTACATCATCATTCAATATAGCTGGGATGTTTTTTGTAGCTTTTAAAGATCTTGCTACTGCTTGGACTAATCTTGGTGAACTATAACTTCCAAGTCTAACATAGATTCCTGGCGTTGAAAGATTTATGTTTTCAAAAGCTTGAAGAATAACATATGTGCAAAGATTAGTAGCATCGTCACCACTTGGAGTTTTACCGCCGACAATGATATTTTGAAGGAAATTATTTAAGCCTGCTCTTTGATCAAGGTAATAAGGATGTGTTCCTAAGGCAGCGTTGTAATCCATATGATCTTGTTCAAGAAGAAACTCTGTAGTAAGATTTAGTCTGCTTGCACACTTTATGATAAAACACTCCATAAGCTCTATTGCGTTTTCTATGTCTGTTTCATGTTCATATAAAAATTTATTTAATACTTGGTCAAGTCTTCCCAAAGAAAGTAAATCTAAGCTACTGTGCAGTGCTACATGATAAAAATAGATACTTTGGAGTGCTTCATGGAAGGTATCAGGCTTTTCCATAGGAATTTTTTTGCAAATTCTTGCTATATCTAAAAGTTCAGCTTGCCTTATTGGATCTTTTTCATAAGCTGCTTTTTCTGTTGCTAATTTTGAAAACTCCTTAGCATATTCAACTACTGCTTCTAAACTCATTTTAACTGCAGTATAAAAATCTATCGAATATTGTTTGAATTTATTTTCCTTATGCTTAAGTTCTTCTAAGTATCTATCACAATCTTCAAGGATTTCTCTAATTCCGCCTTTTAGAAGTCTTTCATAATTAACTGTATTGTGTCCTAGAAGAGAAAGCTCTGTTCTATTAGTGATTGTTGCAGCTCTTTTTTCATCCTCTGTTAAATAGTTTGGAAATACTTTTCCAAGACCATTAGAAGCCATAGGAAGTACGCCGACTATAAGTTCACCATCAGCTATTTCATAACTATGAGTATGCTTTGAAATTTCAGGATTTGTCATGACGGTAAGCATTTCTTTTATGGCATGAGCTCTTCTTATAATTACAGGCTCAGTTGAGTGTTCCTTAGATATGTCTTTTAATTCCTCTTGTCTAAACCATTCCGGAGCTCTGTTTCCCATTGCACGTTGAAATAGTTGGTCTTTGAGTTTTTTTACTCTTTCTGTTGATTTGTATCTTGATAGGTTTGTATGTACTATATTCATTAAAATAATTCTCCTTATAGCCTTGCATTTATATTTGAATTTTTAAAGTAATTCCTTATGGTTTCTAACTGATCTTCTGATGGGGAAGGGTTTCCTTCTAAACCAAAGGGAAGATCCATGGCATTATAATAATGAGGAGCATTTTCGTTGTAAGGTAGTAAATGTATCTCAGGTAGCGAAAATTCCTTCATTAATTCTTTAGTAGTTTTTAATTGTTCCTCAGAGTCTGTATATCCACATATTATAGGGAAGCGAACTAATACTTCTTTATTTATAGATGTGATAAATTCTAGGTTTTCTCGTAGCGTTGAAAGCTTAGGGGAGGTTTTATCTACACCTCGTATGCCGATAAGCCAATAGTCTACAAACTCTGAAACACTTTTATAGTTTTCCAGAGGCAGAAAGCCACTACTTTCTACAGCAGTGTGAATACCTTCTTCTTTGCATAATTTTAAAAGTTCTCTCGCTGCTTTGTGTTGAAGTAGTGCTTCTCCACCACTTAGGGTGATTCCACCAATTTTTTTCAAAAGCTTTAACTGAGGATATATTAGTGAGAATAATTTCGATACCTGAAGTTCTATAGTAGGTAAGAATAAGGGACCTTTTTTAGAACTTAAAGAAGAGTCCATACAAGCTTCTATACATTTTCCACAGCTAACACAGTTTTCTATATGAAGAGTGTGGATTCCATTTGATATTCTGTGAACATCATTTTCGCAGACACTCTCGCAGTTTCCGCAAAGAGAACAACGTTCTTTGTTTAAAAGAACAGGTGAATATTTTCTCCAAGAATGTGGGGAATGACACCATTTACATTTAACATTGCAGCCTTGAAGAAACACTACTAGTCGCGTGCCAGGTCCATCAAATTTGGAAAGCCATGCTATGTCAAAGTATCTTATAGTATCCAAAAGTTAATCAGCTCCTTGTGGTAGTAAGTTTTCTAAAATAGGAATTCAGTCTAAGCTGATTTCCATATGTATTGTTTAATAGGAATTCAGCCTAAGCTCATTTCCATATGTATTAAGTTTAATAAGAATCAAGTCTATGACCATTTCCATCTGTATTAAAAGACTGAGATTGGAATGCAAAGAACATAGCTGTCCATTTATCTGTAGATAAGTCATGGATAAAAAGAGCACCATCTTGATAAATATGATCTTCATTTGAGAAATTTGGTTCGTTTCCTTGATTCATATGGATTTCATGTATCCCATTGCTGCCATCTGGATCAGTATAGGCCATTCCAAAGGCATACACATCAGCATTAGAGGAAATAGCCTTTTGTACATATCCATCGATTATCTTATTTAAACTATCTTCATTACCATTTATGTAGGTTTCTGTGCTCATCTTTGAAGGGTCAAAGAGATTTTCTTTTACATAGTCTAAAGCAATTTTGTATGAAGTATCAGCAGGATGAATAGATGTATGATTATCTCCGAAGGCATTAACAAGATTCGAAGTAATAGGATTATCATAATTTTCATCAATGTAATATAGAACCATTGGAGAATCAGTATCTCTTGATTCTATATTAATTACAATAGTATATTCTTTGTTATTATCAGTATTTGCGATTAAGTGATAGTGTGGATAAGCGTGATGATAACTTTGTCTTACATTATGGGAAGGGCTAGAATTTTTGTAGCTCCAAGGAACTCCTTGAGTTGGTTTACATTTAAGCACAGAATAAATTTGAGTTGATTCACTATACATAATTAGCACCTCTTTTAAAAATTAGATTGAAATGTTCTAAGTTACACATAAAATTCTAAATTTATATCATTATAGATCCCCGTAACATGGTTAAAGATATTTTTGTTACTACCACAAAGAAATAAGGCAATAAATTTGGCAAATAACTTAAGGATAAGGGGAGTCTATAGATTTTTAAGATAAAGTTAAATATTAAATTATTTCAAGCAATTACATTATATTATACTAAAGTAATCTGAACATAATCTGAACATATAACATAAAAATGTTATAATAGTTATAAAAAGATAAAAAATTACGAAACCCATAACAACGAAGATGCGTAATAAAATGAAACTTATATGGTTTTATTTAAGTATCCAATTAAAGCTAAATAAAAAATTATTATTATTTAATGATGGAATACTAGAATTTATTAGTTGAAGTTTTTAAAACTATAGAATACAAGGAACAGATAGTAAATTTATGATGTTATTAGGATTATGAGGGGGCTAATAATTATGATAAGAGCTATTATAGTAGATGATGAAGTTCCAGCTATCGGAAGAATGGCTAATATGCTTGGTGGTACTGGAAAGGTTGAAGTTAAGGGGACATTTACAAAAGCAAGAGAAGCATTAGAAGCAGTTAAGACTATGGATATTGACGTTATATTTCTTGATATCGAAATGCCAGAAATAAATGGTATTACTTTTGCAAATCATATACTGCAATCTCATAGTAATATCAAAGTTATTTTTGTAACAGCTTATATGGAATATGCTGTAGATGCTTTTGATGTAAATGCTGTGGATTATTTGCTAAAGCCAGTGACTAAAGACAGACTTAATAAAGCATTGGCTAAAATTAAGATTACGAATATTAAAGAAGAAGTACATAAGTGGGAAATACAAGTAAGGTGTTTTGGAAAGTTTACTGTAACTAATAAAGAAGGGGTACAAGTAAAGTGGAGGACGAAAAAAGCAGAGGAGTTTTTTGCTTATTTAATTGATAACAGAGGAAAAGCAATTAGTCGTGATAGGATTATGGACGTGCTTTGGTATTCTTTTGAAATGGAAAAGGCGATGACACATTTAAATACAACTACTTATAATATGAAAAAAGCTTTTCAAAATATAGGAGTAAATGATATAGTGAAATATTCAGCAGGTGGCTATCAATTGGATGAAAGCCGAATTGACTGTGATTTATGGAAGCTTCAGGATTTGGTAGATAAAATGGACAAGAGTAGTGTTAATAGTATTAGTGATTATGAAAAGATCATTGATATTTGCACTGGAGGATATTTAAAGGAAAATTATTATGAATGGGCAGAAGAGAAAAGTAATTTTTTTCAAGAACTATATCTGGATATGTTAATCCAATTATCTAAGAAATATGAAGAAGATAAGCAAGGTAATAAAGCTTTAGAGAGCCTTAGAAAAGGAATTATCATGGAACCTTTGAATCAGAGAATCAACAAGGAAGTGGTTGAATTATATTTAAGGATGAAGGATGAGGTTTCTGCTACAAAGCATTACGATACATATAGGAAGAAACTAAAAAAAGAATACGGGATGGATTTTGAAAAAGAAGTTTTTTATGAGTTTGAAAATAATTAAAAAGTACTAGTCAATAAAATAATTATAAAGGTGGTAATCCCTCTGCAGAATTGCAGGGGGATTATCATTTTTTTAGATAAGTATTAATGGAATGTTATTCAAATTTTTACAATATACAACCTAATAAATCTTGAATTTACCATATAGTACATATACAATAAAAAGGTATTGTACCTTAAAATTACAATATTGTAGAAAAAAGAATTAAAAAACGGAGGTAAAATCAATGAAAAGTAAAAAACGCATTTGTACATTACTAGTAGCGATGTTTATGTTTCTAGTTTTTGTAAGTCCTAATGTTGCTTATGCTGAAGTTGGAACTACACAAGCAACTCCAACATTAACTGCAACACCAAATAATGAAGGGAACTATATATCCCTTAAATGGACTGCACCAGATCCATCCAAAAGTTACTCTTATATGATTTATTCAAAGAAATCGACAGAAGCAGAGTTTCAATCTATACCAGCAAAAGGAACAGTTAAAGCTTTGAATATTTATCCCAATCCTGTAAGCAATACAGGGCTATCTGGTGGAGAGAAGGATTTAGATGGAAATTCTATTCCTGATAGTGGTATCCTCAAAACATGGTTAGCGAAAGAGAACATAAATACAATTACTATAGAATCTGTTTCTTTAACGAGTTTTAATAGTAATCCATCCAAATACTTAGCAAAATCTAATGGCAAGTGGAATTATGATTCAGTATTCTATGGTATGTGGAATTTAGATCCACAAAATATGTATCCAAATGATACTGCTATAGAATATTTAAGAACATTTATTAATGATGGAGGAGGATTTATGACTTCACATCACACTATAGGATATATGGGATTAGATAGAGGTGTTAATAAGCTTGCTAAAGAACTGGGAGTTGAAATATTTGGACGTGCTCAAGCCAATATTATTCAACCGTATACGTGTAGAGATGCTAATGGACATTTATTTCCAACCGTATCATTTGAAGTAGATGATCCATCAAGCACTGCTAATGCAGATTGCACCAGTTATTGGAATTCATCAACTAAAGTGCAGTTAGGGAAGAGTGGATTGCTTAACAATTATCCTTTTAAAGTTGGAAACATAGGAGATACCTTTGATATACCTTATCAACATGGGCTTTCTGTTTTTGGAAAAGGCGATATTTGGATGACATCTGTAAATCCTTTAGGGTTTGTTGGGATACCATTCAAAGAAATAACTATATCACCTTCAACAGGAGCAAAAGGAACAAATAACTTCTATCTTCATACTTATAATAACACTGCAATCATTAATAGTGGCCACAGTTTCCCACAAATAACTCAAGCAGAAACTAGAATAATAGCAAATACATTATACTATTTATCTCAAGTAACAAATCAAACATCATGGGATGATCATAAAGGACAAGATGTAGATTCTCCTACTAAGCCCAATATAACAAGGGTTGCAGTTGATAAAGCTGCAAATAAAACAAATATAACCTTTGAGCCTTCAACAGATAAAGGTACTATATATGATTATTATATCCAAGCAAAAGAGTTGATAACTAGTAATAAAACTAATTCAGAAGTAAAATCAACTACTATAACTAGTGGATTAAAAGGATACTCTATAGTAGTAGATAAAAATCCAAGTACAATTCCTGGAAATACTATTACTACTACTTCTCCAAGCTATTCTGTAAATGGAGCATTTACAGAAGATTGTTACATACATGTAGCGGCTGTGGACAATGTTGGTAATGTATCGGAAGTATCACATTACAAATATACTAATCCAGTATTATCAATGACGTTGACACCAAGTACAACAGAGCTTCAAAGAGATCCAGTGACAATAATAGCAGTAGCCACAAGTACTAATATTGCAATTGCAAAAATCCAAACACCAGATGGAAATTGGGTTGATGGAGCAACTGCAAACTATGATGTAAACGAGAATGGAGATTATAAATTCACTGCAGTGGATGAGCTTGGTAATCAAATTACTCAAAGTATCACAATTTCTAATATTATTCCTAAGCCAGTATTATCATTAGCATTGACTCCAAGTATAACTGCTGACACAAATGGTCCAGTGACTATTTCAGCAACAGCAACAAGTACCAATACTAAAATTATAAAAGTCCAAACACCAGATGGTAAATGGGTTGATGGTTCAACTGTAGATTATGTTGTAAGTTCCAATGGAACTTACAAATTCACAGCAGTAGATGAGCTTGGCTATGAAGTTACTGAAAGTGTTGAAGTTAATAATATTTTTAAGGTAGTTTTAAATGTAGAACCAGAAAGAAATAGAATACACTTAAATGAGACAGTAACTGCTAATTTAACTATAGACAATATTAAAGAAATCGCAGCAGAAGATATTAGAATTAAATATGATACAACTAAGCTTCAATTTTTAGGATATGAACAAGTTGACGGAATAAAGTTAATGAAGAGCAGTTCTCAAAATGGTGAATTGAGATTTATTTTAGTAAGTAAAGGCTTATTAAATGTAGTTAACTCCAAAACAATATTATTAAAGTTAAAGTTTAAAGGTATAGCACCAGGAGATGGATTAGTAGATGTTACAAAAGGAAGAGTATCGGATGGTATTTTAATGGAGAAAAACCTTAAGGATGTAGAATGTGGACAAGTTAACATCAATGTAGCAGATGAAGAGTTAATTGACGTTAATGCTGATGATGAATTCTCTCTTCTTGATTTAGGTATCTTAGGAAGACATTTAGGAGAAGACCCAGCAGATCTTCCAGAATACAATGCAGATGTAGTATTAAATGATGCTATCGATGATGAGGATTTAGCAGAAGTAGTTAAATTCATGCTTTTAAATCCTAATTATAATTTCTAATTATAATTTCTAAATTAAAACTCTTACCAAATAAATAGAGTAAATCCTTTTGAATTAATTATTATAGTTCAAGGATTTACTTTATTAACATTCTAGATAAAAGCAAATAAAATAATTATTATTTTAGGAGGTTAATTTAATGAAAACTAAAAAACGTATTTTTACATTGCTAGTGGCAATGTTTATGTTTCTAGTCTTTGTAAGTCCTAATGTTGCTTATGCTGAAGCTGTAACTACACCAACAATTCCAACATTAACTGCAACACCAAATAATGAAGGGAATTATATCTCTATTAATTGGAATATGGCTGATAAGGCTCAATACTATTCTTATATGCTTTATTCTAAAAAATCAAATGATTCACTATTTCAAAGTATACCTTCTAAGAGTAATGTTAAAGTTTTAAATATATATCCTGGCTTAGGAAATAACCTGAAAACATGGATGGAGACTAATGGTTATGGTAAAGGTCTTATTTCTGTCGATCAGGTTGATATAAGTACATTTAACTCAAACCCAAATGATTATCTTAAGGATAGTAGTGGAAATTGGAAATATGATGTTGTATTCATAGGAGCGTGGAACGCAAACGCAACCCAAGATATAACTCAACAGGGGGCTGATTTAATAAAGCAGTTCATTCAATCAGGAAGAGGTTACTTAGGGGGACACGATACAATATGGAGTAATTCTTCTGCCCAGAATACAAGGCAGTTTAGAAATTTCGTTAATATAAAAATTGGAAGTTATTATGAGGGAAACTACTATTATCCTACTGGAGCTGTAGATTTCCCAAGTGCTACTACTTATCCAAGTAATGTAGTTGGTAATCAAGTTGAGATAAATAAAAAAGGGTTATTGACTTCGTACCCTTGGGATATTGGAAGCGTAGGAACAGTATTAAATGTTCCAATATCTCATACTACAGCTGAATTTGCGTATGGAGATGTTTGGTTAAAATATGCAGGTAAAACGGAGACATTATCGACAGATGGATTAGGTGGAACAAACAATTTCTATTTAACAACTTGGAATAACACAGCTCAAATCCAAACAGGACACAGCAATGGTGAAGCTACTCCAGATGAACAAAAAATTTTAGCTAATACATTATTCTATCTAGCTCAAGTAACAGAAGAAACAAATTGGGATGATCATAAAGGTCAAGACTTAGATGCACCTACTAAACCAAATATAACAAGCGTTGTTGTTGATACAGCTAATAATAAAACTAAAATCACTTTTGATTCTTCAAGAGATAACGGTACTACATATGATTATTACGTTGAAGCAACAGGAAAAACTACTGGAACTAAGATGAAATCGGATATTAAAACTACACCTATAACATCTGGATTAAAAGGATATGCTATAGTAGTAGATAAAAATCCAAGTACAGTTCCTAAAGATATTATTACAACTACTTCTCCAAACTATTCTATAAATGGAGCATTTACAGAGGATTGCTACATACATGTAGCAGCTATTGATACTGTTGGTAATGTATCTGAAGTATCACATTACAAATACGTTAATCCAGTATTATCAATGACATTAACTCCAAGTACAACTGAACTACAAAGAAATCCAGTGACAATAACGGCGGCAGCAACAAGTACTAATACAAAAATTACAAAAATTCAAACACCAGATGGCAAGTGGGTTGAAGGAGCAACTGCAAACTATGTTGTAAGTGTAACTGGAGATTATACTTTTACAGCAGTAGATGAACTTGGTAATGAAATTACTCAAAAAATAACAGTTACTATTAAATCTAAACCAGTTTTATCAATGATATTGACGCCAAGTACAACTGAATTACAAAGGAATCCAGTAACAATAACAGCAACAGCTACAAGTGATAATACAACAATTACAAAAATTCAAACAGCAGATGGTAATTGGGTTAATGGTTCAACTGTGAATTATATTGTAAACCAGAGTGGAACTTACAACTTTACTGCTATCGATAGTGATGGAAACAAGATTACTCAAAGTATAGCGGTCACTATTATTCCTAAACCAGTTTTATCAATGCTATTGAAACCAAGTACAACTGAGCTACAAAGAAATCCAGTGACAATAAAAGCAGTAGCTATAAGTAATAATACAGTAATTACAAAAATCCAAACACCTGACGGTAATTGGATTGACGGTAAATTTGCAAGTTATGTTGTAAGTCAGAGTGGGACCTATAGCTTTACTGCTGTTGATGATCTCGGTAATAAAGTTGTTCAAAGTATGACTGTTAATATTATTCCTAAACCAATTTTGTCAATGACATTAACACCAAGTACAACAGAGCTTCAAAGAGATCCAGTGACAATAACAGCAGCGGCTACAAGTGATAATACAAAAATCACAAAAATTCAAACACCAGATGGTAAATGGGTTGATGGTTCAACTACAAGCTATGTTGTAAATGAAACTGGAAATTATATTTTTACAGCGGTAGATGAGCTTGGAAATGAAATTATTCAAAGTATAACAGTTAACATTATACCTAAACCAATATTATCAATGCTATTGACACCAAGTACAACTGAATTACAAAGGAATCCAGTGACAATAACAGCAACAGCTACAAGTGATAATACAACAATCACAAGAATTGAAACACCTGATGGTAAATGGGTTGATGGAGCAACTGCAAACTATACTGTAAGTGAAACTGGAAATTATACCTTTACAGCAGTAGATGACCTTGGAAATGAAATTATTCAAAGTATAACAGTTAAGATTATCCCTAAACCAGTATTATCAATGACATTGGCACAAAGTACAACAGAGCTACAAAGGAATCCAGTGACAATAACAGCAGCCGCAACAAGCACCAATACTAAGATTGTAAAAATCCAAACACCAGATGGTAATTGGGTTGATGGAGCAACTGCAAACTATGTTGTAAATGAGACTGGGGATTATACTTTTACAGCCGTAGATGAATTAGAAAATAAAATAACTGAAAAAATAACAGTTACAATTATACCTAAACCAGTATTATCAATGACATTGACACCAAGTACAACTATCGATACAAACGGTCCAGTGACAATAACAGCAACAGCAGCAAGTACCAATACTAAAATTGTAAAAGTCCAAACACCAGATGGTAAATGGATTGATGGTTCAACTGCAGATTATGTTGTAAGCACCAATGGAACTTACAAATTTACAGCAGTAGATGAGCTTGGCTATGAAGTTACTGAAAGTGTTGAAGTTAATAATATTTTCAAGGTAGTTCTAAATATAGAACCAGAAAGAAATAGAATACACTTAAATGAGACAGTAACTGCTAATTTAATCATAGACAATATTAAAGAAATCGCAGCAGAAGATATTAGAATTAAATATGATACCACTAAACTTCAATTTTTAGGCTATGAACAAGTTGACGGAATAAAGCTAATGAAGAGCAGTTATCAAAATGGTGAATTGAGATTTATTTTAGTAAGTAAAGGCTTATTAAATGTAGTTAATTCTAAAACAATATTATTGAAATTAAAGTTCAAAGGTATAGCGCCAGGAGATGGCTTAGTAGACGTTACAAAAGGAAGAGTATCTGATGGTATTTTAATGGAGAAGAATCTTAAGGATGTAGAATGTGGACAAGTCAACATCAATGTAGCAGATGAAGAATTGATTGATGTTAATGATGATGGTGAATTTTCTCTTCTCGATTTAGGTATCTTAGGAAGACACTTAGGCGAAAATCCAGAAGATCTTCCAGAATACAATGCAGATGTAGTGTTAAATGATGCTATCGATGATGAGGATTTAGCAGAAGTAGTTAAATTTATGCTTTTAAATCCTAACTATAATTTCTAATTAAAACTTTTACCAATAAATAAAGTAAATCATTTTGAATTAATTATCATGGTTTGAGGATTTACTTTATTTATATTTCACATAAAGATAAAATTAATATTTCGGGAGGTCAATTTAATGAAAAATGAAAAGCGTATTTTTACGTTAATATTAGCAATGTTTATGTTTCTAGTTTTTGTAAGCCCCAATGTTGCTTATGCTGAAGCTGTAACTACACAAGCAGCTCCAACATTAACTGCAACACCAAATAACCAAGGAAACTATATATCTCTTAAATGGACTACACCAGATCCAACTAAAAATTACTCATATATGATTTATTCAAAAAAATCAACAGATACGGAGTTTCAAAGTATCCCTGCTAAGAGTAATGTTAAAGTTTTAAACGTATATCCTGGTGTGGGAAATAACTTAAAGACATGGATGGAGACTAATGGTTATGGAAAAGGTTATATATCAGTAGATGAAGTTGATATTGATACGTTCAATGCTAATCCGAATAGTTACTTAAAAGATATTAATGGAAAATGGAAGTATGATGTTATATATGAAGGTGCGTGGGATTCTAATAACTTTAAAGATTTATCTGTAAGTGCTACAAATGCTATAGAAGAATTCATTAAGGCGGGAAGAGGTTATTTAGCAGGGCATGATGCTCTTTATCCTTATATGCCAGCAAGAAATCAGTTGGCTAGCTATTTGAATATTATTCCAACTGACTATTTAATGTATGGAAGCACTTCTGTAAAAATTAATAGAAAAGGGTTGCTTACAAATTACCCTTGGGAAATCGGCGATATAAATACAACGCTATCTGTACCTCTTTCACATACTGGTCAATATGCATCAGGCGATGTTTGGATTAAATACAGTTCAAACTCAATGAATAGTAATGCTGAAATAACTAGTTATAATGGGAAAGCTACTAGTAATAATTTCTATCTAACTACATGGAATAATACAGCAATGATTCAAACTGGGCACTCTAATGGTGAGGCTACTCCTGATGAACAAAAAATCTTAGCAAATACATTATTTTATCTAGCTCAAGTGACAGAAGCAACAAGCTGGGATGATCATAAAGGCCAAGACTTAGATGCACCAAGTAAGCCAAATGTAACAAGTGTTGCAGCTAATAGAGTTACAAATAAAACTAACATAACATTCCAACCTTCTATAGACAAAGGTACTACATATGACTATTATATTGAGGCAAAAGAAGCAACAACTAGTATTAAAACTAATTCGCAAATTAAAACAGCAACTATAACTAGTGGATTAAAAGGATATTCTATAGTAGTAGATAAGAATCCAAGTACAGTTCCTACAAAGACTATTACAACTATCTCTACAAACTATTCTATAGATGGAGCAGTTACAGAGGGCTCTTATGTACATGTGGCATCTATTGATAATGTTGGTAATGTATCTGAAGTATCACATTACAAATACGTTAATCCAATATTATCATTAACATTAACTCCAAGTACAGCAGAATTACAAAGAAATCCAGTGACAATAACAGCAGCAGCAATAAGTACTAATACGACAATTACAAAAATTCAAACACCAGATGGTAATTGGGTTAATGGTTCAACTGCAAAATATGTTGTAAGTAAAACTGGAGATTATACTTTTACAGCAGTAGATGAACTAGGAAATAAAATTACTCAAAAAATAACAGTTACTATTAAACCACAACCAGCATTATCACTAACATTAACTCCAAGTACAAGAGAATTACAAAGGAATCCAGTGACAATAACCGCAACCGCAACAAGTACAAATACTAAAATTGTAAAAATCCAAACACCTGATGGTAATTGGGTTAATGGTTCAACTGCAAGTTATGTTGTAAGTAAGAATGAAGATTATGAATTCACTGCAGTAGATGAGCTTGGTAATGAAATTACTCAGATTATAAAAGTTACAAATATAATTCCTAAAGCAGTATTATCAATGATATTGACACCAAGTACAACTGTGCTACAAAGAAATTTTGTAATAACAATAACAGCATCCGCAACAAGTACGAATACTAAAATTGTAAAAATCCAAACACCTGATGGTAATTGGGTTAATGGTTCAACTACAAATTATATTGTAAGTGAGGATGGGGATTATAAATTCACTGCAGTAGATGAACTTGGCGATGAAGTTACTCAAAGCATAAGAGTTAAAGTTCCTCCTAAACCAGTGTTATCAATGACATTGACACCAAGTACAACTGAGTTACAAAGAGATCCAGTGACAATAACAGCATCCGCAACAAGCACTAATACTAAGATTGTAAAAATCCAAACACCTGATGGTAATTGGGTTAATGGTTCAACTGCAAGTTATGTTGTAAGTAAGAATGAAGATTATAAATTCACTGCAGTAGATGAGCTTGGTAATGAAATTACTCAGATTATAAAAGTTACAAATATAATTCCTAAAGCAGTATTATCAATGATATTGACACCAAGTACAACTGTGCTACAAAGAAATTTTGTAATAACAATAACAGCATCCGCAACAAGTACGAATACTAAAATTGTAAAAATCCAAACACCTGATGGTAATTGGGTTAATGGTTCAACTACAAATTATATTGTAAGTGCCAGTGGATATTATAAATTCACTGCAGTAGATGATCTTGGCGATGAAGTTACTCAAAGCATAAGCGTTGAAGTTCCTCCTAAACCAATATTATCAATGAAATTGACACCAAGTACGACTGAGTTACAAAGAGAGCCAGTGACAATAACAGCATCGGCAACAAGTACTAATACAAAGATTGTAAAAATCCAAACGCCTGATGGTAATTGGGTTAATGGAGCAACTGTAAGTTATGTTGTAAGTGAGAACCGAGATTATATCTTCACAGCAGTAGATGAGCTGAATAATGAAATTACTCAAAGTATAAAAATTACAAATATAATTCCTAAACCAGTATTATCAATGACATTGACACCAAGTACAACAGAATTACAAAGAAATCCAGTGACAATAACAGCAGTAGCAACAAGTACTAATACAAAGATTGTGAAAATCAAAACACCAGATGGTAATTGGGTTAATGGAGCAACTGTAAGTTATGTTGTAAGTGAGAACCGAGATTATATCTTCACAGTAGTAGATGAGCTGAATAATGAAATTACTCGAAGTATAAAAATTACAAATATAATTCCTAAACCAGTATTATCAATGGCATTGACTCCAAGTATAACTGCTGACACAAATGGTCCAGTGACTATTTCAGCAACAGCAACAAGTACCAATACTAAAATTGTAAAAGTACAAACACCAGATGGTAACTGGGTTGATGGTTCAACTGTAGATTATGTTGTAAGCGCCAATGGAACTTATAAATTTACAGCAGTAGATGAACTTGGTAATGAGATTACTGAAAGTGTTGTAGTTAATAATATTTTCAAGGTGGTTCTAAATGTAGAACCAGAAAGAAATAGAATACACTTAAATGAGACAGTAACTGCTAATTTGATTATAGACAATATTAAAGAAATCGCAGCAGAAGATATTAGAATCAAATATGATACAACTAAACTTCAATTTTTAGGATATGAACAAGTTGACGGAATAAAGCTAATGAAGAGTAGTTCTCAAAATGGTGAATTGAGATTTATTTTAGTAAGTAAAGGCTTATTGAATGTAGTTAATTCTAAAACAATACTATTAAAGTTAAAGTTCAAAGGTATAGCACCAGGAGATGGATTAGTGGATGTTATAAAAGGAAGAATATCTGATGGTATTTTAATGGAGAAAAACCTTAAGGATGTAGAATGTGGACAAGTCAACATCAATGTAGCAGATGAAGAGTTAATTGATGTTAATGATGATGGTGAATTTTCACTTCTTGATTTAGGTATCTTAGGAAGACATTTAGGAGAAGACCCAGCAGATCTTCCAGAATACAATGCAGATGTGGTTCCAAACGATGCTATCGACGATGAGGATTTAGCAGAAGTAGTTAAGTTCATGCTTTTAAATCCTAATTATACTTTCTAATTAAAACTCTGATCAATAAATAGAGTAAATACTTTTGGATTAATTATTATAGTTCAAGGATTCACTTTATTAATATTTCAGATAAAAAATAAAATAGTAAATAAGTTTATTGATTAAAGAAAACCCTCTGCAGTTTTGCAGAGGGTCTATTTTTTTAGCTAATATTATAATCTAACATTGCCAGTTGCTTCACTATTATTGTAAAGCATATAGAATATTATAATTTAACATTAACAGTTGTTTCACCAATTACAAGGTATCCATTTACATAGCAGCTGAATTGGATTACTTGTACTGGAGATGTCCAACTAAAGTCTGAACGGTTAAATTTGAATTGACCGTGTTTAGCTTGGTTGTAATAACCATTGTTGCTGTTAAGGGCACTTACACCATTAACTTTTGCAGTGTCAAGGTCAAAACCAAGACCTGCGTATTCCGTTGGCATATCTACACGAACAGTAAATACTCCATTGTTAGCTTTAATATTTTGTGCAGTTACTTGGATGTTAGCTACAATGTATACTGAGAATTGCTTTTCAATTTTAACAGTGTTTCCAGCAGCATCAGTTGCAGTAACAATTACCTTATAAACGCCTGCTTTATCAATTTGGATTGTTGAACCATTTAAAACTTCTTTTCCAAGAGTATCATTTGGAGCAAAAACAAGCATTTTTTCGCTAGCTATACCAGAAAGGTTGTCTGATACAACATAAGATAATTTTAATGTTGAACCAAGTTTATATAAGCCATCTAAGTTCATTGATATTGTTGGAGCAGTTCTATCAATTTTAACGTAAGTTGTTGTAATTGTTTCGATGTTACCAACATTGTCTACTGAATAGAAGCTTACTTTGTGGATACCTTCTCCTTTTACTATGAAAGAAGTTCCTTCAAGGTAATCAGAACCATCGATTGAGTAGAAAGTCTTATAAACACCACTTAAAGCATCAGTAGCAGTTAAGTTTACAGTTACATCATTTTTTGACCAAGTTGTCTTTAAATCTGAAATAGTAACTGGAGCTGAACTATCGATTCTTACATAAACAGTTGTAGTAGGTTCAATATTTCCAGCGTTGTCAATTGAATAGAAGGTTACTTTGTGGATACCTGAACCACTTACTGTCAATGAAGTTCCTTCAACGTAATCAGCATCATCAATTGAGTAGAAAGTCTTATAAATGCCACTTAAAGCATCAGTAGCAGTTAAGTTAATAGTTACATCATCTTTAGACCAGTTATTATTTAAATCTGAAATAGTAACTGGAGTTGAATTATCGATTCTTACATAAACAGTTGTAGTAGTCTCGATGTTTCCAGCGTTATCAATTGAATAGAAGGTTACTTTGTGAACGCCTTCTCCGCTTACTGTGAAGGAAGTTCCTTGAGCAAAGCTTGAATCATCAATTGAGTAGAAAGTCTTATAAACGCCACTTAAAGAATCAGTAGCAGTTAAGTTTACAGTTACATCATCTTTAGACCAGTTATCATTTAAATCTGAAATAGTAACTGGAGCTGAATTATCGATTCTTACGTAAACAGTTGTAGCAGTTTCGATATTTCCAGCCTTATCAACTGAATAGAAGGTTACTTTATGAATGCCTTCTCCGCTTACTGTGAAGGAAGTTCCTTGAGCAAAGCTTGAATTATCAATTGAGTAGAAAGTTTTATAAACGCCACTTAAAGCATCAGTAGCAGTTAAGTTTACAGTTACATCGTTCTTTGTCCAATTCCCATTTACATCTGAAATAGTAACAGGAGCAGTTCTATCAAGTTTAACATAGATTGTTTTTGTTGCTTCGATATTTCCTACTTTATCAACTGAGTAGAAAGATACTTTTGTAATACCTTCAGCACTTATAGCAAATGAAGTTCCTGCTATAAAGGCACCATCGTTTATTGAATAATAGGTATTTGCAACACCTGTTTCAGTGTCAACTGCTGATAAAGTAACATTTACAGAATTTTGGTTTGTCCAATCTGTTTGTGCATTAGCACTTGTAACTGGTGCAGTAGTATCAACAATAAGTTTTGCTAAAACAGTGCTAGATGGTGCTGATTCACCAAAAGAGTTACTGTAAGCGCTAACAAAGTATTGATGATTTGCGTATGAAACATTGTATAGAGTATATGATAAATTATTTAGGTTCTTAACAAGTAGAACTGGGTTACCATCAATAATTTCATATATATTGTATCCATTAGCGTAAGTGATAAAGTTCCAAGAAAGCTGAACTGTTGTTGGATTCACGATCTTAACAGTTACATTTGGAGCTTGCATATCTGGGTATATGATAGTTTCAGTTATTTGATTTGAAGCAACTGATTCACCGAAACGAGTGCTATAAGCAGTTACTATATAGTTGTGAGTAGTTTCTGATACATTGAACGCAGTATAAGTTAATGCTGTTCCTTTATATAGTAATTGATTAACACCGCCTACTACTTCATATACACGATATTCATTTGCCCAAGTAATTTTTTGCCAAGTTAAAGTAATGTTATTTACGTTATAAACATTTCTAGTAACCGTTGGTGCTTGAACTACTGGCCAGATTACTGAAACTTGTATTTGGCTACCTACTGGTGATTCTCCAAAACGAGTAGCATATGAATATACTTCATAAACATAGTCATCAGCTGGAAGATTTGTAAAAGTTACTGCATTAGTAGTAACTGTTTGTTTGAATACTTTTTGTCCGTCTATAATTTGATAAATATTGTAAGCTGTTGCATAAGGTGCTGCAGTCCATTTCAAATTAATGTCATTTCCGTTTAAAATAGTACTAGTTAGGTTAAGTGGAGCTTGCATTGTTGGGAAAACTAAAGTGAAGCTTAAATTACTTCCTGCTGAAGATTCACCAAAACGGTTGCTGTAGGAGTATATTTCGTAGCTATAATCTCCTTCAGGCATATTACCAAATGTTAAAGAAGTAACAGTGTTTGTTAAAGTATATTTTAACACCTTTTCTCCATTTATGATTTGATAAATTTTGTAGTTTGTAGCATATGGTACTGTAGCCCAGCTTAAAGTAAAATAGTTACCGTTAGAGATGACATAAGCAAAGTTAGCTGGAGCTTGCATAACTGGGAAAACTATATTTAATGAAACTGTACTTGCTTGTTGTGATTCGCCAAAACGATCACTAGCAGA
The DNA here is from genome assembly GCF_000145275.1 of Clostridium cellulovorans 743B. Taxonomy (NCBI): domain Bacteria; kingdom Bacillati; phylum Bacillota; class Clostridia; order Eubacteriales; family Clostridiaceae; genus Clostridium; species Clostridium cellulovorans. The sequence continues at coordinate 1,442,549 of NC_014393.1, forward strand.
AGTTACTTCAAAGGTATAGTCTCCTTCAGGCATATTTGAAAAACCTGCTGTTGTGCCTGTAACGGTTTGCTTTAATACTCTTTGTCCATCAATTATTTGATAAACATTATAAGATTTTGCATAAGTCACTGGACTCCAATTTAGAGTGATGTTATTTCCGCTTGTAATAGTATAAGTTAAGTTATTTGGGTTTAACATTGTTGGGAAAACAACTGAAACAGTTGATTGGCTTCCTTCTACTGTTTCTCCAAAACGAGAACTTACAGCAGTAACATAGTAGTTATGGTCTCCTTCTGAAACATTAGATAAAGTTGCAGATGTAGCAGTTACTGTTGTTTTTAAAACATATTGTCCATCTACTAATTCATAAAGCTTATAGCTATTAGCGTAAGGGACAGCTGACCAAGTAAAAGTTATGTCATTTCCATTCTTAATAGCATAAGTTAGGTTTCCTGGAGCAGCAATAACTGGATGAGTTAATGAAAATGTTGTTTCAGCTCCAACTGGAGATTCACCTAAAACTGCGGATACTGAGTTTACTACGAAATAGTAATCACCTTCAGGCATATTAGTAAATGCAGCAGCTGTTGTAGTAACAGTCTTTTTCAAAACTAATTCGCCATTAATTACTTGATATATTTTATAACTTGTAGCATATGGAGCGGCAGTCCATTTTAAAGTTATATCATTACCATTTGTTATAGTGTAAGTTAAGTTTGTTGGTGCTTGAAGAACTTGTCCGTTCAATGTGAAGGTAAGAGTAAAGCCTTCTGCAGATTCTCCAAAGCGAGTTGAATATGAATGAATTTCATATATATAGCTACCAGCAGTCATGTTTGTATATGATACTGAAGTTGTAGTTACAGTACTTTTTAAAACTTTTTGTCCATTAACTACTTGGTAAACCTTATAGCTTGTAGCATATGGTACTGCATCCCAAGTTAATGTGAAAGATGTAGCACTCTTAATTGCTTGTATAGCGCTTGTTGGTGCCTCCATAACTGGAAGAATTAAAGAAATGTTTGTAGTGCTGCCAGCTGGTGTTTCACCAAAACGGTCACTATATGAAGTAACTTCATAGGTATAATCTCCAGCAGGAAGATTTGCATAAGTAACTGCAGTTGTTGTTACAGTGCTTTTTAAAACTCTTTCTCCATTTACAATCTGGTAAACCTTGTAGCCTTTTGCGTAAGGAATTGCTGTCCATTTTAATGAAATATCATTTCCGTTTGCAATTGAATAGGTCAAATTTTCTGGGGCTTGCATTACTGGCCAAACTAATGATAGGGATGTTTGGCTTCCAGTAGGAGATTCGTTAAATCTACTACTATAAGAGTATATTTCAAAAGAGTAATCACTTTCTGGTAGATTGCTATAAACTGCAGTAGTTGAAGTAGTTGTACTCTTTAAAACTTTTTCTCCATTGATAATTTGATATACATTATAAGCTGTTGCATAAGTCGAAGGACTCCATTTTAGGGTAATGTCGTTCCCGTTTGTAACAGTATAAGTTAAATTACTAGGAGCTTGCATCACTGGTAAAGTTAATGAAAGTGATGTTGCACTTCCAACTTGTGATTCACCAAATCGATCACTAAAGGAATAAACCTCAAAAGCATAATCGCCAGCAGGCATGTTAGTGTAAGAAGCACTTGTAGTTGAAACTGTGCTCTTTAATACTTTTTCTCCGTTAATAACTTGATAAACCTTGTAGCTTGTAGCATAAGGTGTACCAGTCCATTTAAGTGTAATATCATTTCCGTTTGCTATTGTGTAAGTGAAATTACCAGGAACTGACATAACTGGATAAATAACATCTAATTTAGCTTCACTTGATGGAACAGATTCTCCATAAAGAGCGTTAACAGCAGAAACTGAATAAGTATAGCTTCCAGCAACTACATTTGGAATAGTGTAAGAAGTAGTTTTTACTGAAGTAACTAAAGTTTTATCCCCGTTTGTAGAAACTTGATAAACATTATAGCTTTGGGCATATTGAGAACTTGTCCAACTTAATGCTATATCATTTCCATTTTGGATTTTACCAGTTAAAGTTGCTGGTGCAGCCATAGTTGGATAATCAACAGTAGCTGATACTGGTGCACAAGGACCAGACTCACTATCACCACTTGAAGTTGATACAACATAGCTATAAGCACCTTCTGCTTGGTTATTGAAAGTATAGGATGTTGATGTTGTAGTAGCAAGTTGAATAAGCTGACCATCAATAATCCCATATATAGTATAGCCAGTGGCACCATAAACTGAGCTCCAAGTAAGCTTTACATCGCTAGGGGTAGTAAGCTCAAGAGCAAGGTTGCTTGGTGGCAGAAGGTTGGTATTGATAGTTGCTGCAGATACGGTTACAAAAGGGAAGACCAGTTGTAACGTTAATAGCAGTGATGCCAAGAAAAGGCAACTGCTAAGATAATATTTTTTCATTATTGACCCCGCCTTTCTTTGTGAAAAAGGGAAAAGGAAAGGAAAATTTTTCGTTGCAAAAAAATGTATAGTTATCCAACGATAGCTATATTCCTCGTGGTAACCGGCTGCCATCCAACATATAATGTGTGGTACAGGCCCATGGCTTTGCGTCTCATGATTTCCCATGATTTGCCTTTTTCACTTTTTCTTAAGTTTGATATACGGGTTTAATAACCTATATTTTAAACTCCACAATTCTTAATTTTTGTAAGGGCAATAAGGTTAAATAGTAAATTGATTATTTATTCATCTAATGTTTTGATAAAAAAAACACCTTTTAAACATTTGAAATATCAGAACTTCTGGTATTTTAATTCTAATGAATAAATTAAGTGTTTACTAAAGAACCTTATATTAAGTAAATGTCTTGTTAAAAAAGATACGCTATAACTTCGTATATCTGATTATAATTATACAACTGTTTTATACAATAAACAATCAAAAAAATACAAAGTTCGACACGAGGTTTTGGGGGGGGATAATTATTTCAAATGTGACTTGAAAATAGACTCAAGAAATTAAGTGGTTTCAACCTATTATTATAGTAAAAGAAGATGTATTTTTAAGTTTATATTACCAATAAAAACTTTAGGGTCCAATGATTTTTACAATAAAAAGGGGATGCCTATTTGGCACCCCCTTTAATAAAGTAGTATGGAATTACTTGTTAAAAACAAATTATTCCAACAACCTTTCAACTAAGTTTAAATATTTAATTTTAGAAGAAAAGTTTTAAAATTGCCTTTTTAGAAATTTGTTTAGGAAGTTTTTGGGAACATGAAGATTTATTATAATTAGAGTTCCAACCAAATTCTAAAGTTGCATGGAAGTTATAATTTTTATCCCAACAAACATCTATAGTGAAGTATAAGAAGAAAATTTGTACTTCAAGTCTGAAATGTCCACAGCAATGGTCATGGTAAGGACAATCAGGTGTAGTTGGTGTTGGTGGAGTAACTGGAGCGCTAACAGTTACTGTTTTTTCAACAGTAGTGCTGTTTCCAGCTGCATCAGTAACTATAACAGTTACTTTGTAAGTACCAGCCTTATCAAGTTTAATGCTTCCGCCATTAGCAATTTCTGTTGCAACTGTATCACCAGGTTTTAAAACAAGAATCTTTCCACTTAATACTCCAGAAAGAGCATCTTGTGCTGTATAGTTTAATGCTAGTGTAGCATTAAGGTCATATTTATCATTTAGATTCATTGTTACTGTTGGTCCAGTTTTGTCGATCTTAACATAAGTTGTAGTAGTAGTTTCAACATTACCAGCATTGTCAACTGAGTAGAATACTATTTTGTGAGTTCCTTCTCCAGTTACTGTGAAAGAAGTACCTTCAACAAAGTTAGCACCATCAATTGAGTAGAAAGTTTTTGAAACGCCACTTAAAGCATCAGTAGCAGTTAAGTTAACAGTTACATCATTTTTTGACCAACTATCTTTTATATCAGAGATAGTAACAGGTCCTTTGTTATCAAGCTTAACATAAGTTGTAGTAGTAGTTTCAACATTACCAGCATTGTCAACTGAGTAGAATACTATTTTGTGAGTTCCTTCTCCAGTTATTGTGAAAGAAGTACCTTCAACAAAGTCAGCACCATCAATTGAGTAGAAAGTTTTTGAAACGCCACTTAAAGCATCAGTAGCAGTTAAGTTAACAGTTACATCATTTTTATACCAATTGTCAGTTAAATCTGAAATTGTAGTTGGACCTACGTTGTCGATCTTAACATAAGTTGTAGTAGTAGTTTCAACATTACCAGCATTATCAACTGAGTAGAATACTACTTTGTGAGTTCCTTCTCCAGTTACTGTGAAAGAAGTACTTTCAGCAAAGTCAGCATCATCAATTGAGTAGAAAGTTTTTGAAACGCCACTTAAAGCATCAGTAGCAGTTAAGTTAACAGTTACATCATTTTTATACCAATTGTCAGTTAAATCTGAAATTGTAGTTGGACCTACGTTGTCGATCTTAACATAAGTTGTAGTAGTAGCTTCAATATTACCAGCATTGTCAACTGAGTAGAATGCTATTTTGTGAGTTCCTTCTCCTTGTACTGTGAAAGAAGTACCTTCAGTAAAGTCAGCATCATCAATTGAGTAGAAAGTTTTGTAAACGCCACTTAAAGCATCAGTAGTAGTTAAGCTAACAACTACATTATCTTTTGACCAGTTATCACTTATATCGGAGATAGTAATTGGAGTTGAATTGTCTATTCTTACATATACAGTATTAACTACTTCAGTATTTCCTAAGTTGTCAATTGAGTAGAAGGTTACTTTGTGAACACCTTCTCCTTGTACTGTGAAAGAAGTACCTTCAGCAAAGCTTGAATCATCAATTGAGTAGAAAGTTTTTGAAACACCACTTAAAGCATCAGTAGCAGTTAAGTTAACAACTACATCATTATTTGTCCAATTTCCATTTACATCAGAAGTTGTAACTGGAGCTGAACTATCAATTCTAACATAAGTTATAGTAGCAGTTTCAGCATTTCCTGCATTATCTACTGAGTAGAAGGATACTTTATGAACACCTTCTCCTTGTAATGTAAAAGAAGCACCTTCAACAAAGCTTAAGTCATCAATTGAATAGAAAGTCTTAGAAATTCCACTTAGGGAATCTGTAGCACTTAATTTAACAGGTACAGCATTCTTTGACCAGCTTGCATTTATATCTGAAGTTGTGATAGGTGTTACTCTATCAATTTTTATGTATATTGTTTGAACTGCTTCAGTATTACCTGATTTATCAACAGAGTAGAAGGTAACTTTTGTAATACCTTCTTGAGTTATTGCAAATGATGTTCCTTCTACATAAGCACCACCATTTATTGAATAGTATGTTTTTGCAACGCCTGATAGAGCATCAGCTGCTGATAAAGCAACTGTAACTGAACTTTTATTTGTCCAGTTTGCTTCTGCAGTAGCACTTGTAACTGGTGCAACAGTATCAACAATAATAGCTGTCGCTTTTGCAGTAGATAGTGCTGATTCACCAAAAGAATTACTATATGAAGTAACAACATATTGATGAGTAGCAAGTGAAGCATTAGTTATTGTATAAGTTAAGTTGTTTAAGTTTTTTACAAGTAGAACTGGTTTGCCATCTATGATTTCATAGATATTGTATCCATTAGCATAGTTGATAAGATTCCAAGTAAGTTTAACAGAAGTACCATTTACTACTTTTGCAGTTACAGTTGGATTTTGCATAATTGGATATACAATTTTTTCAGTTATTATATTTGATGCTACTGACTCACCAAAACGAGTACTGTATGCAGTCACTTTGAAACTATGAGTAGCTTCAGTTAAATTGTAGCCAACATAAGTTAAGGCAGTCCCTTTATATAATAGTTGATCAACACCGTTTACTATTTCATATACACGATATTCAGTAGCCCAAGTAACTTTTTGCCAAGCTAAAGTTATGTTATTAACATTAGATATAGTTCTAGTTACTGTTGGTGGCTGAACTATTGGCCAAACTAAAGAAATATCTATTGAACTACCTACTGGTGATTCACCAAAACGAGGACAGTAAGAGTAAACCTCGTAGGTATAATTGCCAGCTGGTAAGTTAGTGAAGGTCGCAGTTGTAGTAGTAACAGTTTGTTTTAGAACTTTTTGTCCATCAACAATTTGATATACATTATATGCTGTTGCATAAGTTGATGCATTCCAAATTAATTTAATGTCATTTCCATTTACAATGGTATTAGTTAAATTAGCTGGTTCTTGCATTATTGGGAAAACTAAAGTGAAATCTACTCTGCTTCCGTCTAGTGATTCACCGAAACGGCTACTATATGAGTAAATTTCATAGCTATAATCTCCTTCAGGCATATTAGAGAAACTAGCTGAATTAGTAGTAGCGATTGATTTTAATACTTTTTCGCCATTTACAATTTGATAAATTTTATAGCTTGTAGCATATGGCACGATATCCCATTTTAAGTTGATATAGTTTCCGTTTGTAATGGTATATGCAAAATTGCTTGGTGCAACCATAACTGGGAAAACTAAACTAAGAGATACTTGACTTCCTTCTTCTGATTCGCCAAAACGATCACTGTTAGAAGTCACTTCAAAGGTATAATCACCTTCAGGTGTCATATTAACAAATGATACAGATGTGCCTGTTACTGTTTGATTTAATACTCTTTGTCCATCAATTATTTGATAAACATTATAAGATTTTGCATAAGCAACTGCATTCCAGCTTAGCGTAACATTATTTCCACTTGCAATACTATATGTTAAGTTTTCAGGTTTAACCATAGTTGGGAAGTCAAGTGTAAATGATGTTTGGCTACCTTCTTGTGTTTCGCCGAAACGAGGGCTTACAGCGGTAACAACATAAGTATGATCCCCTTTTGACACATTAGTTAAAGTTGCTGTAGTAGTAGTTACAGTTGTTTTTAGAACATATTGTCCATCTATTAGCTCATACACTTTGTAGTTTATTCCATAAGTCACAGCTGACCAAGTAAGGACTACATCATTTCCATTTTTAAGAGTATAAGCTAGATTTCCTGGGGCATCCATTACTGGAAGGACTAATGAGAAAGTAGTTTCAGCTCCAACTGGAGATTCACCTAAAGTTGTTGATATAGCGTCTACAATAATATCGTAATCGCCACCAGCCATATTTGTAAGAACAACACTTGTAGTGGTAACAGTTTTTAATAAAACTTTTTCTCCATTAACCATTTGATATACTTTATAACTTGTAGCATATGGTACTGCTGTCCATCTTAATGTAATATCATTACCATTTGTTATAGTATAAGTTAAATTTCCAGGAGCATCTAATACTTGTCCATCTAAATTAAATGTAACATTAGCTCCATTAACTGATTCGCCGAAACGAGAAGAAACAGAATAAATTTCATAACTATACTCACCTGGAGTCATGTTTGAAAAAGATAATGTTGTATTAGTTACAGTGCTTTTTAAAACTTTTTCACCATTAACTATTTGGTATACTTTATAGCTTGTAGCATATGGTACTGAATCCCAAGTTAACGAAAAAGAGTTAGCACTCTTAATAGTTTGTATTGCATTTGCTGGTGCTTCCATAGTTGGAAGAACTAAAAATACATTAACAGTGTTGCCTGTTTGTGTCTCACCAAAACGATCACTATAGGAAACAACTTCATATGTATAATCTCCAGCAGGAAGATTTGCATAAGTAACAGTAGTTGTTGCTACAGTACTCTTTAAAACTCTTTCTCCATTTATAACTTGGTAAACTTTATATCCTTTTGCATTAGGAACTGATGACCATTTTAAATTGATATCATTTCCGTTTGCAATAGAATAAGTTAAATTGTCAGGAGCTTGCATTATTGGCCAAACTAATGAAAAAGATGTTTGAGCTCCAGTAGGAGATTCATTAAATCTATTACTATAGGAATATACTTCAAAAGAATAATCTCCTTGTGGCATATTGCTATAAGTTGCAGAAGTCGAAGTAACTGTACCTTTAAGCACTTTCTGTCCATCGATAATTTGATATATATTGTAAGCTGTTGCGTAGGTTGAGGCATTCCATTTTAATGTAATATCGTTTCCGTTTGTAACAGTATAAGTAAAATTGGTTGGTGCCTGCATTGTTGGTAAAGTTAATGAAAGTGATGTTGAACTTCCAACTTGCGATTCACCAAAGCGATCACTAAAGGAATAAACTTCGAAATCATAATTACCAGCAGGCATATTAGCAAAAGAAGCACTTGTGCTTGCAACGGTGCTTTTTAGTACCTTTTGACCATCAATGATTTGGTAAACCTTATAGCTAGTAGCGTATGTTGTAGTAGTCCATCTAAGTGTAATATCATTTCCGTTTACGATAGAGGAGGTTAAATTAGTAGGTGCTGCCATTGTTGGGTGAATTACTTCAGCTTTGGTTTCAGTTGAAACCACAGATTCACCGTAAAGAGGATTAATAGCAGAAACTACATAAGTATAGCTGCCAGCAGGTAAATTAGCAGCAATGTATGAATTAGTATTCACTGAAGATACTAAAGTTTTTGTGCCATCCGTGGCAAGTTGATATACCTTGTAGCTTTGAGCATATTGAGAACTTGTCCAAGTCAAAGATATATCATTTGCATTCTGCACCTTAGAAACTAAGTTTGTTGGTGCAGCCATTGTTGGATAATCAATAGTTGTTGAAACCGGTGCGCAAGGACCAGATTCGCTATCACCACTTAATGTTGATATAACATAACTATAATCACCTTCTGCTATGTTATTTATAACATAGGAGGTTGACGTGGTGGTAGAAAGTTTTGTAATTTGACCATCAAGAATACCGTAGATATTATATCCAGTAGCACCATAAATCGGGCTCCAAGTAAGCTTTACATCACTAGGTGTAGTTAACTCTAATGTAAGATTACTTGGTGGTAAAACTATGGTATTAGATGGGGAACCGAATACGTTTACAAAAGGAAAAACCAGTTGTAACGTTATTAGCAGTGAAACAAAAAATAGACAGCTGCTAAGACGATGTTTTTTCATGATAGATCCCACCTTCCAAAAATATATTTTTTAGATATTTAAAAAAATCTGTCATTATACAAAACTTAATAAATTTAAAATTCTTCATAAAAGTATAATATTTTTTAATGAAGCTTTTATAAAGAATATTGTAATTAATTGTTTTGATATAAATGAAATGTAATTAAATTAAATATCTAATTTAATTATACAATATTTGTATTATATAGACAAACAAATAATTGATGAATATGTGAAAATGTTTACAAATTTTAATCAGATATTAAATTTAGTAATATATGTGTAAATATGGAGAATAAATATATGATTATTAAAAATGAGATAAAAAATATTAAAGGAAAAAGTAATAGAAAATAAACAGTATCATTTAAATTAAAAATGATACTGTTTATTTTCTTTATCAATCAATTTGTGTTGTGGAAGTAATTAGTGTTTAAAATGAGAAAATAATGTGTACTTCAATTTCCACAGATCATTTTGAAAAAAACTTGTTTATAATTTTTATATTTAATATGCAGATGATATTTATGAACTTGATGTGTCTACTTATTGTGGGATAATTTAGATCTCTTCGTATATTTCTTGCCATTAGAATGAGAGCCTAATTTTTCACCATGATCCATGGCTATTTCTGAGCCTACTTCAGAATACATTTTTCTTCTTTCTGCATTAGATTTCGGTCTGTCTTTGATTCTATTTTTGTTATTATCCATGAAAATCCCTCCTAAGAAGTTATAAATTTTAATGGATTAACTTATAGCAGTAGTAGTATTAGTAAAACTACAATTCTGATAGCTTGTAGTGAGGGAAGTTAAAAAAGAACTTTATATTGATACATATAGTTTTTATTTGCTATAAGCTAACATTACTCACTACAGAAATCATTAAATAGTATTCGATTTTAGAATGCATTTTAATCGCTTTTTAGCTTAAATTTTTAAAGAAAATATTCTCAATTTTTATTCGATGTTCACCAGTGATAACACACATATCCTACAAATTGGTGTTAGAAGTTGGTATGCTCTTGGATAACGATTTCTAAGCATCAAAGATGCTAAGAAGTCTGTTAATAAGTTTTAGATTAAGAAAAAAACTTCCCTTGAACATAATAACTCTATTTATGTTACAATAAAACATAATATTACAAAAATAAGGAGGAGGTTTTATATGAAGAGTAATTTGTTCCAGTTTTCAGTATCAACGTCAAAATTTCAAGAATTTGTTGATATTACATATTTGATTAAAGATGCTATAGACAAGTCTGCTATAGAAGAGGGTATAGCAGTTATTTATTGTCCACATACAACTGCAGGTATAACTATTAATGAAAATGCGGATCCAGATGTAGTTAGGGATATGATAGTGACACTGGATAAAGTATTTCCTATAAAAGGAGACTATAGACATTTTGAAGGGAACTCTCATGCACATTTAAAGTCTTCTTATGTCGGTGCAGAGAAAACAATTATTATAAATGATGGAATGCCGATTTTAGGAACTTGGCAGAGTGTATATTTCTGTGAGTTTGATGGTCCGAGAAATAGAAAGGTTTTTGTTAAAATTATTGAAGGATAAAATAAAAATATAGGACTACTGAAAATATTATCAGTTAGTCCTAGGCTTTTTAACTAATCTCCAAGATATGCATTTTTAATACTTTCATCATCAAGAAGAATTTTTGCATCACCAGATTGAACTACTTTACCAGTTTCAAGCACGTAAGCTCTGTTAGCAATAGCCAGTGCCATATTAGCATTTTGCTCAACTAAAAGTATTGTTGTACCAGATTTGTTTATTTGTACTATAGTATTAAAGATTTCTTTTACTACAAGAGGAGCAAGTCCCATAGATGGCTCATCTAAAATAAGCATCGCTGGTCTGTTCATTAAGGCTCTGCCTATTGCAAGCATTTGTTGTTCACCACCAGATAAGGTGCCAGAGCGTTGTTTTTCTCGTTCCTTTAATCTAGGGAACTTTGAAAAAACCATTTCCATATCCGATTTTATAATACCTTTATCTTTTCTTAAATAAGCTCCTAATTCTAAATTTTCTCTTACTGTTAAGTCAGGAAAAACTCTTCTGCCTTCAGGGACGTGAGAAAGACCTAGAGAAACAATTTTATTTGCAGAAATTTTATTTATTTGAGAGTCTTTAAAGGTAATTGCACCAGATTTTATTTGCTCCAGTCCGGAGATTGACCTTAGAATAGAGGTTTTTCCAGCACCATTAGCTCCGATTAAGGTTACTATTTCACCTTGAGAAACTTCAAGAGAAATATCTTTTAACGCATGGATTACACCATAATATAGATTAACGTTATCTAATTTTAGCATTGTTATTCCCCCTCTCCTAGATAAGCTTCGATTACCTTAGGATTATTTCTAATTTCCTCGGGAGTACCTTCCGCAATTTTTTTTCCGTAATCAAGTACTGCAATCCTATCACAAATACCCATTACCAGTTTCATATCATGCTCAATCAATAAAATAGATATATTAAACTTATTTTTGATCCAATTTATAAGATTCATAAGTTCTATGGTTTCTTGAGGGTTCATACCAGCAGCTGGCTCATCCAATAATAATAGAGATGGTTCTGCTGCTAGAGCTCTAACTATTTCGAGTTTTCTTTGTTCTCCATAAGGAAGGTTCTTAGCATACTCATTAATTTTGCTATCCAATGAAAATGCTTTTAATAGTTCTATGCTTTTATTAGTAATTTCAGCTTCCTCTTTTTTATATTTTGGAGTTCTAAAAATAGAATCTAAAAGGTTGTACCTAATCATATAATTGAAACTAATCTTAACATTATCAAGTACTGTAAGGTCAGAAAATAATCTTATGTTTTGAAAAGTTCGTGCTATTTTCTTTTTAGTAATATTAAAAGGTTTAAGACCATTAATATTTTCGCCAAGATAAGTAATGGTTCCGCCAGTTGGATTATAAACTCCTGTTAACATATTGAATACAGTAGTTTTACCAGCTCCATTAGGTCCAATTAAACCAACAATTTCTTCTTTTTTCAAGGTTAGGTTGAAATCAGATACTGCTTTTAATCCACCAAAGGCAATTGAAAGATCTTTTATATTCAACATCTATTAATTCTCCTTTCCAGCTTTAGCTTTTTTCAAGTTCTTAAATATTTTCAAGGATACTTCTTTGTTTCCAAGTAATCCTTGAGGTCTAAATATCATAAGGAGTATTAATGCTAACGGATATATAATCATTCTGTAATCATTTAGGTCTCTTAGGAGTTCTGGTAAGAAGGTTAATAATATTGTTGCAAGAACTGAACCTGAAAGCGAGCCCATGCCGCCAAATACTACAAAGGTTAAATAATCTATTGATTTATTAAAATCAAATAGAGTTGGTTGAATATAACCTATATAATGAGCATAAAGTCCACCAGCTATTCCAGCAAAAAAGGCTGCTATGATGAAGGCGAGAATTTTATATTTAAAACTATGTATTCCCATAGATTCTGCAGCAATTTCATCTTCACGTACTGAGAGCATGGCTCTTCCTTGTGATGAATGTATTATATTATAAATAACGATAATGGTAATTGTCATAAAAATCAATATAATCAGTAGATTAGATTTTAATGGTATACCTGTTAGGCCACGTGCACCTCCAACAAAATCAATATTCATAATTATTATTCTTATTATTTCACAAAAAGCTAAGGTCGTTATGGCAAAATAATCTCCTGTAAGCTTTAAAGTAGGATATCCAATTAATGCAGCAATAATACTAGCGACTATGGCTCCAGCTATAATTGAAATTACCAATGGAGTTCCTAGTTTTATAGTGATTACTGCAGAAACGTAAGCACCAATTGACATAAAGCCTGCATGTCCCAAACATAGTTGACCTGTGAAACCAACGATTAAATTAAGAGAAACTGCCAATATAATATTAATTAGTGTAAGATTAATAATCCCTGCATAATAATTACTTATGATTTTTGATTTAATGAGTCCAAATAAAAGAAAGTATATTACTATAGAAGATAATAAAATTAACAGAGGTTTGTTCTTTAAAAGCTTCTTCATATCCATCACCTAAACTTTCTCTCTGTTTTTTTTGCCTAGCAAACCAGAGGGTTTAATTAAAAGTATTGCTACTAAAACTCCAAAAACAATTGCATCTGAAAATTTTGTTGATATATAACCTTTAGAAAAGGTTTCAAGAAGTCCTATACAAATCCCACCAAGAAGAGAACCAGGAATACTCCCAATACCTCCAAGAACTGCTGCTACAAAGGATTTAAGACCTGGCATAACGCCCATATAAGGAGTAATACTAGGATAAGATATAGCAACCAGAACACCAGAAATTCCTGCTAGAGCAGAACCAACAGCGAAGGTAAAAGAAATTGTATTGTTAACATTTATACCCATCAAGGAAGCTGCTTCCATATCTTGAGAAGAAGCACGCATTGCTTTTCCTATTTTAGTTTTATAAACAATGAATTGAAGAACAATTACAAGTAAAGAAGAAACCACAAACATCAATATTGTTTTCCATTCGATTTCTATAGGTCCTATAGATAAAACTCCTGCATTAATTAAATCAGGAAAGGGCTTTGGATTTGAACCTACTAAAATCCTCATAGCGTTTTGTAGCAATAAAGATATTCCTATTGCGGTAATCAACAAAGTAATTCTCGGTGAATTTCGTAAGGGTTTATAAGCAATTTTTTCGATTATTATACCTGCCAAAGCAGATACTAACATTGCGATTAATAAAGTTGGTATCAGTGGTAAACCTAAGGTAGTAGCAGAATAGAAGCCTGCGAAGGCTCCTATCATATATATTTCACCGTGTGCAAAATTAATAAGCTGGATAATACCATATACCATGGTATATCCTAATGCAAGTAAAGCATACACACTACCTAAAGCAAGTCCATTTACAAGTTGTTGTAAGAATTCCATCACATAATTCTCCTTATTATCTTAAGAATTAACTTTTGTAACTAAAACTTTTTTATCTCCATCAATTTTGATGATAGCAGCTGTTTTTATAGCACTTCTATCGCCACCGAATTTAATGTTTCCAGTAACACTGTCTAACTCTATAGAAGCTAATGCATTTTTGATTGCTTCTCCGTCAGTATCATTAGCCTTTTCAATAGCTTTTACTAGGATTTTTGATGAATCATATCCAAGGGCTGCAAAAGCATCAGGTTCTTTGTCGTATTCTTTTTTGTAAGCATCTACAAAGGTTTTTACTTTTTCATCTGTATCAGCAGAATAATAATGGTTTATATATAATGCACCATTAACAGAATCCCCACCGATTTTAATCAAATCTTCTGATTCCCATCCGTCTCCGCCTAAGAATTGAGATTGTATTCCTATATTTCTTGCTTGTTTTGCTATAAGACCAACTACATTATAATAATCAGGTAATACTAGGACATCAGGATTTGCAGTTTTAATTTTTGTTAATTGTGCTTTAAAATCTGTATCCTTATCATTATAAGTAAGGAATTCTGATACATTTCCGCCTTCAGATTCAAACTTTGTTTTAAAGGCATCAGCTACGCCTTTCGAATAATCTGAACCAGAGTTATATAGAACAGCAGCTGTTTTCTTTTTTAAGGTTTCCGAAGCATATTTACCTAAAACTTCTCCTTGGAAAGAGTCAATAAAACAACCTCTGAACATATATTCTCCGCCTACTTTTGTAATAGTTGGCTCAGTTCCTGTAGGGGTAAGCATTGGGATTTTTTTTGCTGTTGCATTTGGCGCTATAGCGAGAGTTGCACCAGAAGTAACGCCGCCAAGAATAGCGACTACCTTTTCATCATCAACAAGTTTATTGAAAGCTTGGGTCGCAGAATTTGGTTCTGCTTGATCATCTTCAAAGACAAATTGAATTTTTTTACCATTGATGCCCCCTGCATCATTGATTTCTTTTTCAAGTAAAGATGTTCCTTCCTTAACGGATATACCATAAGTTGAAGCAGCACCAGATAGAGGTCCAATTGCACCTATTTTAATTAAGCTGTCGTTAGATTTTTTTTCGCCACAACCTGCTAATAATGTCATTGTCATAGCTGAGATCAAGATACCAGCAACTATTTGCTTTTTCATAATAATTCCTCCTTATTTTACAGCACTATAATTCCTTGTTTTCAACTTATTTGTTATAATGGAATATGAGTACTTAAAATGAAAATTTTGTGTTATGGACATAATAACATATTAAGGTGTAAACTACAATAAATCAAAATAAAGGTAATGTTACAAAATTGACTGGTATTTTTATATTAACTATTTACTTAGTTAATATAAAAATTTATTATAAATATTAGTAATGGAAACTTAGATAATAAATAAGTATTTATTTTTATAGATATAAGAATTGAATTTTACATAAAAGTCAAATTGATAAGATGAAGATGGAGTTGAAAAGGGTGGTGATTTTATGAAAGAGAAGAATGAACAAAAGGTTAGCAATTTTAATAATATAGGCTATATATTAAAATTGCTTTGGGAAGCATCTCCTTTTCGAATATTCGCAACAATTTTTAGGATAACAGCAGAGCAACTTTTTTATGTTTTCTTTTTTGTTTATTTGACACAATACATATTTACAGCTATTGAAACTAACTCTAGCTATTATGAATTAATTCTTTTTATTGGCTTTGGATGTATATGTCACATAGGAATACATATACTTTCTGCTTGGTATACCTACTATACTGCAAGGAATGATCCTAAAATCTATAAGCACATATTTGATAAGATTATTCTAAAGGCACAAGATATGCCTTTGGTTAAATTTGAGCAACCAGATTTTTATGATAAATTTACAAGAGCTTTAGATGAAGCAATAGACAGAGCTTTTAAAACTCTTGATTCTATAGCAAGAATATGTGCTTCAGCAATCGCTGTATTATGTACATCGATGATAATTATTAATGTTGATTGGATTTTATTGCTTTTTGTATTTTTTCCAGTGGTAAGTAGTCTTTTGGTTGCAAGAGCTAGTAGTAAGCTTTGGTATCAGATGAGCTTAGAAAAAACACGTTCAAATCGTGTTGTAGGATATACAAAGAGAATATTTTTTGAAAAGAAATATGCTGGAGAAATAAGGCTCTACAATATAAAAGAACTGCTTTTTAGAAAGCATAGAGAAGCCTTTGATAATCTATATGAAATAGACGTTAAGATTCGCAAAAAGTTAGCAATTTATTCAATTATAAATCAGTTAGTTTTCTATGTGCTTATGTTCTTTGGCTCAATAATTTATATTGCATATCGAACAACTAGTGGTAATGATGTTTTAATTGCCCCGTATATTGCTATGATTAATGCTATTGGTGCAGTTTCTTATAATATTGAAGGAGGAATAAGAGAAGTTATTGAGCTTACAAAGCAAGGTGCTTTTATACAAAATCTTCGAGAGTTTCTTGAATATCAACAGGAAAATAAACAGGGAAGATTGATTCCTATTGCAGAGCCTATTGACGACATTGAATTAAGGAATGTCAGCTATACCTATGAGGGGGCTAAGGAGCCTGTAATAAATAATCTTTCTATGCATATTCACAAAGGTGAAAAAATAGCCTTAGTTGGACATAATGGTGCAGGGAAAACTACTATTGTAAAATTATTAATGGGGCTTTATCAAGTAACTGACGGAGAAGTTATTGCTGGTGGTAATAACATTTTAAACTATGATAGTAATGAATATTATCAGCGTTTTGGCGTTGTTTTTCAAGATTTTCAGATATTCGCACTACCCCTTGTACAAAATGTTTTAATGAAGTCTCCTATAAATGAACAGGAAATAAAAAGAGTGGAAGAGGCTCTTGAAAAAGCTCAGTTTGGAGAGAAGCTTCGAGAATTGCCTAAGGGGCTTGATACAATGCTTACAAAGGAATTTGATGAAGAGGGCATGGGCTTATCAGGAGGAGAAGCGCAAAAGATTGCAATCGCAAGAATATTTGCTAAGGATTATGATATGGCAATTTTAGATGAACCTTCAAGTGCATTAGATCCAATTGCTGAGTTCAATATGTACAACAATATGATGGAGGTTGCTAAAAATAAGACGGTAATTTTTATTTCTCATAGATTATCCTCTGCAAGAATGGCAGATAAAATATATATGCTTGAAAAAGGAAGAATAATTGAGCAAGGAACCCATGAAGAATTGATGACTTTAAATGGGAAGTATGCAGAAATGTTTAATTTGCAAGCAGAAAATTATAGAGAAGAGGAGGCGATGAAATATGAATAATCATATAGAACGAGAAAAAATTCCTTTTAAAAAGATTATTTCAAATAATTTATTCGTATTTCGCTATGCCTTGTCTATGAATCCAAAGGTAATTATCTTTAGCTTTTTTACTAATATCATAACAACGGTGGGATTTTCTTTATTCTCTACCTTAATGCTAAAAATGGTGATTGATGCAGTAATGGCTAAAAAGACCTTTAGAGAAATATTGACGATAATTCTAATTGGAATGACAGCAATTATAATTTTAGAAGTGTTTAATATTTGTACAAATCAATATTTTGAGGCAAAGATAACTAATATTTCAGGAAAGATTCAGAGGGTTTTTATTAAAAAGGCGGCTCGTATTGATCTTATGTGCTATGATAATCCTAAATATTTTGATGACTATGTAATTGCCGCAGCTCAAGCTGAGGAAATGCTAGGGCTATGTGTTACTAGTCTTTCATCATTGATTTCATCCTCTATTGCAGTGTTAACTATATCAGGAATCATATTTACTATTAATCCTATCATTACAGTTTTTCCTGTTACAGGGTTCTTTGTAAATCTATTTACTAGATATCAGATTATTAAAACAGAATATGAAATGAATATGGCAAAAAAGATTGTAGCTAGAAAAAGTGATTATTCTAAACGTGTATTTTATCAGCCTGAATATGCTAAAGAAATAAAATTGTCTGGAATAGCAACGCCCTTGCGAAATCAATTTGATGAGTCAATTGAAGAACAAAGAACCGTTGCAAAAAAATATGGAATAAAGATAGCTGTGTATTCTTTAATTAATTGGATTACTGTATTCACTTTTTTATCCTTCTTTTGCTTGCCTGCTTATTTAGGGTATCTAGCACTTGTTAGAAAAGAGATTGCTCTTGGCGATGTCGCTTCAATGAATACAGCAGCAAATTCTGTTCGTGGTCGTTTAGATCAATTAAATTATGTTTTTGCTGACATTCAAAAGGTTGGATTATATGCTGAGAGGTTTAGAAAGTTTGTTGAATATGAGGTTAACATTGAAGAAAGCAAAGGTACAAAAGAATTACCTTCAGAGCTTTCAATCATTGAGATAAAAAATATGAGCTTTAAGTATGATGGCAGTGAAAATTATGCTTTAAAAAATATTAATATTACAATTAATCCAAAGGAGAAAATAGCCCTTGTAGGTCATAATGGCGCTGGAAAGACAACCTTCGTGAAATTGTTGATGAGACTTTATGATGTAACAGAAGGTGAAATTACATATGGAGATTCTAATATAAAGGATTTTTCTATAAAAGATTATCGTGATAATATCGGAGTTGTATTTCAAGATTATCAGGTCTATGCTGCAACCCTTTCTGAAAATGTAATAATGGATAATCTAAATGAAAATAGTGAGGAAGTGGCATTAACTTCTCTTCAAAAGGCTGATTTTTCTAAAAAACTTCAAAGCTTATCTATGGGAATAGATACAGAGTTAACAAGGGAATTTTCAGATGATGGTACAGCTTTTTCTGGTGGTGAAGCTCAAAAGCTTGCTATTGCTAGAATGTTTGCAAAGCCATTTAAGGTTGCAATTTTGGATGAGCCTTCAAGTGCTCTTGACCCTATAGCAGAGTATAAGCTTAATAAGAGCATGATGGAAAATGCTGAAGACGCATCGATTATTTTTATTTCTCATAGACTTTCAACAACTAAAATTGCAGATAAAATCTATATGTTTGAGAATGGAGAAATTATTGAAGAGGGTACTCATGCTCAATTGATGGAAAAGCAAGGTAAGTATGCAACAATGTTTGAAAAGCAAGCGCATTATTATGTTGAAGAATAGTTCTAATATTAAATTAGAAATTACAATTTAATAATCCATGACATACAATAGAAATCAAAAAATTAATGAAACAGCACTTATAAGCTTAAAGAACTTGTAGGTGCTATTTTTGTATTAATTTAAAATAAGAGCTCTAATATATGAAATGGAGTTCTTGTTTTATAAACTTAACAATATAATTATCTTAGAATTACTGCTATAAATGGTAAAGGAATAATATTTATTGGGATTAATTTTTGAGGAGATGAATTTATTTGGATACAGATAAAAAATTCAAACAACCTAATAATCCCACAGATGAAGAAAGACATAGGATGATGAAGATAGCATTGGAAGAAGCTAATCATCCTGAAGATTACGAGAATTTACTTGAATTACTTAATCCTCCTAAAGACATAACAACTATTGTTGAGCCAGATAGGTGTGAGGGAATAAAAATCGGTATAATTGGTGGCGGACTTGCAGGTTTATCTTCAGCATTTGAGTTAAGAAAACTTGGCTTTGATATTACTATCTTTGAGACTGAAGATAGGCGTATTGGAGGGAGAGTTTATACTCATTATTTTGATAGGGATAAAAAGCTCTATGGAGAACTTGGCGCTATGCGTATTCCAGCAAGTCATGGGACAACTTGGCATTATATAAATTTATTTGGCTTAGACACAATACCTTTTGTTCAAAATAATGAAAATACTTTAATTTATATAAGAGGAAAGCATGCGAGAAATGATCCTCAGGGTCTCAGTGTTATGAAAAATATTTATCCAGAATTTAATCTTACGGAAATGGAAAGAAGTAGCCCGTGGCAAAAAATTGTAGGCAATGCATTAGCAACTCCATTCTTAAAGGTTGATCCTGAACTAAGAAAAGAACTTCTGCAGAATAAGGAACATTACTCAACTCCTATACGGGCCTTGGGAAGCTATAGTATAAGAGAGGTTATGAAGAAAATGGGGGTAAGTGAAGGAGCTATTGAGATGATTTCAGGTATTATTCCTTTTCTTGGTGCTTTCTATAACAATAGCTATTCCGAAAATATGCAAGAAGAGTATACTGTTGATTCTGCTTTTAGATATGCAATAGTAGGCGGAGCAGTGAATCTTCCTTTAGCTTTTTATCGCTCTCTTATGAGTAAAACCCCAAAAGAATATTCAGAACTAAAGAATAAAAATATTAAAAGAGTAAGCTGGAGATGCGGAAAGACTGTTACTGGTATATATAAAGAAGATATAGGTAATAAGGTTACTCTTAAGTATATAGATGAACGTTCAGCAGAGGTTGGAAAGCAAATCTTTGACTTTGTTATCTGCACAATTCCTTTCTCAAGTCTTAGGAATGTAGAAGTTAAACCATATTTCACTCCAGAAAAGATGCAGTCAATAAAAGAAGTTTACTACGTATCATCACAAAAAACTGTTTTTATGTGTAATGAGCGCTTTTGGGAAGTTGGAGATGCTAAAAATAGAATTGTTGGAGGTGGTTCATCCACAGATTTGCCTATTCAAACTATCTGGTATCCATGCTGTCCAAGTGTTGATAGCAATATTGTTTTAAATAATAAGAGAGTTGTTAGTAAAAAACACAGTTTTTATGATGCTGGAGTTCTCTTAGCTTCCTACAATCTTGGACAAGATGCATTAAGGCTAGGAAATTTACCAGAGAAAACTCGTATTGAAAATATAAAAAGACAGGTTGAATTAGTTCATCGCTTAAAGCCTGGATATCTTGATTCTGTAGTTGATGATTATAAATCTGTTTTATGGGATAGTGAGAAAGGGTTTTATGGAGGATTTTGTTACTTTATGCCAGAGCAACAACAGCTTTTTTCTGCTGCTATGATAAAACCAGAATATGATAACAGAGTATATTTCGCTGGAGAGCATATAGGTCTTGCTCATGGATGGATAGAGGCATCAGTAAATACTGGAATGAAGGCGGCAAATGCTATAGCAGAATATTGTAAAAATATATTAGTAAGCCACGATGATATTTAAAACTGCTCTTAAGATTTTCATTAGGTTGCTTATGTTGGTATAAATGAAAATGATTGAGTAAGATTATGTGTATAAATAGATAAGAATTAAAAGACTGAGTTGCTTTTTACAGTAGCTCAGTCTTTAGATGTGCCAAGCATAGGAGACAGCTTGACAGCAAAAGTTTGCTATGAAGGTTGATATTAGAAACCATTAGCTACAGCAAGGTGGCCACCGCCAGATAGAACCTAAAGGAAGCTTACGGCAAAACTTTGCTCTGAGGAACAGAAATTACATATAAGTCTTATTTAAATCAGGTGATTTTGCATAAAAGAACAAAGACAAATATATTTTAATTCTAATGAAAGTACTTAGAGAATTTATAAATAAAATATATACTTATCTACTTAGATATAAGCCATACTAATTAAATGAAGTAAAAGTATAATATTAAAAGGTTTACGAAGGAGGAATTAAGAATGTTAAGCTTTGCAGCAACAATAGATGTTAGGACTTATCAGCGAGAAGAGAAGCAACCTATGATTTTTGGAACTTTTGAAAAATTATTATTAGGTGAAACCATGGAACTTATAAATGATCATGATCCTCAACCACTTTATCAGAAGTTTATGATATGCTACCCAGAACAATTTTTATGGGAATATTTAGAGCAGGGACCTGAGGTATGGAGAATAGGAATCACAAAGAAATAAATTTTTCTTGAAGTATTAGTAGTTTTAAATTTAATATAGAAGTATTAGTTGTTTTAAGTTTAATATAAAGGAAAGAGGTTATTTATATGCAAATTGCTAATCAAGATTTATATCAGTTTAGCACGTATATTCCACCGATTGATCTTTCATTTCATCAGTATTTATTAGCTACTGATGAACCGTTATTAGTGCATACTGGCAATATTAATCAAGCTGAAGTTCTTTTACCACAGTTGAAAGAAGTTCTTAATGATAAAGAGTTAGGGTATATTTTTATTTCACACTTTGAAGCAGATGAATGTGGTGGTTTGCCAATAATATTAAAACAATTTCCAAGGGCTAAGGTAATTTGCTCAGCAGTTACAGCACGTCAATTAAATGGTTTTGGAATAAAAGCTGAAGTTATTGTTAAAAAAGATAGGGAAAAGCTTAGTACTGCTGACTACGAACTTGAGTTTTTTGTATATCCTTCAGAAATGCATCTTTGGGATGGGCTATTAGTTATGGAGAATAAGCGCAAAATATTCTTTAGTAGTGATTTAATGATGAATAATGGAGAAGAAATAGGTACAATAAAAGAAGCTAACTGGCATGATGAAATAAATAATATTAGCAAAGAGCAAGTTCCCGACGCGGATAAACGGAAACAGTTGCAACAAAAATTATTGCAATTGAAGCCTAACTTTGTAGCTACTGGTCATGGCCTGTGTTTAAAAGTGTAGTAAATATGCTGTATTTGTAATGATCGTAGAAGTATTCTAAGAAAATAGAGTAAGTATAAAAAAGGGACTTAATTTAAGTCCCTTTTTTATACTTTTTGAAATTTGATTTAAATCACATAATTAAGAATGAAAATCAAATACAATTAGTACATGGAGATATGAACTGTGAAAATTAAAGGTTATGGGAGGAATTAATAATGGATAATAAAAATATACAAAACTTAACTGAGGTTTTGAAAAAATTAAATAAGCACGGGGTTACAGAAGAGCTAAGAAAAGAAGCTATTGCAATTGTTTCAGATATAAATCCTATTGAACTTTCAATTGCGGAACAAAACTTAATTGAACAAGGTATGAATCCAGAAGATTTAAGACATCTTTGTGATGTACACATGGAGGTTTTAAGCAGTGAACTTGATAAGATAAAAAATGATATTAATCCAGGGCATATTGTTGATACATTTATTGCTGAACATGATAAAATTCTTGGATTTTTAACAGAGCTTGAGGAACTAAATTTTGAAATTCAAAAAATTCAAGACTATAAAGATAATTTAGAAGAAATTAAAGCATTAAATACAGTTATAGATAATATATTAGATGCAGAAAGTCATCATCAAAGAGAAGAAAAAGTATTATTTTTGGAGTTAGAGGATAGAAAGATTACTGGACCAACTCGAATTATGAGAATGGAACATGATGATTTAAGAACTAAGAAAAAAGCTTTAAAAGAAGCAGTAGAAAATGTCTCAAGATTAGATTTTAATGAATTTAAGGAGATGGTTGATAAGGCATCAAAATATATTATTTTCAATTTAAGAGATCATATATTTAAAGAAAATCATATTTTATACCCTACAGCCATAGAATCTATAAAAGAGAAGGAAACATGGGAAGATATGAAGCGAAGATGTGATGAAATAGGATATTGCAGCTTTACCCCTAACATATAATTCAGATAGTAAAACTTTTTTTAGGTTAGTAACATATGTTACAGAGGGATTGATAAAGATATAGTAAACTTTAAATCACCAAGGATAAGAAGTAAGAGAAAATGTAGAAAGTTATAAGAGATATAAAAAGTTATAAGAGAAATAGAGAGTCATAAAAATATAAAAATTATAAAAAATAAAGTAAGAAATAAGGAGTTATAAATATGTCAATGTTTTGTTATCAATGTCAAGAAACTGCTGGTTGCAAAGGCTGTACTAAGGTAGGGGTTTGCGGTAAAGATGAATATGTAGCAAAGGCTCAAGATTTATTAATATATGTAACTAAGGGACTAGCTATAGTAAGTAATGAAGGAAGAAAAGTTGGAGTTACGGATGCTGTAGTAGATAAATATATAGTAGAAAACTTATTTACAACAATTACAAATGCAAATTTTGATAGAGATTCTATTTTAGATAGAGTAAAAGAAACTTTAAAAGTAAGAGAAGACTTAAAAGCTAAAGTTGTTAAAGCTGGTGGTAGTGTTGGTGAAGTTAAAGTAACTGGCGGTTTCTTCAAAAAAATATTTGGAATGCAAACTACAGAAATGATAATGCCAGAAGCGGCTACTTGGACAGCTAATAATACAATAGAGTTCGATGCAAAAGCTGAAACTGTTGGTGTACTTGCAACAGAGAATGAAGATATAAGAAGCTTAAGAGAACTTATTACTTATGGCTTAAAAGGCTTATCTGCTTACATGAAGCACGCTATGAATTTAAAATATAATAGTGAAGAAGTTCATGGATTTATGGCAAAGGCATTAGCAGCAACAATAGATGATACATTAACTGTTGATGAATTAGTTACATTAGCTTTAGAAGCTGGTAAGTTTGGTGTAGAAGGTATGGCATTACTTGATAAAGCTAATACTGAAAGCTATGGACATCCTGAAATAACAACTGTAGATATAGGTGTTAGAACTAACCCAGGAATATTGATTTCAGGACATGACTTAAGAGATTTAGAAATGTTACTTGCACAAACAGAAGGAACTGGAGTAGATGTATATACTCATGGAGAAATGCTTGCTGGTCAATATTATCCAAAATTCAAGAAGTATAGTCATTTTGCAGGAAACTATGGTAATGCATGGTGGAAACAAAAAGAAGAGTTTGAAAAATTTAATGGTCCAATAGTTATGACTACAAACTGCATAGTTATTCCAAAGGATTCTTACAAGAATAGGTTATTTACAACTGGGGCTACAGGAATGCCTGGATGTGTTCATATAGAAGCAAAGGCTGATGGAACAAAAGATTTCTCACAAGTTATTGAAATGGCTAAAAAATGTAGTGCACCTACTGAAATAGAAAAAGGACAAATCGTTGGTGGATTTGCTCATAATCAAGTTTTAGCTCTTGCTGATAAGGTTGTAGATGCTGTTAAAACTGGTGCTATAAAGAGATTCTTTGTAATGGCAGGTTGTGATGGAAGAGCAAAATCAAGGGATTATTATACTGAATTTGCATTAAAATTACCAAAGGATACGGTTATATTAACTGCAGGTTGTGCAAAGTATAAATATAACAAATTAAACTTAGGGGATATTGGTGGAATTCCAAGAGTACTAGATGCAGGTCAATGTAATGATTCATATTCATTAGTAGTTATAGCACTTAAGCTTCAAGAAGTATTTGGATTAAATAGTGTAAATGAATTACCTATATCATATAATATAGCTTGGTATGAACAAAAAGCTGTAATAGTATTATTATCATTATTGTATTTAGGTGTTAAAAACATTCACTTAGGACCAACACTTCCAGCATTCCTTTCACCAAATGTTGCTAAGGTATTAGTAGATAACTTTGGAATTGGTGGAATTACAAATGTAGAAGATGATATGAAAATGTTTATGGAGGCTTAATCTATAAGTTCCATTAATGAGACTTCAATGAAATCTTATAGATATATTGAAAATTAATACCACACTATGAAGAGCCTTTATCGAAACTTATATAATTTAATATTAAAAGCCTAACTAAATAATGCTATGCTCTCATTATAGTAACAGTTTAAGTAGTAAAACTGTTACTATGAAGGGAGTATATTTTTATTATATAAACCTGTTGTGCTAGCAGATAAGTTTTCATTAAAAGGATATTTATACCATGATTTTAGGCAGTCCTATCCTATTGTCTCATATACTGTTTTTGGAAATTATTATCCGAATACTAATTCTTTAATCTTTGATATTTCTATACCTATATTAAAAAATTTATTTATAAAATAGCAAAGATTATGAGCTAATATTTTATTTGATATTCTTGTGGCAAATCCCCAAGTTGATTTTGTAAGAACCCTCTGCATATTTAATTGCTCGGAGAGCTGAGAAAAAGTAGTTTCTACTCTACGACGAGCCTTGAATATCAACTGCCTAAAAGGTTTTAAAAGTTTAGTTTTACTATTGTTACGATTTATTGTTAAAAGACGAATGTACCTTGTTTCTTTTAATTGCGAAGCAACTTTTTGACCTATATATCCTTTATCACCTATTAGTATATCAATCTCTGAATTAGCTGTGAGTTCCCAGACGACATCTCTGTCATCAATATTTGCTGCTGTTACAGTAAAATCTGTGATATAGCCATCGAGGGCTACTAAAGCATGTAATTTGAATCCATAATATGTTTCTTTTTTCGAAGCGCATCGCCCGTAGGCAGCCTCCGGCTTAAAAGCTTTATGGAAATGAGCTCTCCCAAACTTACACACAGGAATTGGCATACTATCTGCAATTCTCATTCGGTCATATTGATAGTTAAGAAATTTCGTTAACTCTTTACGAATTTCATCAATGACTCGAAATAATGACTTTCTAACTCTATGAAACCTCGGCCTACTACAAAAGTTGGGAAATAAGTCTCGTAGGTTTTTAGAGCAAAATCCAAACCATGCTTTTTCAGAGTCAATGGTTAAGAGTTCACCTACTAAAGAAATCGTAATTATTTCGCTATCAGTCATTACTGATTTAGCGATGTTACGACGATTTTTAATAAATGTTGGAGTTACTTTTTGGTAAAAGTCATCAATTATAACATAAGTGACAACAATAAAATCTTTTAAGTCATTTATTGTTATGGTAGAATCTTTATTAAACTCTGGCATATAGGTTAGCCTCCTATCATTAGATTAGTGGTGTTTTTTAATGATAGGTTAGCAAATATGCTGGAGTTTTTCTATTTGTAAGTATTGCCAGCGTATTTAACTAGCACAACGGGTTATATAAACAACCATATATCAACGAGAGTGATTATATTTAATTAAGCTAAGTAGAACTATAAATATTTATATAGATAAACATATCCCTAAAGTAGCAAACTAAAGGAATACAGGAGGAGAAAATTATGAATACTCACTGTGGTAATTGTTGTAATAATTGCAGAGGAGAACTTTGTGCAAGTAAGGTTCCGATATTTGAAAATTTAAATGATGAAGAGTTACGAGAGATTGTAGATACTATTAATCATAGAGAATATATTAAAGGTGAAGTTATCTTTACTGAAGGGAATGTGGCTAATACCCTTTATTTTATAAATGAAGGCAAAATAAAATTATATAAATATACTAAGGATGGTAAGGAACAGATATTGCATGTACTCTCAGAGGGAGATTTTTTTGGAGAGTTAGATCTTATAAAACTTTCTAAGTATGGGTTCAATTCTAAGGCCATAGTGCACTCCAAGATATGTACTCTTTCTAAAGATGAAATGAGGGAAATAATGATGAGAAAACCAGCTATTGGGATAAAATTGTTAGAAACTGTAGCAGAAAGATTAGCAAAGGTAGAAAATCTTGCACAAAATCTTGCAACTAATGATGTTGATTCAAGGATGGCTTATTTATTAATTGACTTAATGGAAAAGTACGGAGAGAGCATAAAAGGCAATATATCTATAAAGTTGCCACTATCAAGAGAAGACATGGCTAATTATATCGGAGTAACACGAGAAACCATAAGTAGGAAGTTGAAAAAATTTGAAGATGAAAAGTTAATAAGAATAGTAGGGACAAAAACTATCGTAATTTTAGATAAAGATAGCTTAAAGGATTATATATAGGGCAAGATAAGCTACTTAAAATAGAAGTAAAACTCTATTTTAAGTAGCTTATTTTTCGCCAAATACACTTTGCTAAATTAGGATTAGTTAAGGATAATAAGATAAAAAGTATAGAAAGAAATATTTATGATGATTGATTTAAATCACATTTTATTAAATTAAATGAAGTTATAATATAGTCATAAGGCAAGCAGAAAATATTAAAAAATATACTATCAAAGGAGGATTTAAATATGACAAATTATACTGCAACTGTAGATGCAAGAATGTACGAACCAAGAGATAAGCATCCTATTATATTTAAGACTTTTGAAGGGTTAGGTGCTGGTGAGAAAATGGAACTTATAAACGATCATGATCCTAGGCCGTTGCATTACCAGTTCATAATGGAACTGCCAGAACAATTTGAGTGGGTTTATATAGAAGAAGGGCCTGAAGTTTGGAGAGTTGCTATTACAAAAAAATAAAGTTTAAAAATTGAAAGAATTTGAGTTCTTTCAATTTTCTTCATTATATCTTAAGAGGAGAAAATGATGTTTATTGATAGGCTTTTTAAAGAATAGAACTGTATACTTTCGAGAAAAATTATGGCTTATTTAGATATCATAGAAAGAATTAACAAAGCACAAAACCATTTCACAGTGCAAAATGGTTTTGTGCTTAATTATATAAGGGTAGCAGTTTATGATGATAATTAATCCTTTTTAATATAACTAAGGTCTGCTCAGTAGTAAATCAGAAGTATAAATAACTAAATCCTCAATTGCTTTTAGGTTGTCCTCTTTAGGGGAAAATCTAATTCTTAATGGTAATTCTATATTAGTCATACCAGTAGATTTAATTATGTCAGAAGTATTTAACACACTGAAATTAGTTTCAGTTAAATAGTCCTGCATTACCTCTATAGCTTCTCCACTCCAACCGTAAGAGCCAAAGGCAGCACCTAGTTTCTGTTCTAAGGTTAGACCTTTTAAAGCTTTTAATATATCTTCCATATTTCCAATCATATCACCATATCTTGTTGAGGTTCCAAAGAACACTGCATCAGCTTCATCAATAGCCTTCATCACTTCATCCATTTGTGCTTTATTTACATCCATTACTTCAGAGACTATATTTTGTTTTTCGAAGTTTTCCTTAAGCAGATTTGCAATTTTTCTTGTATTGCCAGTGATAGTGGAATGTAAAATTAGTGACTTTTTCTGAGTATCTGTGTTTTTGCTCATGTAATCATAAATGTTTATGAGACTTTCAACATTATCTCTAAGGATAAAGCCGTGAGATGGAGCTATCATTTTGATATCTAATTCTTTTATTTTTTTAATCATATCTTGTACATATCTTCTATGTGGATGCATGATCAACTTATAATAACCTATAAAGTCATCCTTTATATCTTCTTTTGATAAATCATTAAAGTATTCATTGGTAGCAATATGAGTACTAAAAATATCGCAAGGAAATAGAATTTTATCTTCTTCACAATAGGTGACCATTGTTTCTTCTGTATGAAGATATGGTGTTTCTATAAACTTTAAGGTTTTACCACCTATATCTAAAGTGTCACCGTCACCTACAACTATAAATTCTCTGTTGTGAAGTTTATACATTTCCTTTAGTTCTTCTACAGCTGGTTTTGTGCATACTATTGCTGCATTCTTAGCTTTAGAAGCTAAGCTTCCAAGGGCACCAGAGTGGTCAGGTTCAGTGTGATTAATTATAATGTATTTAATTTTATCAAGGTCTATTAGCTTTCTTAAGTTTTCTACAAATTCTCTTCCGAAACTTATATCAACAGTATCAATTACTGTTGGTTTTTCTGTCATTAATAAGTAACTGTTATAAGTAGTTCCTTTAGTTAAAGTTAATCTATGAAAAGGCACATCCCTATTATCAACTTTACCAACCCAATAGATTTTTTCATTTAACATAATGGTATTTTCCATAATATATCCCTCCAGCATTTTAAGTGTTTTATAGTTGTATCTTTCTATGGGTCTATTTTATATCTAGAGGATTAATAAAAATATGATTCAAATCAAATGGCTATAAATTAAATCAATATTAAAAGTTAAATGTAAAATTGATAAAATTTACTTTGATAAATTAGATGAAATATTATAAAATGGATAAAAAAGGAAAAATGTTTTTAGTATATAAGTAATAAAAATAATGATTATAAAATAAATATATTTAAGACAAAAGATTAATTGGTAGTAATGAAAATTTCTATTTATAAGATTTTGAGGTGAAAAGGCTTATTACTAGGAGGATCTAAAAAGAAAGAATTTAAATTTTATTTAGGAGGGCAAAAAATGAAGCTTAAGTTAGGTTCTAAAATATTCGGTAGCCTATCTATATTAGTTTTACTTATAATGATAGTCAGCTATTTGGGGATTTCTGGGATAAACAAAGTAAAACGAGAATATTCCACATTAGTTAAAGAAAATATGTCTTTATTAACACATGTTGAAAAGGCGAGAGCTTTAAAACTAGAGCAAGTATCAACGGTGAGAGGATATTTACTTTTTAAGGATGAAAGTTTTCCAGGGATTTTTGAAGATCTAAAAGGGCAAATTGAGGATAACTACAGGGATATTGAAGCAGTTATAAAAACTCAAAGTGATAAGAATTTTCTAGCAGAGCTTAAGAAGGAGGATGATGATTATTATTCTACTGTGGAAGAAGTCTTTAAATTGACTAGGTTAAAGAAATTTGAGGAGGCTACAACTAGAGCTGTTGAGGGGCGTCAACATGTAGAAGAAATAAAAGCTATTACATATAATTGGAGTAATACTGTTGAAAAAACAAATGAAGAAGCTGTGACTATAGTAAATGATCATATAAAGCATAAAATTATATTATCAACAACCTTAGTGATAATATCAGCTATTATTAGTGGTATTCTGTGTGTGTTACTAATCAAATATGTTTCAAGACCATTGGTTAATTTAGTGAAAGCTTCACAAAAGGTTGCACAGGGAGATTTATCGCAAGAAATAAGAATATTTAGAACTGGTGATGAAATACAAGATTTAACTAGTAATTTTTCTATTATGGTTAAAAATTTAAGACAAATGATCATTAAGTTTAGTGAAACTTCAGAACAGCTTGCAGCTTCTAGTCAAGAACTATCAGCGTCCTCAGAAGAGGTAGTGAAAATTTCAGAGCAGATAGCAAATAATATAGCTGAATTGGCAAAAGGAACTACAGAACAAGCTCAGTCAAGTGAAGAAGGAAATATTAAAATATCAGAGATATCTAGTGGATTGAAGAAAATTACTTTAGATATGAATAATTCAGAAAAATTGACAGATAGTTCATTAGAAAGAGTTAGTAAAGGTGAAGAATCGGTTAAATATCAAGAAAACAAAATGTATGAAAGTAAGGAAGTTACAACTAATGTGAAAGAGGTCCTAGTATTACTTGAAGAAAAATCAAAGGAAATCGGGAACATTGTTGGAGTAATAAAAGAAATATCCGAGCAAACTAACCTATTATCATTAAATGCTGCTATAGAATCAGCTAGAGCTGGTGAACATGGAAGAGGCTTTGCTGTTGTTGCAGATGAAGTGAAAAAGCTAGCCGAAGAAACTAGTAATTCTGTGATACAAGTTGGAGAGATTATAAATAGTATACAAGCTTTAATCAATCAGTCTGTTTTAGAAGCAAATAGAGCAGAAAAAGCTATAGAACAACAAGAAAGAGCACTTGCAGAGACTGTAGAAGTATTTAGAGGAATTCAAGAAGAATCAGTTATTATATCAAGTAATATTAAAACAGTTACGAATTTTTCGGAAAAACTAAGTGAAAATGCCACTGAAACAGGCGATGCTATAAATAATATTGCAAGTATAGCACAAGAAACTGCAGCGAATACAGAACAAGTATCTGCTGCAACTGAAGAGCAAACAGCTAGCATACAGCAGATCGCAAGTTCAGCTGAAGAACTTGCAAAGCTTGCAGAAGAACTTCAAGTAATTGTTAAAGAGTTTAACCTATAAGCTATATTGTATTATAATATATAAATTACCTTGCAATAAAAGAATAATTAATCTATAATAATTTGTAGAATTAAATAAGACAGTTCGTCGACCATCCTGTCTATAAACAAAACTAGGAACATGTTTTTTGAGGTGGAGTGTTCTCCGCCTTTTATTTTTTTGGAGGTGATTTATATGGAATTAAGAAGCGGTGTTTCAAAAACTAAAAAACTAGCTATTTCAGGTATTGTAATGGCTTTGTATGTTGTAATAATGATAGTAACTCAAGGTTTTGCTTTTGGACCTATACAGGTGCGAATTGCAACAACTTTATATGCGCTAGCTTATATATATCCATTCCTAGTTTTGCCCCTTGGTCTATCAAATGTCTTATCTAATATGTTAGGAGGACTTGGGCCCTTTGACATTATAGGTGGTGGCTTAGTAGGAATAATTGCTTCCTTATTAGTGTATAGTATCCGTAGGTATAGAATAAATACATTTGCTATAATACTTCCGATAATATTTGTACCGGGACTTGTAGTGCCTATTTGGTTAACTGGATTAACACATGTACCATATAAGGCTTTAGCAATTAGTCTTTGCTTAGGTCAAGTAATACCGGCAGTGTTAGGAGCTGCTTTAGTAAAAACATTAAAAGGTAAAATAGGAGAATAACTATGAGAGAAGATTTAGATTTAAACTTATTAGGAAATCAAAATGTAAATTACAGTTTTTCTTATGATCCAGAAGTCCTAGAAACTTTTGATAATAAGCATCCTGAAAATGATTATTTTGTTAAATTCAACTGTCCGGAATTTACAAGCCTTTGTCCAATAACAAGTCAGCCGGACTTTGCAACAATTTATATATCTTACGTACCAAATATAAAAATGGTAGAAAGCAAATCCTTAAAGCTTTATTTATTCAGCTTTAGGAATCATGGGGATTTCCATGAAGATTGCATGAATATAATAATGAAGGATTTAATAAAGTTAATGGATCCTAAATACATAGAGGTATGGGGAAAGTTTACTCCAAGAGGTGGAATATCAATCGATCCATATTGTAACTATGGAAAGCCAGGTACAAAATGGGAAGAGGTAGCTTTTAATAGGCTAACAAA
This sequence comes from Clostridium cellulovorans 743B, assembly GCF_000145275.1. Taxonomy (NCBI): domain Bacteria; kingdom Bacillati; phylum Bacillota; class Clostridia; order Eubacteriales; family Clostridiaceae; genus Clostridium; species Clostridium cellulovorans. The sequence continues at coordinate 1,475,198 of NC_014393.1, forward strand.
CCATGATTTATATCCAGAAAAGGTGGATAACAGATAATGAGTAGTAGTTTAAAAGAACAAGATATATTAGTTGTTTTAAGTGGGGGTCAAGATAGTACCACTTGCTTATTTTGGGCAATAAAGAATTTTAGAAATGTAAAAGCTATAGGCTTTAATTATGGTCAAAGACATGAGCTTGAGCTTCAATGTGCAAGAAAAATTTGTGAAGAAAACAATGTATCCTATGAAGTTTTAGATATGGGATTATTAAATCAGCTTACAACAAACTCTTTGACTAGAAAAGATATCGAAGTGCAGGCTGCTAAAGAGGGTGAATCTACTCCTAACAGTTTAGTTGAAGGAAGAAATATGATTTTCTTAACTTTCGCAGCAGTTTATGCTAAAACTCATAACATTAAGCATATAGTTACTGGAGTATCACAAAGTGATTTTAGTGGATATCCTGATTGCAGAGATACTTTTATAAAATCCCTAAATGTAACTTTAAATCTATCTATGGATTATGAGTATGTAATTCATACGCCATTAATGTGGTTAGATAAGTGTGATACTTGGAAGTTAAGTGATGATCTAGGCGTTTTAGATACAATTAAAGATAGAACCTTAACTTGTTATAATGGAATTATTGGTGCTGGTTGCGGAATTTGTCCTTCATGTCTTCTAAGAGCTAGAGGATTAGAGGAATTCTATAAAAAGTATAGATAACTAAATTAATGGAATCTCAAAGTAAATCTGTCCTTCTTACATATTGTAATTGAAGGATGGATTTTTTTATTGTTTCTATATAAGCTCCAATAAGGTTTCTATGTCAAATATAAATGCCATTTAATAAATCAATGTACAATTTTGAAAGATACTCATTTAGTAGGATAAGTTTGTTGCTTGGTGAAATTGTCCACTATAACGGTAGGTAAAATAAGTTGTAGTGAGCAATTTGCAAAAACTAAAAGGCTTAACAATTAATTTAAAGAAAATAATGATATTTATTCAAAAAATAAAGGTAAATAGCTTTATATTGACTTAAATTGAAATTAATAGTAAAATACTAATTAAAATTGTAATCAATTGTGAAGGGTGGAATAATAATGGCAAAACAAAATTGTTGGGAATTCAAGAAATGTGGAAGACACGTTGGGGGAGAAAAAGTAAAAGAATTAGGAGTATGTCCAGCAGCAAATAATAAAGTCACAGATGAAATAAATAATGGAAGTAATGGGGGAAGAATTTGTTGGGCTATTGCAGGAACTTTGTGTGGAGGTAAAGTTCAAGGTTCATATGCAGATAAACAAATATCTTGTATGAGTTGTGATTTCTTTAAAAAAGTTAAAAATGAAGAAGCTGAAGAGTTTGAATCAATGCCAGATTAAAAAAAGGATAAATAGGTTTCAATTATATAATTTTAACGGTAAATCTTTTTATTAAATTTATGTGATTAACTTGGAGGATAACCGTGATGAAAAGTAATAAGATAAAAGGACTTGGTTTATTATTAGTTTTAATTATTATACTTGTAGCGTCTTATGTTATGACTAAGGCATATTTTCCGCAAATTTTTGTAGGAATTGTTGCTTTAACTGTAGCAACAATTGTAAACTGGGTATTATACATAAAAAAGGTATCAAAGGTTAATGATATATTGGCTGCTATTGAAGAAGTGCATAGTACAAGTGAAGAAGCTTCCAGTAAATTAAATTCTACTGATAATAAATTAATAAGGATTGAAAAATTAATTTATAGTTATATTGGTAAAGTAGATGATTCATTTTTATATATAAATAAAAATTCATTGAAGGTTGCTAAAATAGCAGAAAAGTTGTTCATGGATGTATCAAAGGTAAACAGTCGAATTCGAAAGATAAACAAGAATATAAAAAGTATTAAAAGTGATACTGAAAATATAAGTGATTTGATTAGTGAAATAACTGTAGAAATAAAGGAAAACTCAGAGGTATCAACAAAAACTGCAACAGAAGCAGAAGAGATATCAAATATTGTTAATAATATTAGATATTATATAAACGAAAGTGAAAAGGGTGCATTAGAAGCAAAAAATCAAATTAAAAATGTAGAAAAAGTTTCTGAATATACTATGGATATCACAGAGAAGCTAGGAACAGAAGCAGAAGAAATAGAGAATATTATATATACCATAAAATCTATTACAGATCAAACTAATATTCTTGCATTGAATGCAGCAATAGAAGCAGCAAGAGCTGGTGAATATGGAAGAGGTTTTTCCGTAGTTGCAGATGAGATAAGGAAGCTAGCGGAAAGTAATAGTCAATCAGCAAAGATGATAGAGGAGCTTATTAGAAGCATACAAGGAAGAATAGCTGAGACAATTAGAAGTACAGCTGAGATAGGAAGTAATATTAAAGCTGGAAGCACAAGTATAGAGGGTCTTCATGGTGAGCTAAAAGGTATTTCAGAGGGTATAGAGGATATTGATAATAGAATTTACAATGTTTCAGAAAGTATTCAAGAACAAAGTGTATCTAATGAGGAGATTTCAAAGGTTATGGAAGATATCAATAATAGCAATATGGAAGTTACCACTTCAATACAACAGGTAGCAGAAAATATAGCTACACAATCTTCAACAATTGCTGTATTGAGTAATACTTCCTTTGAATTAAATGAAGCTTCGGAAGAGTTGTTTAACACTGTTAATAATAATTTGAATGTCCAATTAGAGAAATGTAGTTAATATCAATTGATAATGGTTTATAAGTGAGCTTATAAAGGATAAGTTAAATTAAAAGCCTCTCGATATAGAAAAATATCGAGAGGTTTTTAATTTGTTTATATTAGTTTGTTACTGTAATAGTACATTTAGCTATCTTAGTAGGGTCCTGCTCAGAAGTTGCAGATATTACAACAGTACCTGCAGCAACTGCATGGACAGTACCATTAGAATCTACTGTAGCAACATTAGGATTACTGCTTTTCCAGATTAATGTTTTTACCGTAGCATTAGTTGGGTTAATGGTAGGAACTAATGTCAAATCTGTTCCGCCAACCTTTAATGTTGCAATAGTTTTATCAAGAGTTACACTAGTAACACCATATACAACGTTTAAGGTTTTTGTAGAAGTAAAACTTCCGTCAGTAGTTTTGGCTGTAATAGTAACAGAGCCAATAGCTACAGGAGTAACAACTCCAGTTGCACTAATTTTGGCAATTGCTTCATTGCTACTAGACCAAGTTACAGTCTTAATAGTAGCATTAGTTGGAGCAAAAGCAGTAGTTAAAGTTAAAGGAGTACCCATCTTCACATAGTTTGAAGTTGAGTTAACAGTTACTCCAGTAACAGGAACAGGCACTGTAACAGTACATTTACCAATCTTAGTTGGGTCTTGTACAGATATTGCAGAAATAATAGCAGTACCATAAGCAACAGCATGAACTTTACCAGTTGAATCAACAGTAGCAATAGATGGATTGCTACTTGTCCATTTTAACGATTTATCAGTAGCACCAGTTGGTAATACGCTAGGTGTTAATGTAACATCAGTACCACCTAATTTCACATAGGCAGTAGTAGGCGTAAAAGTAACGCTTGATACTCCTTGAGTTACTGTAATTGTGCAAGTTGCAGTAAAGCCTCCATCTGCTGTTTTAGCAGTAATTGTAGCAGTACCACCACCAACAGCTTTAACAACACCGCCAACAACAGTAGCAACAGCTGTGTTGCTTGAGGTCCAAAGAATTGTTTTGTTGCTAGCATTGCTTGGAGAAACTGTAGCTGTTAAAGTGCTAGATAAACCAGCAGCAAGTGATAAGTTATTATTTGAAACACTAACAGCAGTTACACTTATAGGATCATAATAAGTGAAGGATAAAGTAAGAAGTATATCCCCTGTAAGACTGCTTCTAACATAATCAGTCTTAGAATATGAATAAGAAGTTATATTTGATATTCCTTTTATAGCTGTTGAAAGATCTGTAGTTAAGGTACTTCCTTTCATATATCTTACTTTAATTTGAACTAAATGGTTTTTTATTGCATCTTGTATTTTTGCATTAAGTTCAGTTGCATCGTTAACTGTGTTTTCAGCTGATAAGTAATTTAAACCTAATGCTGTTGATATTTCATTGTAAACTGTAGCATTGGTAGGATCACTAGTGATTTTTGAGGTTATAGTATCAGCGAAATTAGTTGTTGCTGCAGGGTAAGATTTTGTCCAAGTATGGTTTGTCTTAATTTGAGTATCTGTAAGGTTGTAATAATTATATACAACTCTTCCTGCTACATCAGGTACTGGATCATCCCAAGTAGCATCAAAATGGTACCATGCACTATCAAGATAAACTAAATTCCAAGCGTGTGCTACGCCACTAGCAGTACCTTCAATAATTTTTGTTTGAATTCCTGCTGCATTAAGCATTTTATAAGATAGAAGTGCATAGCCTTGGCATACTGTTTTAAATGGAGAAACAAGCCCTGCATAATCAGAATGTTGAACTAATGTTGTATCATAAGCTACATTAGTAACTATCCAATCATGAATAGCCTTTTGCTTTTGAAAATCACTCATTCCTGTAGTTATAATTTGACTAAGTACTTCAGAAACTCTGGTATCTACAAAAGCATCTTGTGCTAAGGTGTTCCAATAATTAAAGTTAAAAGTGATATTGGTGGTTACGCCGTTACTTGAATAGGAATAGGAGTACCCTTTTGCAGTATACCTAATATAATCATCGGAGTCATAAATACTACCGATTATAAGAGCTATATCTGTTTTAAGAGTAAGATTATTACCAGTGTATGCCACTGAATAAGATGTTTGTCTTTCTTTAAAAACTGAAGTAAGATTTGTTTTTAATTCTTCAGTGGTTGCAGCCGTATTGCTCACAGCATAGGTTGTTAGAGTCAGTGAGAAAAACGCCATAAGAAAGAATAAAGCAATCTTGATAAAACTAGATTTTAAATATTTTTCTGACATAGAAACCTCCTTTTTATCGATGTTTATTAAAGAAACTATATAAGCTTCAAAAAATATATAGTTCTTGATTAATATATCGAAATTTGCAAAGAGAACTTCACTGAAAAATAAGGAAATTTTAATTTTAATTTAAATTAAACAGTATATTTCATGGTGAAAATCACGAAATAGAAATAAGAAATGTAGAAAAATCAATAATTTTGCGATGGGATAATATAAATAGGAGGATAAACTTATAAAAAATAAAAGCAACCTCAAAATAGGTATAACACTTATTTTGAGGTTGTTATTTTTATATTTTATTTTGTTATTGTGATTGTACATTTGGCTATTTTAGTAGGGTCTTGAGCAGAAGTTGCAGTTATAACTACAGTTCCTGCGGCAACAGCATGAACTACGCCATTTGAATCAACCGTTGCAATATTAGCATTGCTACTAGTCCAATTTATTGTTTTTACAGTAGCATTAGTTGGATTAATAGTAGGAACTAATATTAAGTCTGTATCACCAACTTTTAATGTGGCAGTTGTTTTATTAAGAGTTACAGTTACAACTCCATATACGACGTTCAAAACTTTAGAAGAAGTAAAACTACCATCTGTAGTTTTAGCTGTAATGGTAACAGTACCAGGAGCTACAGCAGTAACAACACCAGTAGTGCTAACTTTAGCAATAGCCTCGTTGCTACTAGACCAAGTGACAGTCTTGATAGTAGCAGTAGTAGGAGCAATTGTAGCAGTTAAAGTTAAAGGAGTACCTATTTTTACATAAGTTGATGTGGAATTTATAGTTACTCCAGTAACTGGTACAGGTACTGTAACAGTACATTTAGCAATCTTAGTTGGATCCTGTACAGAAGTTGCCGAAATAATAGCAGTACCAACTTTAATAGCATGAACTTTACCAGTTGAATCAACAGTGGCAACAGCTGGATTACTACTAGTCCAAGTTACTGATTTGTAAGTAGCAGTAGCTGGGTTAACTGTTGGAATCAACGAAATATCATTCTCTCCGACTTTTAAGATAGCGGTAGTTTTATTAAGAGTAATAGTAGTAACACCGTATATAACTTCTAAATTTTTAGAAGCCGTGAAACCACCATCAGTAGTTTTAGCAGTAATAGTAACAGTACCAGGAGCTACAGGAGTAACAACACCAGTAGTGCTAACTTTAGCAACAGCTTCATTACTACTAGACCAAGTGACAGTCTTAATAGTAGCAGTAGTAGGTGTAACAGTAGAAGTTAAAGTTAAAGTGGCGCCCATTTTTACATAGCTTGATGTAGCGCTAACAGTTACGCCAGTAACAGGTGAAGCTACAGTAACAGTACATTTAGCAACTTTAGTGGAATCCTGTACAGAAGTTGCTGAAATAATTGCAGTACCAGTTTTAATAGCATGAACTTTACCAGTTGAATCAACAGTGGCAACAGCTGGGTTGCTACTAGTCCAAGTTACTGATTTATAAGTAGCAGTAGTTGGATTAACCGTTGGAATTAATGAAATATCGCTACCTCCAACTTTTAAAATAGCAGTAGTTTTATCAAGAGTAATAGTAGTAATACCGTATATAACTTCTAAATTTTTAGAAGCAGTAAAACCACCATCAGTAGTTTTAGCAGTAATAGTAACAGTACCAGGAGCTACAGGAGTAACAACGCCGGTAGTACTAACCTTAGCAATAGATTGATTGCTACTAGACCAAGTGACAGTCTTAATAGTAGCAGTAGTAGGTGTAACAGTAGAAGTTAAAGTTAAAGTGGCACCCATTTTTACGTAGCTTGATGTAGCGCTGACAGTTACGCCAGTAACAGGTGAAGCTACAGTAACAGTGCATTTAGCAACTTTAGTTGAATCCTGTACAGAAGTCGCTGAAATAATGGCAGTACCAGTTTTAATAGCATGAACTTTACCAGTTGAATTAACAGTGGCAACAGTTGGATTGCTACTAGTCCAAGTTACTGATTTATAAGTAGCAGTAGTTGGATTAACCGTTGGAATTAATGAAATATCGCTACCTCCAACTTTTAAAATTGCAGTAGTTTTATCAAGAGTAATAGTAGTAACACCGTATATAACTTCTAAGTTTTTAGAAGCCGTGAAACCACCATCAGTAGTTTTAGCAGTAATAGTAACAGTACCAGGAGCTACAGGAGTAACAACACCAGTAGTGCTAACTTTAGCAACAGCTTCATTACTACTAGACCAAGTGATAGTCTTAATAGTGGCAGTAGTAGGAGCAATAGTAGAAGTTAAAGCTAAAGTACCACCCATTTTTACGTAGCTTGATGTAGAACTAACAGTTATGCCAGTAACGGATACTGGAACTGTCACAGTACATTTTCCAACTATAGTAGGGGCTTGTACTGAAGTTGCTGAAATAATAGCAGTACCAGTAGCAATCGCATGAACTTTACCAGTTGAATCAACAGTAGCAACATTTGGATTACTGCTTGACCACGTTACAGATTTATTAGTAGCACCTGCTGGTAATACATTTGCTGTTAATGTAACATCATTACCGCCAAGTTTCACATAAGTTGTTGTTGGATTAATAGTAATACTTGAGACATTTTGAGTTACTGTAACTGCGCATGTCGCAGTAAAGCCACCATCAGCTGTTTTAGCAGTAATTGTAGCAGTACCGCCTCCAACAGCTTTAACAACACCATTTGTAACTGTAGCTACGTTTGTATTATCTGAGGTCCAAATAATAGTTTTATTAGATGCATTACTTGGTGTAAATGTAGGAGTAAGAGTAGCGGAGGCACCAGCACTAAGAGCTAATGTATTATTAGAAATACTAAAAGCTGTTAAACTGATAGGATCGTAATAATCTAAAGTCAATTCAAGAATAACGTCATTTGTATCAGCAGTTCTTGGATAATCAGAAGATGAACAGCTATAACCTGTTAAGTTAGTTATTGCCTTCTGTGCTGTTGCAAGATCAGCGGCAAATGTTTTCCCAGGTATATATCTAACGGTTAGTGCAACTTCATGATTTTTCATAGCATCCTGAATCTTAACGATAAGCTCTGAGACATCATTAACTTGATAGTTAGTACTTAGGTAATCTAAACCTAATTCTGATGATAAGGTATTATAGAATGTAGCATTTGCTGAATCAGTAGCAAGTTTATTCTTTAGAGTATTAGCAAAATCAGTAGTTGCTGCAGGATAAGTAAGAGTCCATGCATGATTTGCTTTAATCTGCGCATCTGTAAGGTTGTAATACGTATGAATAGCTCTATCTTTTACATCTGGAACTGGGTCATCCCAAGTTGAATCAAGATGATACCAAGCACCTTCAAGGTAAACTAAATTCCATGCATGAGCAGATCCATGACCAGTTCCCTCAATAATTTTTGTCTGGATGCCTACTTGATTAAGCATTCTATAAGTTAGAAGAGCGTAACCTTGACATACTGTTTTATATGGAGAAACAAGTCCAGCATAAGCAGAATGTTGAACTAATGTGGTATCGTAGGCTATGTTCTTAACTATCCAATCATGGATAACCTTTTCTTTTTGAAAATCATTCATTCCTGGAGTTATGATTTGGCTTAGAACTTCAGTGATTTTCTGAGTTACGTAATTATCTTGAGTTGCGGTATTCCAATATGTAAGAGTAAATGTAAGATTGGCTACTCCAGCACTGGAAGACCCAGTGTAACTCCAACCTTTAAAGGTGTAATGTAAATAATCATCTGAGGCTAAAATATTATCTATCAAAAGAGTAAGATTTGTATTTAGCTGAAGATAATCGCCTGAGTACGTTACTGTATAAGTAGTTTGTTTTGCTTCCATAGCAACTTTTAATTTTGTCTGAAGTTCTGCTTCAGTTGATGCAGTATCAGTAGCTGCATAAGTAGTAATAGTTAGAGTTAGGAAAGATAGAAGAAAAAATGTAGCGATTTTAATGAAATTAAATTTTAAGCTTTTTTCTGACATAGAAACCTCCTTATTTATATTTAAAATTTAGTATGAAAATATATACATACTTGTTAATCGTAATATCGTACGCTTTTTAAATATCTTCACTGATACTTGAAGAAAAACAAGTATATAACAAATTATACAATATGTAAGCGGGAATTTGAAATAAAATTCTTAGCAAATTTGTACATAAATAGCATACTGTAAATGATTAGTAGGAAATATACAGGAAATATTGAATTTATATTAAAAAATATAGAGATATTGAGAGGTTAATAATTTTTATGTGGAATCTTTATTGAAAAAAATATATATTTATAATATATAAATACATATTGTGGGAGGTAAATTATGGATATTATAATAGAAAATATCCTTACAAGAAGAAGTACTAGAAAATTTAAAGTTGATCAGATTAGAGATGAAGATTTAAGTACTATTTTAGAAGCAGCAAAACATGCACCAAGTGGTGGAAATTCTCAATGTTGGCATTTTACTGTGATTCAAAACCAAGAAATCCTTAAAAAGTTAAACTATTTAGTAAGAGAGGCTTTTGCTAAGGTGGTAGTTGACGAAAATACATATAAAAGTATTAGAACTGGTAAAGCAGCAGCACAAAATGAAAATTATTGCTTTTACTACAATGCACCAACCTTAATTATAGTATCTAATGAAATAAATTACGGAAATGCTATGGCTGATAGTGCATGTGCTATAGAAAATATGCTTTTAGCAGCAAATGCCTTAAGTTTAGGCTCATGTTACATAAATCAAATAAGATGGTTTTATGAAGATGAAGCTATGAGAAAGGTTTTAACTGAAATAGGTATACCAGAAAATCATCAGGTTTGTGGTTCTGTAGCTTTGGGGTATAACGATGGATTAATACCAGCCACTAAAAAGATTAAAGAAGGTACTGTTACTTTCATAAGATAATTTTTGTTTAGAGTTATATATAAATTTTGAACAAGAATCTTCATGAGTTATATTGATTTTTTAGTATTTCCATAGATTTGGGTGGAGTAAAGGTGATGCCTGAAATTCTATTTTTAGGATTTACAGGCATCACCTTTTAATAAACATAGTTTATATTCATTTTTCATAATCATTATATAATAGTTTGTTAATTGATTTATCAAGAGCTAAACTACTTTTAGAATATAAAGCTTTTTCTGAGATGATAGCATATTTGCAACTATCACCTTTGGTTTTTATATAAGAATGTATTATCTGAGCTTCATCTAAATTTTCTTTATTAATTTCCCAAGGTTCTTGTAATAATTCTTCCTTAAAATAAAAGAGAATATTATTTTTTATAGTAGCTTTAAGTTCATAAGAATGGCAATGGTTAAGATTAAATTTTTCACTAAAGACAATTCTATTACCTTTGATAAGAAAAATCTTTGCAAAGGAATCATCTAAATATTCTATAAAAGCTATGTTCCTATTCTTATTCATAAATTCTACAGTGTTCTTTTTATCCAAAATATAATTTATAGAACTTATATAATCTCTATATTTTGCAGCAGTTTCGAAATCAAAACTTTCAGCAGCATTATTCATCACTAGATTCATTTCCTCAATAATGCTTTTATCGGAGCCATTTAATAGCTGAAGTATTTTATTATAAATTTCAATATACTGATTTTGAGATACTTTATTCATACACATACCCATACAAAGCTTTAATGAGTAATTTATACAAGCAGAGCCTTTGCGAGAGTTATTTGTACAGGCGATTTTTAAATGGTTCTTTATTCCTAAAATTCCTCTTTCAACTATGTTTCTACTGGTATATGGGCCAAAATAAATACAATTATCATCTTTCACTGCTTCACTTTTAAGGCTAATATCTAGACAATTATCACCTAAAGCAACCTGGATATAGCTGTAGGACATAGGACTTTTCATTAATCTATTATATGGAGGCTTTATTTCTTTGATCAATTTGCATTCAAGAATAAAGGCTTCAAATTCAGTATCAGTAATTATATAATCAAAGTCCTTAAGGTTCTGAACTAACCTAATAACCTTTGAGGAATGATTTTTTGAATTCTGAAAGTAGGAAGATACCCTATTTTTGAGGTTCTTAGATTTCCCTATATAGATAATATTTTCAAGGGAGTCTTTCATTAAATAAACACCTGGAACTGATGGAAGTCCTTTGATTTTTTCCTTTAGATTCATAAGCTTTTCTCCAAATATATGTTTCATCATTAAGTGATGGATATCAACATTAAAACTTGGTAATTTTAATGTCAGTTATAATTGCAGGTTATCATTAAGTAATATATACCTATATTCAAATCTTGAATTTGTAGCAAAATCTTCATTGATAAAATTAGTACTGAGGTTAATAAAATTTAGAATAAGTTGTAGGTATCTATATATTATAAAAGCACTTTAATAAAAAAGGAACCACTAGTTAAGAAAATCCCATAGCTAGTGGTTCTTTTTTATTATTAGCTATATTCATATAATGAAATCAGAAGGGGGCTAAATTAATTTTCATAGAGGTATAAAAAATAGAAATAATAGAGGAGATATATAATATGAAAGTCGGAGTAATTATGGGTGGAATTTCATCAGAAAGAGCAGTATCACTAAAGTCTGGGGAAGAAGTAGTAAAATATTTAAATAGAAATAAGTACGAGGTTATTCCTATAGTAATAGATTCTAAAAAGCAGGTAGTAGAAAAAGTTCAAGGAATTGATTTTGCTTTTATAGCTTTGCACGGAAAGTTTGGGGAGGATGGTACAATTCAAGGAATTCTTGAAGCTTTAGAGATTCCTTATAGTGGCTGCAGCGTATTAACTAGTGCCATTTGTATGAACAAAGGCATAACAAAGAGTCTTCTTCAAAATGCTAATATAAATACAGCACCTTGGATTACCGTTAAATCTGTAGAGGAAATCGATTATGAAAAGATAAAAAGTCTTGGATATCCTGTATTTATTAAACCTAACAATGGAGGATCTAGTGTTGCAACCTTTTGTGTAAAAGATGAAGGGGAAGTAGAAAAGGCTGTTAAAGAAGGTCTAAAATATGATACAGAGGTAATGATAGAAAAGTATATAAAAGGAGAAGAAATCACTTCTTTTATATTGAATGGAGAAGTTTTTCCAACAGTGATGATAGAAACGAAAAGCTCAGGATTCTTTGACTACACAGCTAAATATGATGATAATGGTGCAGAGGAAAATGTAGTATATTTAAAAGAACAATTGCAATCACAAGTAGCGGAGATTTCTAAGAAAATTTGGGATTTGTTATATTGCAGAAGCTACTCAAGAGTTGATATGATAATAAGTAACGGAATTCCTTATGTTTTAGAAGTTAATACCTTGCCGGGACTTACTCCTCACAGTTTAATTCCCAAAAGTGCTAAAGCAAAGGGAATGGAATTTAGTGAATTGTTAGATAAAATTATAAAATATTCCCTTGTTTAGGAGTTGAAATTATTTTGATATTTTCTTCAATAGAATTTAATGATAAAGAGCCGATATATTTGCAAATCGAAAATTATATAAAGATCATGATAAAGAATGGAATGCTAGTTACTGATGGGAAACTCCCTGCTACAAGGGAACTTTCTACAATCTTAGAGGTAAGCCGTAATTCTGTAATTACAGCTTATGAAAACTTAGAGGTAGAAGGAATTCTTTATACGGTAAAAGGAAAAGGCACTTTTGTAGCTAAGAATAAAATTCTTAAAGGTGAGCAATGGAAGGTTTCTTGGGGTGAAAGAACTAATAACTATGGCAGACTTTCGGAAGAACTAGACATAGTTAAGCATGAAATTCCATGGTCAAAGAATTTGATTTCTTTTAAAAGCATTTCACCAGATGGAGAACTCTTTGATATGGAGGAGTTTAAGAAAGCTTTTTTAAATAGTATTTCTATTGAAGGACATAAAATATTAAATTACGGATATGCAAAAGGATATAAACCTTTGATGGATTATCTGAAAGCTTATATGAGGAAAAAAGGAATTGAAACAGAGGACAAAGAAATAATAATAACCAATGGTTTTACAGAAGCATTGGAAATATTACTTACTGCTTACACAAAGCCAGGAGATAAAATCCTTTGTGAAAATCCTACCCATAATACTGCCATAAAAATTATGAGAGTTCATGACCTTGATATCATTGGTGTAACAATGAAGGAAGATGGTATTGATTTAAGTGAATTAGAAACCAGATTAAAGTCAGGAAAAATAAAGTTTGGATACTTGATTCCTTCTTATCATAATCCTACTGGTATAGTGATGAAGGCGGAAAAAAGGCTTAAAGTATACAAGTTATTTAAGAAGTATGATGTTCCAATAATAGAAGATGGCTTTAGTGAAGAACTATTATACAATAGTACTCATATTTCACCAATGGCTGCTTTAGATAAGGGCGGAACAGGGGTAGTTTATATAGGGAGTTTTTCAAAAATATTATTTCCTGGGATTAGAATTGGGTGGATATTAGCTGATAAAGAGCTTATATCAACAGTTGAAAGCGTTAAGAGATGTAAAAACATTCATAGCTCCTTTTTAGATCAAGGAGTTTTATATGAATATCTTAAAAGCGGAGCCTTTGAAAAGCATGTAAAAAAAACTAGAAGGTTTTATAAAGAAAAATATGAATTAGCATTAAAGTGTATAAATAAATATATAACCCCAAGTTTTATATATGGAGAAGGAGCACTTCATGTATATATAGGGCTAGACGGAATATCTTCAAGGGAATTGCTTGATAGATGTTATAAAAGAGGTGTGATATTTACGACCGGGGATATCTTTAGTATAGATGATTCGTGTAAAAATACTCTAAGATTGGGATTATCAAGGGTTACGCTAGAGGAAATTGAAGAAGGAATTAAAATAATCGGGCAATGTATAAATGAACTTCAAAGTGAAGGGTAGATTAGATAAAAAGAGATATGCTTAAGTAGAAAGTTACTACTAAGGCATGTCTTCTTTTATTTCTTATAGAAAATGCAATTATAGAATACAATAATAGGATTTAGCTTTAACAAAGTAGATGTAGAAGGAATACTATAGAATACGACAAAATTTGAGGTGAATTTTATGTTTGCTATGGGAAAGCTTAATTGCTTAGAAAGTGTTGTATTTGAAAATAAACAGCTTACCGAAAATATAGTTCAACCAAGCTACTATGCACAATTCGAGAAGTTTCCTGCATTAAGGATTGGTTTGGTAATTATAATAGTAGCTTTAATAATATATTTAATTTTTCAAAAAGAAATTAAAATTTCAATTTTAAGATGGAAAAAATCTATTAGTAATACTAAAAACAATAGACGCCCCAAGGAAGCTTTATCAAAAAATGATATAGATAGAATTATGAGTACTGCTGGATATGCCTATAATCCAATACAGGATATATTCTATTCAATAACACATCCTTGGCAAAGAGAGATGGGATATTGTCATTTCTATGATGAAGCAGCACCAATTTTAGGATTAGTTATTGATTGTGAACCAATTAAGTTTATGTATAAAGGGGAACTTTGGCTAATTGAACTTTGGAAAGGTCAGTATGGCATGACTACTGGTTGTGAAATAGGGGTATACAAGAAGGCTAAAATGCAACTAGATATACCAAGAGTTTTTAAAGGAAACTTTTATGATGCTGTAGAAGATTTTGAAAGGTTAGATATGAAAATGAGTTTAATAAAAGACAATAAGGAGATATTTAGAAGAGAAGGTATAAGTTGGTGGCTAACAGGCTTCAAGTTAGGGATGTTTTCTCATCCTTCAGAGTTAATAGTGGATTTGAGCATTACCTTAAAAGATCTAGAAATGCGAAATGCTTTTATAATGGCTTTGATAGATATAGGATATTTAGAAGATGAAATTTATTTAGACAATAATACTGTAACTTTTCAATTTAATAAACCAAGAACAAAACAGCCAACTTCAAAAAAGAAAATATTTCTTTCAATTGTTCAAAGTTCAAATAAGTTGAATTGTAGAAGGTATCAAAAAATAGCAGGTAATCATAAAAATTTTTATGATGCAATTAATGCTATCGAAAAAGAAACACCAGATTTATTTGATAAGATAATAAATTTAAGGAAGTTCAACGAACTAAAGAATATGTTGGGTATTAAAAGAAAATAGCTCATCATTGTTATAGCTTAGAATAATCACTTTTCTTTTTTAGTGGTTAATTTTTTATGTGTAGGATACCTCTGATAGTAGTTAATTATATTAATATCAGAGGTTTTAGTCATGGATTTTTGAACTTTTCAAACCATGAGACATTTTTATCTTTGTAACATAGAATGTTATGAATAGTATTTTATAACATAACGAGGATAATCATGGATGCGATAAATCGTATATCAGAAGTTTTTAAAAAATCAAAGGAAGTTTTTATCGATGATAGCTCTAGATTAGCATTAATCAGCGATTGCCATAGAGGTGATGGGACTAGTTCAGACAGCTTTTATAAAAATGAAAGATTGTATTTTACAGCTATAAATCATTATTATCAGGAGGGGTATACTTATGTAGAAGTCGGTGACGGTGATGAACTTTGGGAAAATAGAAATTTTTATGATATTCAAAAGGTTCATAGCAACGTCTTTAAGTTTTTGTCTAAATTTTATAATGAAAAGAGACTTTATTTTATTTATGGAAATCATGATATGATTAAGAAAGATGAAGAGTTTGTTAATAGAAATTTCTATAGATATTTTGATCAAAGAACAAAGAGTGAAATTCCTTTGTTTGAAGATATAAAAATTCACGAAGGATTGGTTTTAAAGTATAAAAGAGAAGAAGATAAAATTTTGGTAATCCACGGACATCAAGCAGATTTTTTAAATGATGATTTATGGGTGGCAAGTAAGTATATGGTTAGATATCTATGGAGACCACTTGAAATGTTTGGAGTTAAAGATCCAACAAGTACAGCTAAAAACTATGAAAAAAAACTTGCCGTTGAGAAAAAGCTTGTTGAATGGGTAGAAAAAGAAAAACATATACTAATTACTGGACATACCCATAGACCTATGTTTCCAAAAGTGGGGCAACCACCGTATTTTAATGATGGAAGCTGCGTTCATCCAAGATGTATAACTGCTATAGAAATAGTAGATGGTTATATTACTCTTGTAAAATGGAATATTAAAATTAGAGAAGATGGTGTATTGTTTGTTGGAAAAGATATTTTAGCAGGGCCATGCAAGTTAGAGGATTATTTTAATAGCTTCAATTGATTTATATTTTTAAGTTCACATCACTGATTATTTGAACCAAAGGATTTTTGAAGCTAGTCTTTATAACTTGTTTATCATCATATAAATATTAAGAATAAATAAAGCCGACAAAAGTGTTAACTAAGAAGGGGGGGTGTATCTTTTAAAAAAGTAAGAGCCCCTTTATTTACATAAGCTGATATTTTAGTAATAAATATAAGTTTTTGATGTTGATGTATTATTTTTCCTATGATAAAATCAATCTAGTTAATCAATGGTATTAATAAGTATTTTAATATTAATTGGGATATGATTACATAAAGGAGCTAAAGTATATGAGTAATTCATCACATACAAAACAGTTAATGGCAGAATCTCTAAAAAAACAGATGGAGAAAACCCCAATTAACAAGATTTCTATACAAAATATTGTTGATGGCTGCGGATTAACAAGACAATCCTTCTATTATCATTTTCAAGATGTCTATGAATTATTAGGGTGGATTTATAGTAATCAAGCAGCTAAATGGCTGGAAGAAGAAAGTCGTTATGAAAATTGGAAAGAAGGATACTTAGAAGTTTTCAAATATATAGAAAAGAACAAAACATTCTGTTTAAATACCTTGCATTCAGTTGGTAGAGAGCATTTAGAAAGGTTTCTTTTTGCCAGTGCCTCAAAGCACTTAATAGGAATTGTAGAAGAGATATCTGGAGATATGAAAGTTCCAGAGGAAAAGAAAAAAATAGTAGTGGATTTTTATACTCCAGCTTTCATAGCATTAGTTGGAAAGTGGATGGAGGGAGGAATGAAGACAAAACCAGAAGAAATTATCGAAGCTATTGGGGTTTTAGTGGATGGAACTATAGAGAAAGCATTAAAAGAATATTCAATAAATAAGTAATATAAGTATATATCAGTGTTAAATTGTAAAAAGTATGCAAAATATTTAATGAAAATTCAGTTGCATTTTGATACAAAAATGTCATAATTAAAGTGTATAATAAAAACATAATAAAATGTTTTTTCATAAATCCTCTTACAATTTAGATGAACACTGGTATCCCCGTGCCAGTGTTTTTTCTATTTGCAATTAAAAATTCCATAATAATAAATTAAAATTATCGATTAAAGCTTCTTTAATAAATATTTGTTTTTGACACAGAAATGACACAATTGACACCTATAATCAAACTAAAGTAAAAAATCTTTTAAAACATTTTTTAATATTTTCCCTCTCCCTATAACATATAGAAAAACATTGGTATCCCCGTACCAATGTTTTTTACGTTATTATGTGAAAGTTTTAATGTTATACTATTCTTTCAATGTTAATTAGAGTTGGTTCAGCTCCAGCGGGTACTGCTGAAATATAAATTTTTGCTAAACCAGTTTTTGCGGCTAATGCTGAAGGGGTAGCTTTAGCTATAAAAATGTAATTAACTCCATTGACAATTTGACTAGCAACTGCAATAGGGGTGTAGTTTACTCCTACAATTCCTTGCAGCGCAGTTTCAAATACTTCTTTGTCTTCATCGGTTATAGTTTCATGAACAGACCATCCGCCAGCGATTGTAGTCATAGAAGTTCCTCCTTATAGAATATTTTGATTATAGTTATTTATTTACAAGATAGTATTTTAAGAAAACATATAGGGACGTAATTATATCATTGAATTTATTGCTATTAGTTCCGGTTCTGAACCAGCAGGTACTACAGAAACATAGATTTTTACTAAATCTGTTCTAGGATTTAAGGTCACTGGAGTAGATTTTGCAATAAATAGATAGTTTACTCCATTTACTGCTTGAGAAGCAACAGCCACAGGCTCATAATTTGCAACTAGGTGGCCTTCTAGTGCAGTAGCTAATATTTGTTTATCCTCAGAGCTAACAGTTTCATGAACATTCCATTCTCCATCTACTGGTGACATGTAAATTCCTCCTCATAGCGCAATTGTGCATAACTTGAAGGGCGTGATATATTACTATTAATGGGAGACTAAGTACTATATAGTCTTCATAATTCTAGAAGTTATTTAATTTGAACCACGACCTAATGAGTTACAAGCATATTTATCTATATTCTATTTAGATGTAAATAATTCGTGAAATATTGATATTACTAATAGTTGGTAAATGAGTTTGAGGTTTTAAATGGTATATGGTAATTTAAGTAATAAATGATTCTTGACAGAACAATTAAAAAAATATATAATCTTGCATAAACAAAGAATATGAAAGGGCAAGGTATTTGCAGAAATGAGAATATAATTCACTTATAAGATTGTAAAAAATTAACACAAAATTCAAACCTTTATTTAAGGTTTTATTGTTCTGGATTTTATGACTGTGAGTGGATAGCGTTTCCGACTGTAGATAGCTTGTTAAATGTGTGTTGTTATAGCTAATTTGTGGATAAAATTTCATAGTGTGTGGATAAAATTATTATTTATGGTTTAAAATTCACATATACTGAGTTTTGTGCGCTGCTTTTATTAATTTGCTTTTGTTTTGGTTTATGATCCGAGGCTAATTATATAGGTGTATTTTTGGCTATTAATAGTTATGACGCTATCCCCTCCAGGAGATTTCAGGAGGGGTTTTTATGTTGTTAATTGAATGTAGAAATTTAAAAAAGTATTATGAGGACAGATTAATATTAGCTATTGAAAATTTGAATATATATTCCGAAGATAGAATTGGGATCGTAGGGGTAAATGGTGTGGGAAAAACAACCTTGATTAATATCCTTAGTAAAAGGTTAGAGTCAGATACTGGTGTTGTTAAACTTTATGGTAAACATTCCTATATATCTCAGCTTCAAGAACCAGAAGGTAAGACTATAAGTAAAGAAATGGCTGAGAAGTTTAGAGTTGCAAGTGTTTATAATGAGAATAGCAGTGGTGGCGAGAAGACTCGATTTAAGTTAGCGAGAGCTTTTGATGATGAGAGTCAGCTTATTTTTGCTGATGAACCTACTAGCAATTTAGATATCGATGGCATTGAATTATTAGAGCAGAAGTTTCAGCAGTATAAAGGGGCACTTGTTATAATTTCTCATGATAGAAGCTTTTTAGATAAGATTTGTAATAAGATAATGGAAATAGAAGAAGGAAAGATAAAAATATATAATGGTAACTTTAGTGATTATATAAATCAAAAGCTTATGGAAAGGCAACGAGCAGAATTTGAGTATAGTCAATATACTAAGGAGAAGAGACGTCTTGAGAATACTATAATTGAAATAAGTGAAAAGTCCAAAGGGATGAGGAAGGCACCAAAGAGGATGGGCAATTCTGAGGCAAGACTTCATCGTAAAATGGGAAATCAAAAGTCTAAGGCTAAGTTAGACAAAACTGTAAAAGCTATAGAATCAAGGATTGATCATTTAGAAGTGAAGGATAAACCAAGAAATCAAGAGATTATTAAGCTAGATTTTTCGGATTCAAATATGCTTCATAGTAAAGTAGTAATTGAAGGTAAAAGTATAAATAGGAAATATGATAAGAAGGTTATTTTTAAAGATGCAGAATTTTATATTGAAAATAATTCTAAGGTGGCATTGATTGGACCTAATGGTTGTGGAAAAAGTACGTTAATAAAAATGATAATCAACAATAAGCAGGAAATAAAAATATCAAAGGCTGCAAAGATAGGTTATTTTAGTCAAGATTTAAAAATTTTAGATGAAAATTTAACTATAATAGAGGATGTTATGAAAACTAGCATTCAGTCAGAAAATTATGCAAGATTATTGCTAGCAAGATTGCTGTTTAAAGGTGATGCAGTTTATAAAAGGATAGGGGTTCTAAGTGGTGGTGAGAAGGTTAAGGTGGCATTTGCAAAAGTACTACTGCAGGATATTAATTTACTAATTTTAGATGAGCCAACAAATTATATGGATATAACTTCTCTTGAGGTAGTTGAGGAAGCACTTTGCGATTATGATAGAAGTATACTGTTTGTTTCTCATGATAGAAGTTTTATAAAAGCTGTTGCTGATAATATAATGACTATTGAGAATTACAAAATAAAAGTATTTAAAGGGAACTACAATGAATATTTAGCCAAGAAAAATAACCCTGTAAAGAAAAGAAATGAAATAAGTGAACAGATTCTTATAATGCAAAATCGCCTTTCAGAAATAATGGGGAGGTTATCAATGCCGAGTAAAAAGGATGATGTGATTCTTTTAGATAAAGAGTATTATGAGGTTTTGAAAGAGCTAAATACATTAAAGGCTAGGTTATAAAGGAAATAGAGTAGGGACTCAAAATAGCTATTATGCATTTGAGTCCCTTACGCATATTTTTATTTTTGGAAGCACCATTAGAGTATTTATCATATTTTAAGTTTTCATAAGTATCATTAGATTATTTAATTGTAAGGAAGTTATCTATAGAAAGTGGCATAAGCATCACTGTCTTTAATCGGAACAAAATAACTTTCATCAAGTCCATATTTATCTAGAATCTCCATTAGGGTTTTATCTTTTTTCATATTATCAATTTCTTTGTTTATTGCTTTTGCTAAGCTAATATCACTTTTTCTTACAGCTGCTGCTATTTTTCCAAGAGTTTCTGGTTCGTATGGAGATAATATCTTTAAATATAATTTACTGTCCTTTGATAATAGATAAGTTGAAACAATAGAATTAGTTATAGCTGCATTAATTTTCCCCTCATTAACTGCACATAATAATGTATTTTGATCATTATATATAACAACATCTTTGACTAAATTATCTTTTTTCCAGTTTTCAGCTAATTCCAAGAAGGATGTTCCTTCTAAAGCACCAATTACTGCGTTTTTTAAGTCCTCTTTACTATTAATCCTTGAAACCTTAGGAATGAGAACTGCTTCTGATTCCTTATACCATATATTCGTAAATAAGACTTCTTTTTTACGGTCCTCTGTAACATA
Organism: Clostridium cellulovorans 743B; assembly: GCF_000145275.1. Classification (NCBI taxonomy): domain Bacteria; kingdom Bacillati; phylum Bacillota; class Clostridia; order Eubacteriales; family Clostridiaceae; genus Clostridium; species Clostridium cellulovorans. The sequence continues at coordinate 1,496,220 of NC_014393.1, forward strand.
CATTCCATTAGCAATAATATCTATATCAGCATTAGTATTTAAACAGTCTATTAGATTGCTGAAAGGAGTTACACTCTTTATTTCAACCTTATTGATTCCAATGCGTTTCGCCACTTCTTTAAGAATGTCTGCATCTATTCCAGAGAATTCATTTGTTTTTGGATCAGTAAAAGAAATAGGTATATCATTTGATGAACATACCCACAGTACGCCTCTTTCCCTTATTAATTCTAACCTATCTTTTTTCTTAGTGTTTCTTATAGTATAGGTATTAGTTGCTTTTGTAGGTACTATAGAAAATATTCCAATAATGTTTATTATAATAATTGATAAAAGGAATGTTTTCTTAAAAATAATTTTACTCATAAGTTCTCTCTTTTCATAAATTTTTAACCTAGATCAGGTAGCTAGAGGAGTAATAATTAAATTTACATAAGTCACTGTATAGTTATTATTTGTATTTGAAACTGGAGTTATTCAAGAATTTTTAAATTATAGAATTAGCTTCACAGATGAGATTATTTTCTTCATATAATGTATTTAAATAACTGTAGTATATCTAGGATTCCATAACCCCATTGAGGATTAGGATATATATCACCTTTTCTTTTAGTTGTTCCTCTTGAAAGATATGTGCGAATAGTTTGTGCATGTATATATGGGTCATTACCATTAATTATAGCCCATTCAAATAACAAAGCACAGACTCCAGCAACGATAGCAGCAGCGACGGAAGTTCCATTAACAATTGCAGTTTCATTATTAGGCGCTACTGTTAGTGCATTTACTCCTCCAGCAGCAATATCTATTATATCAGTATAAGTTGATAGGAAAGCTCTGCCGGAGTATTGTAGTATAGTATTATTATTTTGATTATATGCCGCAACAGTTACAGTATAAGTTGATCCACCGGGGGCAGTAATTGTTCCAAAATCATCACCTAGAGTAAATTTTGTCCCACCAACGGTAATTCCTTCTTGAGCAAGCCAAGCATCGTATCTTCCATCTAAAATGTCATTTGCTTTAAGCATTATGCTCCAAATACCTGGTTGAATATTATATAATCTAATTCTTATTAATTCATCACCTGTATTTTCTTCTGGCAGATAGTATACAATCTTTATTAAAGTGCTTTCAAATACATAATTATATTGCATAACCTTACTTAGTCTAACAGGTATTATATCAGTATTATCTCCTGAGGGGGATGTTATTGATAAGGACATTATATTTGGTAAAGCTGTCCAGATTTCAAGCCATAGATCCTGCTGTTTTGGGGACACATCTATTTCAATAATACCTGTTTCACCAGCTTCAGATATTATTCCTGAAGTATGAAGTCCTTTTCCGCATTGATTTCCTGTTCCACAAACAAATACTATACGGCCACTCATTGAAATAAAATCTATAAATTGGTCTAAAAGACTATAGCCTTTGTGATTACCAAAATTAGTTCCAAGTGGAAAATATACAACTAAAGGGTTATTATTCACTAAAGTATATTCATATAAAAATTGCAAGGCTGCAATAATATGAGTTGTATTAAAAACGGGAACTTCTGTATGAAAGCGATCTTCGAAGGCGTAATCCTTTAGTAGCTTTATGATTATATAATTACATTCATAGGCAAAGCCCTTTAGAGCAGGATTATCTCCAGTAGCACCGATTATTCCTGCCATTTTTGTTCCATGTCCTATTTCATCTTTACTAGGAACAATTTCATAGGGATCTTTACCTTGGCTATGAGCAAGTAGAGCTCTATTGATTTCTTCTTTAGAATACACAGTTCCAATGGGAACAACGTTAGCTTGATATTCTTTACTTGAAATTATTGTTTGATCCCAAATAGCTTCGATTCTTGTTTCACCAGTAGCTGTCATAAATTCTTTGCTTAAGTAATCAATACCTGTATCAATAATTGCTATAGTAACTCCTTTGCCAGTTAAAGGCAGGGGTAAGTCTAATTGTGAAATTTCAGATTTATAAGTTTCTAGTGGTGAAATTTCTTGAAGAGTATACATTTCAGTTGGTTTAACATATACAATGGAGGAGAGAAATGGATTTTTAATATCAGGTTCTATTTGCTCTTTTGGCACTTCTAGTATTGCATACATATCATTGATGATTGTTGTATAATATCCTGATTCCGATGAAATTGTATTTTCTATATCACCTTCATATTGAACTAGGTAGGGAAAAAAGTTTACATTTTTTAAAATATCTTCTGGGAATGCATTATTTTTTTTCATTTCAAATTCCTCGTAATATGCTTGTTGATTCTGATGAATACTTTGTTAATATGATATTCAATAAAATCATTGTTTGTACTTCTTGCTTCAGTATAAGTTTTATTTATAGTATTAAAGGTATTTAATAAATCGAAAAAACCGTAACCGACCTTTCTATTAGGATATCTTAAGGTGAGATTACTTCTATCTGCACCGTGAATTAGATAACTTCTAACCTTTGCAGCATACATTGTTGGGTCATTACCTTCTATTATTCCCCATTGTAATAGAAGGGCACAAGCTCCCGCAATTATGCCTGTTGCAATAGAACTACCTGAACTGACAGTAACGTCGCCACCTGGTTTTGTTGTTAGGATATTTAATCCAAGAGTAGTTATATCGGGATTAATTAAGTTGTTACTATTAAAACCTTCACCGGAGGCAGCGATTAAAGTATTATTATCTCCTGAGTAAGCTACTGTAACAACTTTTCTAGCTGTACTTGGTGTTGTAAGAGTAGTAAAAGGATCAGGATTAAGAAAACCTATGCCTTTAGAGAGTGTTTTTTCTGGCGGAAGCCAGATATCATATCTTCCATCAGTAAGATATTCTCCTTTTAATTCAAATTTCCATATTCCTTGTTTTATGTCTTCAAAAACAACATTTATTACTTCATGGCCTGTAAAGTATTCTGGAGAGTAGTATTTTACACTAGCTTTGGTATCTAAAAGTACGAATCTAATTTCGGTAGTTTTATTGGATTTTGCTTTAATAAAATCAGAGGTTTCTTTGCTAGGTGGAATTATTTTTAGTGATGCTACATTTGGTTTTCGAACCCATATATTAAAAGAAAAAAAGTCGATGTCTCTAGGTATCTTTAAACTGACGGAAGAGATATCTTCTAAATTGTGTATATATCCAGAAGTATGTCCACTGGATGCACCTTCATTGCCGACGCCTATAACGGTGATTATACCTTGAAAACTTCCTAAGGAGGATATATATTTTGAAATTAAATTATTTCCATCATGGCCTCCTTCTGTAGTTCCGACACCTAAGTAGATTACCATAGGTTTTTTTGCCTTAATAGAGAAATTTTTTAGATATTCTATTCCTGCTAAAACTTCAGCACCATTATAGGTAGGCGTATATTCAATTGAATTTTTCTGTAGTTTATTTTTAAAATTAATCGATTCAAATAATTTTACTATAACAAAATCACAATCTGGTGCAATTCCTTGAAAATTTGGGTTAACTCCTCGAGCACCGATGACCCCAGCCACGTTAGTACCATGTCCAATAGAATCTTTTGATGGAACTATTTTATAGGGATCTCCATTATTTTTATAAGCGGTAATTGCATTATTGATTTGTTCATTGGTATAAGTATCTCCAATGTATACGGAGGTATCTTGCCCATCTTGAATCGATTGGTCCCAGATACTAATTATTCGTGAGGTACCATCGTCTCGTATAAATTCTTCATTAAGATAATCAATCCCAGTGTCTATCATGCCAACAAGTACGCCTTTACCTGTTAAGCTTAAGTAAGGATTGCTTTTGATGGCATTTATATTATCTACACTTGTAGGGGAAGTATCTTGTAATACATACATATATCTTGGGTCAATAAAAGTGATTGTAGGTACATCTTTTAAAAGCGTATCTAGATTTTGTTCGGGGGTTGATATAACTCCAATGCTGTTAGTAATCGTATCACCACAAGCATAGGAAACCTTGTCTATCTGTTTTTTAAAATTTCCCCTAAATTGAACTAAGTAATTAGGTGAATCTTCATAGTACAACTTACACTTATTTAGATTATCCAAGGGTGCCTCCTTAAATATTGCTAAAACTTAACATGTTTCATTTTTAAGTTGATTAAAGTAGTAAAGGAAAGAGAGAGTTAAGTGATATTTTCAAAAAGTTTAGGTATGTTTAAAAAACCATATCCCCAATAGGGATTAGGTGAAACATCTCCACTTCTTGTAACTACGCCTTTTTCAAGATATGCTCTAAGTGTTTGGCAAAACATATATTTTTCAATTCCATTAATAATTCCCCAGTTGAATATCAGAGCAGAAATTCCAGCAACTATAGCCGCTGATACGCTAGTACCATTTACAACTGAAGTTGTGTTGTTAGGAGCTACTGTTAATGCATTTACACCTCCTGCTGCTACATCTATCCTATCAATTATTGCAGTTAAAGAGGTTGTTCCTGAATAATCAACAACAGTATTATTATTTTGATTATAAGCTGCCACAACTATTGGATATATTGAATTAGCAGGATTAGTTACTGTTCCAAAGGGATCTGCGAAAGTAAATCTTGTACCATTAGCAGCTATTCCTTTTTGGGACATCCAAGCATTATATCTTCCGTTTAAAACATAAGATGCATTTAATCTAATCTTCCAGAGGCCAGGCTGTAACTTAGAAAATCTAAGGCGTATTAATTCATCGCCAGTGTTTTCTTCTGGAATATAATAATTAACTTTAACGATTGTTTTCTCAAAGGAGAAGATATAGGTGTTAGTGCGATTTAAGGTAATAGGTATTGCATTAGTAGATTCGCCAGAAGGAGATACTATCTCTACAAGTACTACATTAGGGTAATCGCACCATACTTCAATCCACAAATGCTTTTGTTCAGGAGCTACTTCTAATTCAATATTACCAGCAGCGGGAACGTTAACTGTACCTATTTCAGCTAAGAATCCAGAAGTATGTCCCCCTGTATTTCTTTCATTGCCAGTTCCAGTAACTAATGCTATACCGTTATTAGTAAGAAGTGAGTCTATAAACTGTTCTAATAAACCGTTTCCGTCATGGTTTCCTAAGGGGCTCCCAAGTGGCAAATATATAACCAGTGGAGTATAATTGCTTTGGTAATATTCATATAAAAATTGCAAGGCTGTAAAAATTGAAGATATATTGAAAACTGGTACAGTAATATCATCAAATTCGGCTTTATAGGAAAGAGCTTCTATTAACTTAACTACTACAAAGTTACATTCAGGAGCAACTCCTTTAAGCTTAGGATTTTTTCCTGCTGCGCCAATTATTCCGGCCATGTTTGTTCCATGACCAATTTCATCTTTACTTGGTACTATTTCGTAGGGAGACTTTCCTTCTTTAGAAGCTGTTATAGCATCGTTTATTTTATCTCTTGTATATAAAGTGCCAAAGGGAACAGGATTGTTTTCTGATTGTTCAGAAGAAATTATTGTTTGGTCCCAAATACAATCAATTCGAGTTTTACCATTTAAGTCTAAAAACTCTTCACTTAGATAATCAATACCTGTATCAATAATCGCCACATTAACACCTTTCCCTGTTAAGTTTAGTGGAGTGCCCAGTTGTACAGCACTAACTTTGGATGCTTCAATTGGCGAGATATTTTGTAGGGTAAACATTGCGGGGGGATTAACATATTCAATAGTCCTAAAATAGGAAGTTTTATCTAGGTTGATTTCTACATCTTTTTTTACTGATACTATAGCGTATTTATCATTAATTATTATTACATAGGAGTCTTGGTATCCAGATATTTCTGATTCAATATCTCCTCTGTATTGAACAATATAATTATCATAATTTATGTCATGTAAGATTTTATTTGAATTTATACTGCCTTTCATTTAAGATCCTCCATAATTTCTTTTGGAATCCTTATGAATAATTTTTCGTGATAGCATTGAGTCAGATTATTATCTAAAGTTAAATTTATTCTATAACTTGTACTAATAAGATTGAAGGTGCCTACTAAGTCTAAAAATCCATAGCCGATATCTTTATTTGGATAGCTTGCAAGAAAGCCATTTCTTCTAGCACCGTATATCAAATATACAGCGATTTTTATCGAATACATAACTTTATTATTACCATCGACAATTCCCCACTGTAGTAAAAGTGCAGAGACTCCTGTCACTATTGCAGTAGCAACTGAAGAGCCTGAAACAGTTTTTACTCCACCTGAGACTGTAGTTGTTAGAACATTTTCTCCAACAGTGGCAATACCAGGACTAATGGATACATCATTGGAGTTAAATCCTTTTCCAGAGGTGGGAAGTAAATTGTTGTTAATTCCACAATAAGCTACTGGAGATATATTTCTAGTGGTAGCTGGTATTGTTAGTGTAATATATGGGTCAGGTTTAAGAAATTCAGTATTAGGGGGTAGAGTTTGGTGCGGAGGAAGCCATATATGATACTTACCGTTAGTTATATAGTCCCCTCTTAACAAAAGTGTCCATATTCCTACTTTTATATTATTAAAGGTGACATTTATAACTTCATGCCCTGTAAAATATTCTGGTATGCTATATTTTATATTAACTTGGGTTTGGTAAGAAAAATAAACAAAGGATTCCTCTTTGTCATGCTTGGCTCTAATAAAATTAGACTGTTCTCCGTTTGGTGAAATAACATTTAAAGACATTTTATTAGGTTTAAAAATCCATATATTAAAAGAAAGCTTTTTAATTTCCTTTGGTATCTTTAATTCTATTGAAGCAGTGTCATTTACTGTTTTTATATTTCCTGAAGTATGACCTTTTGAGGCACCTTCATTTCCAACACCTGCTACTAAGGCAATGCCATTGATAGTACCTATAGAGGTAATATATCTTGAGAGTAAGCTAAGGCCATCATGGCTTCCTTCTGTAGTGCCGACACCTATATATATGACCATTGGTTTGCCTTCTTTTAGAGAAAAATTTTTTAAATAATTTAGTGCTGCTAAAATTTCAGAATCATTATAGATAGGTGTATATTCAATATCATTTTCTAGTAGTTCATTTTTAAAATTAATTGATTCTAAAAGTTTTACTATTACAAATTCGCAATTTGGAGCAACTCCCTGTACAGCTTTATTAATGCCTTGTGCTCCTATAATTCCAGCCATTTCAGTGCCATGACCAACTTCATCCTTTGATGGCACAATTTTATAAGGATCTTCCTTGTTTTTATAAGCTGAAATTGCGTTATTAATTTCCTCATTTGAATAACTTCTCCCTACATATAGAGATTCTTTAGGTTCACTTTCAATGGTTTGATCCCATATAGTGAGTATCCTTGAGGTATCATCATCTCTTATAAATTCTGCATTTAAATAATCTATTCCAGTATCAATCATACCAACTAATACGCCGTTTCCTGTTAAGTTTAGGTAAGGATTCAATTTTACAGTATATATACTATCAACCTCTGAGGGTGAAATATCCTGGAGCACATACTTTTTTCTAGGATTAATATAGGTAATTGAAGGTACATCTTTTAATAGTTTATTCAAATATTGTGGGGAAGTAGATACTACTCCAATGTCATCAGTAATTATATCTCCACAAGCATAGGATAGTTTATCTATTTCTTCTTTAAAATTTCTTCTACATTTAACTAAATAGTTAGGCGAGTTTTTATAATATAAATCACATTTTTTTTGATTTTCCACGGATAACCTCAGTAACCTTATATAAGTGCTTATACTATAGATAGTATTTCAAGTTATCTTCAATTATTCATAAAGAATTTTGTTGGAAAAGTTGAAATATATTACTGATTTATTCGTTCTTTTTCTAACAATTGATATTTAAGATTTCTCTTTGATGTATTATTGTATATATGACCATCTTCAACTGAAACAAAGTTATTTGTTCCCATGCCATATTTACTAAGGATAGACATCAGTGTTCTATCTTTTTTCATTTCATCAATTTTCTTATTTATTTCATTTGCTAAGGCTACATCACTTTTTTTTAGCGCTATTGCAGTCAGGCCAGCAAGTTCAGGTTTATATCCATCCATTGGCTTTAAATAAAGACCTGTATCTGTTGATAATAAATATGATGAAACAATAGAATCAGTCATACATGCATCTACTTTTCCTGTATTTACTGCTTTTAATAATTCATTTTGGGTATTGTAATATTTTACAGCTTTTATTAAGTTTTCTTGATACCATTTTTGGACTAATTCTGAGTATACAGTTCCAAGTTGTACTCCTAATGTTGCATTTTTCAAATCTTCTTTAAAAGTAAATTTTGAGACTCTTGGTGTAACAATAGCCTCTGACTCTTTATATATTATGTTTGTAAACAATACTTGTTTTTTTCGTTCTTCATTAACATAGATAGAACTTGCTGCCATGTCTGCATTATCATTAGTATTTAATTCGGTTAATAAATTTTCAAAAGGAACTTCTTCCATTTTAACTTTTTTAATACCTAGACGCCTTGCAATTTCATGGATGATTTCTCCGTCAACGCCAGTAAATTCCTTTGTTACAGGATCTATGTAAGCAATTGGAGGATCGTTTGATGAAAGAACATTTATTACTCCTCTTTCCTTTATTAATGCTAATCTATCATTTGTATCACCAGCAGATAGATTTTCTGCATTAATAGTTTTGGTCTGATGAATAATAAATATCTGAGCAAAAGTACCAATAAGAATAAAGATTAATGTTTTTTTTAAAACATCTTCGAACATAAACTTCCTCTTTTCAGATATATTAATTAATTATAAGGTGTGTGATTTTTTATTTTAAAAATTTTTCATGTGGTATGATAATAGTTCCAGTTGGATTAAGCTTATATTGAGTACCTTCAATAGGGCTTTTACCTAAAGTTAAATTTACTCCAACGTTATAAAGCATTTCTGCAAAAGTTTTAGCGTCATTTAAAACTGAACCAAGCATTATTCCTTTTTTTATTAATTCCTGAGCTTCAGGTATTGCATCAAAACCTACAACAGCAATGGATTTGTCTTTATTTCCTTTATTATAGCCAAATTTTTGAAGGGCTTTGATAGCACCTATTGCCATAGCGTCGTTGTTTGAAATAATTGCTTCAATACTATTTCCATAACGTAAAAATAATGATGCCATTGTGGTTTTTGCTAATTCTTTATCCCAATAAATGTTTATTGAAGCAAGTTCATCTATTTTAATTCCTGCATTAGTAATTGTCTCTAAGGCTGCATTTGTTCTGGCGGTAGTTACTATAAGGGTTGGATCGCCTTTTAACATAATATATTGCAATTTATTATCTTTATTTTTGTCTATAGAATTTTTATCAGTATTCCAAGCATCAACAAGGATTTGTCCTTGAGTAGCACCAGGATTTATTAGAGAGAAGCCTACAATAGCAGCTTTTTTATAATTAAAGATTAACTTTTCGCTTACTTCTGAAATGAATAGGACAAAAGGAATATTTCTACTTTTTAAGCTAGAAATAATTTGTTCTGTATTTTCAGGTGAAGGTGTCATTAGGTTCATTAATAAAAGATCATAATAACCTTGAGATAATTGAATAGCAAGTTCATGAGTTATAGTTGTATTTCCTTTTCCATCAAAGAAAATGAAATTTAGTTTATCTTCATTATTTCTTTGAATATTTTCTAAATTTTTCTTTATCAGAGATATAAATAAATCGCTTTCGTTATATAGTAATACTCCTACATTAAGTGGTCTACCTGGTGGAGGATTAAAGTTGGCATTTGCTATTGTTGAGTCATAAGAGGTTACTAGAAAAATTATTAGAGTGATTATAAGAATAAGTTTTTGGGGTATAATTTTCATTTTTGTCTCCTTAAAACAAATGCATAAAATCCAAGTCTTTTTATTATTTAGTATGTTCATTAATATGGAAAGTATATATTTATACGATATATTTATATTACATATTATATAAAAATTATTGACTGATTTCTGATAGAGTTTTAATCGTGTATTCTTTGAAATTTATGTTTACAATAACTCCTGATGGGTCAATTTTATAATCTGTCCCTGATGTGATGCTTTTGCCAGAAACTAAATTTAATCCAATATTATATATAGCATCTGCCATTGTACTAGGATCGTGAAAAACAGAGCCAAGCATATATCCTTTTTTTATCAATTCTTGTGCTTCTGGTAGTGCATCAATTCCAACAACAGGAATGGTTTTTAATTTATTTCCTTTGTTATATCCTAAGCCTTGTAAAGCATCTATAGCACCTAGAGCTAAGATATCATTATTTGCAATTATTGCTTCAATTTTATTACCAAATCTTATGAACAGCGAACGCGTAGACTCTTTAGCAATTTGTCTACTCCAGTTACAGGATACTGTAGCAAGTTCTTCAGTTTGTATTCCTAGTGTGTTAATTGATTCAACAGAGTATTTGGTTCTTGAATTACTTAAGACACTATCGGTTTTACCTTTTAACATAATATATTGCAGTATATTATCTCCGTTTTTATCAATAGCTTTTTTATTTTCATTCCATGCATCAGCAATAATTTTTCCTTCTAGAATTGCTGGTTCTTTTGTATCAGCAGGAATAAAAGCAAGTTTTGAATAGGTTTTGACAATATCGATATTAGGAATTGTCGAAATGAAAATTATCAATGGCAAGCTTTTCTGTTTAGCTTTATTGATAATTTCCTGTAACGTATTTTCTTTGGCTTCAAAAATATTCAATAGGAGAAGATCGAAGTTATCATTAATCATATTATTTATAATTTCGTATTGTATAGCGGGATTTGCTTTTCCATCAAAAAAAGTAAATTCAATTTTATCAGGATTTTCCTTTTGAATATCCTCTAAATTTTTTTTAAGAAGTAACAGATATGAATCTTCAAAGAAATATAATAAGACCCCTGCTCTAATAGGTGTTCTTGAAATTTTGTTTGTTTCAGTGGTTATAGCCTTTGGACTAGGACTTGTTAATGTAACGACTATGAAGATTATAATAAAAGTGAAAGCAAGTATTCTTCTAAAAAAGTTCATTCTATCACCTCATGGTTTATTACTGAAAAAGTTTTTCAGTAATTTTTTTGATTGTAGTAAGGTTAGTGCTTAATTTATCTTGTATTTTATACAAAATTATATATAAATAGAAGTCGAAAGTTTAAGGAAGAGGATTATTATCAGATGGCAATGTTTTTTTCGTAAATTCTTGGTAAGGAAGAATCAACTTAACTCCTGTTTCATCAAATTTGTAATCTGTACCTTCTGTAGGATTTCTACCATCAACTAAATTCATTCCTACTTTAAAAAGAGTTTCTGCCATAACGTGAGGATCCTGTATAACAGAACCAAGCATCACACCTTTTTTTATTAGGTCTTGTGCAGGTGGGATTGCATCTATTCCAATAACAGCTATGTTTTTGTTATTGTTTTCTAAGTTATAACCAAATTTTTGTAGAGTTTCAATAGCACCGATTGCCATGGCATCATTATTTGCAATAATTATATCAAGTTTGTTGCCATATCGTAAAAATAATGAGGAGATAGAAGTTTTAGCACAATCTTTTTCCCAATTACATACTATTGATGACAGTTGCTCAGTCTTTATTCCTGCATCATTGATTGTTTTAATTACAGATTTTGATCTTACTATAGCTGCATAACTATCAGGGCTTCCTTGTAACAGTATATATTGCAGAATATTATCTTTATTTCTGTCTATAGATTTTCTATTAGTATTCCAAGCATCTATGATAATATTTCCTTGTTGAATACCAGATTGCTCTACATTAGTATTTATAATAATGGCTTTTTTATATGCTTTAATAACATTTGGATCAATGGTTGCGTTAAAGAAAATTATTGGAGTGTTTTTTTGCTTGATTTTATTAATGATATTTTCTAAGATACCTTCTTTTTTATCATCAAAAGTTGTAATTATTAGATCAAAATTCATATCAATTATTTTTTGTATAAGTTCCTGCTGTATTGATAAATTTGCTTTTCCATCAAAAAAAGTAAATTTAATTTTATCTGGATTTTGATTTTGAATTTTCTCTAAATTTTCTTTTATAAGAGCAGTAAATATATCATCAAAACTATATAAAAGGACTCCTACATTAATAGGATTACTTGCTTTTATATTTAAATTAGTAGTTATGGAATTTTTATTACAACTCGATAGTGAAATAGTTATTAGAACCATCACTATAGAATTGGCAATAATTTTTCTGAATATTTTCATTATATATCTCCCGCATAACTGATATTTGTCAAAAGTATTGTAGAATTCAATAATGTCTCTACATTCAAATGTTGTTTAATAAAATTAAAAGAAACTTAGTTTTCATGTAGAAAATTAATTACAATCTCTTTATATATTTATAGAATTTTTATATAGCTTTAACCATGAAACTTATATATAAAATTAGTTAGAATAGTATCTAATTTTAAACAAAAATTTACAAAATAAGTAACATAATATTATATGTTAAATATTTTATAGTGAGGAAGTGATTAATTATAGTGGGAAGTGAAATATGTGGTACCAATAGTTAAACAAATAAGTAATTACAATTATTCAAGTGGAAATAATGTTAAATATATAGTATGTCATTTTACCGGTAATTATAATGATACAGCAAAGAATAATGCGGATTATTTTGGCGGTGGAGATAGAGGTGCATCAGCTCATTATTTTGTAGATAATAATGAAATAAGACAAGTTGTAGAGGATTATAATGCAAGTTGGCACTGTGGCGATGGTGATGGAATGTATGGTATATCAAATTTCAATTCCATTGGCATAGAAATGTGTGGAACTAATGGTGATATATCTGAAGCAACGGCAAATAATACTAGAGATTTAATTAAAATGCTAATGAATAAATATGGTGTTACTTTAGATAGAGTTATGAGACATTATGATGCAAGTAGAAAGAATTGTCCAAGCCCTTATAGTAATAATAACTGGGCTAGATGGTGGGATTTCAAAAAAAAACTTGCTAGTGGTGCACAGGAGGAAGAAGAAATGAAGATAAGAACATTTAGTAAAACCTGGTATATGGCACAATATCCAGATGTTGCTAAATCAGGAATAGAGCCATATATCCATTATATAAATTTTGGAAAGAAAGAAGGGAGATTGCCATTACCACCAAAGCCCGCCGACTTTACTGATGCTGGATATTTAATATGCAATCCTGATGTGGTAGAGGCAGTTAATAAAGGTGACTATGTTAGCGGACTAGATCATTATTATGAATATGGATGGAGAGAAAATAGAAAATGGAATTGTTCTCAAGGGGCTATTAAGCCATCAGGAGAATTATTCTATAGAGTTGTAGCTGGTTCATTTAAGGATAAATATGGAGCAGAAAAAAAACTAGAGGAACTTAAAAAAGCTGGTTTTGATGGCTTTATTGGAAGTTTTTATAAGTAAATAAAAAATATAGGGGGGTATTGCTACTTCCTCCCTTTTTATGGCGTTGGCAAAGGGTTTTATGGATATATAATTAAAATCAAGGTATAATTACAGATATTTATAAGCGTATTTTATTTTGTAGAAACAATAAAGTTTATCTTTATATAAATGAGAGGAGTAGCTATGAAAAAAATAATAGATTTATCTTGTGAGATAATGGACAGAATGCCGGTGTACCCTGGGGACGAGGAGGTTCGAGTTTTTGAAGATAGAACCTTAGATAAGGACCAATATTACAATACAAGAGTAGAAGTAGGTATGCATATAGGAACCCATATTGATGCTCCAAGACATCTTATATATAATGGCAAATATATTAATGAATATAATTTAGAAGCTTTTATTGGTAATGGATGTTTGTTAGATGTTAGAGGAGAAGAGATAATAACTATGAAAGATGAATATAATGATGTCATAAAAGAAGCGGATATTGTTTTGTTATATACTGGGTTTGGGGACAAATATGGAAGTGATATCTACTATAAAGATAGTCCTGTTATTGATATAAAAATGGCGGAATTTTTAGTTCAGAAGAAAATAAAAATGGTTGGAATGGATATGCCATCACCAGATAAATATCCATTTCAAATACATAAGTTGTTATTTGAAAATGATGTATTTGTATTGGAGAATCTTACAAACTTACATGAATTGATTAATGTGGAGAAGTTTGAAGTGATTGCATTACCTCTTTCAATTAAGGCAGAAGCAGCTATTGTAAGAGCTATTGCAAGAATTTAATAAAAAATATAATCCTAATTCTATGAGTAAAGAATTAGGATTATATTTTTTATCAAGTATTTTTCTGTTACTTGATGTCTTTATTTCTTTTGTAACGATTTTGGTTCTTTTGGTTGATATAAAGCTGTAACACAAGTAGAATTAGAAAGATCTTCAGCAGCTTTAGTTGTTATTGCTGATATTAATGATAGAACTTTTTTGTTTGAGTTTTTCATGTTTTACCTCCTAATAAAAAAAATTAACGTTTTACTTAAAAGTGAATCTATTTTATTTATAAATAGATGCCCTAAAGGAGTTAATGTGAAAATTTGAAATGTTATACCTGCATAAATTCCTAAAGTGTATATAAGACCGTATTTGAAGTTCATGAACTTATATAGAAAAATAAGTAATATTGAAATACTTATGCAGATCTCAAGAAAAATATTAGCTTTCTTTCTTGCCTCTATTTTTTTAATTTCGCTCCTTATTGGTTTATTTGGATCTTCGCAAGGAGCAAACTTTTGAACTAAAAAAAATGAAAATGAGAAAATTGAAAATCCTAATATGACCACTAGATTTAAGTCTATAAATTTACCTAATTTTTGTATTAAAAAGGTATAAGTGATACATATTATTGTACCTAATATAAGACAATTTAAAGAGTTACTAGCATGAACACCTCCAGTATATTTTCTTAAAATACTCCAACTTAAATATATAATTAATGATAATACTGGGGCATTGAAAACAATTCCTAAAAGTAATATTAAAAGTATCGAAATAAATGTTTGTAGTATGGCAAAGGTACCATATGCTATAACTTCTTCAGCATCTTTATCTAAATTTAAGCTTAAAGATACTCTCTGTGCTATGTAATTCGAAGTTTTTTCCATTGTATTTCATCTCCCATTTTAAATTAACAGTGATTTTGTATGAATTATATTAATACAAAATATAAAATAATTATTAACGGTGTACAAATATATATTAATATGTGATAAGTAAAAAGATGTATTATATAACATATTATATCATATATTTACCTAAAAACATATAAAATTATATAAAATTATATATAATATGATAAAAATAGTTTGTCTTACAAATAATTGATATTTTTTTAGTTAAATTTAATATTATAGATAGAGAGAAATGCAAACAATATTCATTAAATTTACAAAAAATATAAAAAATACAAATTATATTTTTATAACTATAAAGTTTGTCACTAGTTTAATTTCTAGGTACATCTACAGTGGTATATTTCAATAAATTAATTTATAACGTAAATTAACCTGTTGTGCTAGCAGATAAGTTTTCATTAAAAGGATATTTATACCATGATTTTAGGCATTCCTATCCTATTGCCTCATATACTGTTTTTGGAAATTATTATCCGAATACTAATTCTTTAATCTTTGATATTTCTATACCTATATTAAAAATTTATTTATAAAATAGCAAAGATTATGAGCTAATATTTTATTTGATATTCTTGTGGCAAATCCCCAAGTTGATTTTGTAAGAACCCTCTGCATATTTAATTGCTCGGAGAGCTGAGAAAAAGTAGTTTCTACTCTACGACGAGCCTTGAATATCAACTGCCTAAAAGGTTTTAAAAGTTTAGTTTTACTATTGTTACGATTTATTGTTAAAAGACGAATGTACCTTGTTTCTTTTAATTGCGAAGCAACTTTTTGACCTATATATCCTTTATCACCTATTAGTATATCAATCTCTGAATTAGCTGTGAGTTCCCAGACGACATCTCTGTCATCAATATTTGCTGCTGTTACAGTAAAATCTGTGATATAGCCATCGAGGGCTACTAAAGCATGTAATTTGAATCCATAATATGTTTCTTTTTTCGAAGCGCATCGCCCGTAGGCAGCCTCCGGCTTAAAAGCTTTATGGAAATGAGCTCTCCCAAACTTACACACAGGAATTGGCATACTATCTGCAATTCTCATTCGGTCATATTGATAGTTAAGAAATTTCGTTAACTCTTTACGAATTTCATCAATGACTCGAAATAATGACTTTCTAACTCTATGAAACCTCGGCCTACTACAAAAGTTGGGAAATAAGTCTCGTAGGTTTTTAGAGCAAAATCCAAACCATGCTTTTTCAGAGTCAATGGTTAAGAGTTCACCTACTAAAGAAATCGTAATTATTTCGCTATCAGTCATTACTGATTTAGCGATGTTACGACGATTTTTAATAAATGTTGGAGTTACTTTTTGGTAAAAGTCATCAATTATAACATAAGTGACAACAATAAAATCTTTTAAGTCATCTATTGTTATGGTAGAATCTTTATTAAACTCTGGCATATAGGTTAGCCTCCTATCATTAGATTAGTGGTGTTTTTTAATGATAGGTTAGCAAATATGCTGGAGTTTTTCTATTTGTAAGTATTGCCAGCGTATTTAACTAGCACAACGGGTTAAATTAGTTTATTGAAATGCATTTATTAACTTATATACATATTGACAATAAATTAATAAATAGTTATACTATCGTAAAAATAAAATTATTCAATTTCAAGTTTGTATGGAGGAGTTTGATGAATAAAAAATTATCAGTAAAAGATATAACTACTGTTTCATTGTTAACGGCATTATTATGTATTTCTTCTTATATTGCCTTTGTACTTCCTTTTACCACAGTGAAATTTACAGCTCAAACAATTGTAATTAATATAACTGCGATGATATTAAAACCTAAACATAGTGTTTTAGCAATGGTTATATACATATCATTAGGTATAGTAGGTATTCCAGTTTTTCCAGGGGGAAATTCAGGTGTGGGATATTTATTTTCAGCAGTAGGCGGGTTTTATATTGGATTTTTAGTGGCAGCTGTTATTATGTCAGTAATAAAAGGAGACAAGCTAAGTTATTTACGCTATGTCATAGTTATGATTGTAGTTGGTATGCCAATTATTTATTTATTTGGGACGATACAAATGTCTTACATATTAAAAAAAGACTTCTATGATACTTTAAAAGTAGCAGTATTCCCATTTATACCTTGGGATGTGGCAAAGTGCTTTTTATCAGCTTTTATTGCAATAAGAGTTAATAAATATTTAAAGTATAAACGTAGTTGAGGTTTTAAATTTATAAAATAGATAGTTAATACTTAAATGAAATTTATGTATTAAGAGACAAGTTTTTGAATTTCATATAGTTAAAGAAAAACAGTGTATATAGATACTTCGGATGAAACCTATATACACTGTTTTTGTAATAGTTTGCTGATTAGCTATTAAATTGATTTGTATATAGCTCATAATAGTGGCCTTTTAGCTTTAATAAATCTAGATGATTACCTTCTTCAATTATTGCGCCATTTTTTAAAACTAAAATTCTATCAGCATTAACAATTGTTGATAAGCGATGAGCTATTATAAAACTCGTCCTATTGGATAACATTGTTTCTATAGCATCTTGAATTAATTTTTCTGTTTCAATATCAATAGAAGCAGTAGCTTCATCCAAAATTAGAATAGAAGGATCTGATAATATTGCTCTTGCGAAAGAAATTAATTGTTTTTGTCCTGTAGAAAGGCCGTTTCCACCTTCTCCAACTGTTGTCTCGTAACCGTCGCTAAAAGTAGTTATAAAGTTATGAGCATTTACTAACTTTGCAGCAGCAATAATTTCTTCATCTGTAGCATCAAGTTTTCCATAGCGAATATTTTCTTTGATAGTACCTGAAAATAGATGGGGTGTTTGAAGCACATATCCGAGATTTGAGTAGAGCCATTCTTGACTTCTTTCTCGATAATCTAAGCCATCTATTAATATTTCGCCTGAGGTAGGTTCATAGAAACGACAGATTAGATTTACTATAGTACTTTTACCTGCTCCTGTAGGACCAACTATGGCAATCTGTTCTCCTGCATTTACATTAAGATTGAAGTTTTCTAGGATAGTTTCTCCAGTTTTATATTTAAAACCAACATTTTTTAGTTCAATATTTCCTAATATTTTTTCGAAATTTTCTTTCTTACTATTTCCTATATCTCCGTATTTTTCTATTACTTCTTTTGTATCAATGATATCTGATTCACTTTGTATTAATGATATTACACGTTCTGCTGAAGCTTGAGCATTTTGAAAATCTGCAATTCTTTGAGACATTATACGAACAGGTTCAAAGAATTGAGTTGCATATCCAATAAATAGAACAAGCGTACCAAAGGTGATTTGACTATTTAAAACCTCCTCTCCTCCTAAAGTTACTATTATTGCTACAGCTATGCTACCGATGATACTTATTATTGGATAATACAAGGCAGAAATTACTGCAGCACGGACTGAGGAATTGTTCATTTTTTCTGTAAGGATTTTAAACTCATTTAAGTTAGTCTCTTCTGTAACTAAAGTTTTTGTGGTTACTGTTCCAGTGATACCCTCATTAAAAGCTCCAGTTATTTGAGAATTATGTTTACGTACTTTACGATAAGAATTTAGAATCTTATTTTGAAAAAAATAGCTGATAAAGAGTAAAATTGGTATTGTAGTAAGGATAATTATAGCTAGCTTCAAATTTACAGTTATCATAACTATTGCTACAAAGAACATCATCATTCCACCCCAAAGCATATCCACAAGTCCCCAAGAAAGTATCTGACCAAGTCTTGTAGTATCGGAGGTTAAACGAGACATTATCCAGCCTACAGGAGTTACATCATAATAGGAGAAGGAGAGCTTTTGAAGCTTTTCAAAAGCATCTCTTCTGATATCGTGAGTTATAGTTGTTTCTATGGTTCCAGCGTATTTTATAAATCCAAACACAAATACAGCGAAAAATACAATTAACAGCATATAAATAATTGCAAATGGTGCAAGTCCATCTATGGAACCCTTTGATATAAAATTATCCATAGCATAGCGGTTAAATAAAGGAAGTATTGCGTCACCAATTGCGAGGGCGGTGGAACAGATAACAAGTTTTATTGCTTGTGGTTTTAAGACTTTTAAATAAGCGAATACATGCTTCCAGGTTCCACTAGCTGCTTTAGGGGAGTCTTCTTTTATATTTGTCGCTAAGTTATTTTCCATCAATATTTTCCTCCTTTCCAACTGTTATAAGATTGATAAAATCTTCTTCTTTTTTGTTTTGTATATCCCAGAAGTTACGATATAAGCCATCTACATTGAATAATTCTTCATGAGTACCTATTTGAAGTATTTTACCTTCATCTAAAACAATTATTAG
Source organism: Clostridium cellulovorans 743B (assembly GCF_000145275.1). Taxonomy (NCBI): domain Bacteria; kingdom Bacillati; phylum Bacillota; class Clostridia; order Eubacteriales; family Clostridiaceae; genus Clostridium; species Clostridium cellulovorans. Next base: position 1,515,616 of record NC_014393.1, read on the forward strand.
ATCAGCGTCTTTTACAGTGCTCATTCGGTGAGCTATGATAAAGGTTGTAATTTCCTTAGCTCTTTCAGTTAATGCAGCTCGTATTTTTAAATCCGTTTCCGTATCTACAGCACTTAAGGAGTCATCGAAAATTAAAATTGGATGCTTATTAATTAAGGCACGGGCTATACCTATACGTTGTTTTTGCCCTCCTGATAGAGTAACACCTCTTTCGCCAACAGATGTATCATAACCTTCTTCGAAATCTAGAATAACATCATGAACAGAAGCAATTTTCGCGACGTCGTATACTATTTCATCGGAAACAGTACGGTTAGCTATTCTTATATTATCTTTTATTGACTTTGAATAAAGGAAAATTTCTTGCATAACTACGCCAATATGACTACGAAGCCATGTTTTATCTATGGTATTAAGTTCTGTTCCATCAATTGTAATTGACCCTTCTTTGTACTCGATGAGCCTCAATAAAGCATTCATTAAGCTAGTTTTGCCAGAACCAGTTTTTCCAATGATGGCAACTGTTTGTCCTTTTTTTACTTCAAAGGATATATTTCTTAACACGGGTTCTTCGTCACTATATTCGATTGATACATTTTTAAAAGATATATTTCCTAAAATTTTAGGTTTTTGTTTAAGGGACTCATCTTTAAGTTCAAATTCTTGCGTCTCATCAAAGACCTCTAAAATACGGCGAATAGAGATGATTGTTCTTCCTGCCTCAGTAATTACTCGGCCAAGTTGTCTTACAGGCCAGATCATCATAAACTCATAAGATAAAAAGGTTTGAAACATACCTAAAGTAATAGAACCTTTATAAGATAGAAATGATCCGAATAAAACGACTAAAAGAACTTGAGATATGCATATAAAATCTGAGGTTGCCCAGAATTTTGCGCTAACCATAACTTCCTTAAAATGTGCAGCCTTAAAATTAGCGTTCTTCTCTGCAAATTTTTTAATTTCATATTCTTGATTAGCATAAGCTTTAACTACACGTACTCCAGTTAAAGTTTCTTGAAGACTTGTTGATAAAGTGGCTTCAGCTTCATCCTTTATTAGATATGCTTTTTTTACTTTTTGAAAGAAAACATATGAGTATACGATCAAAATAGGTATTAAAATTACTCCGACTAAAGCAAAAAAAGGATTCAACATAAGCATAATTACAAAGACTACGATAAATACAGAAACAGCGTAAAAGATTTCTAGGATTTGAACCTGGGTAAATTGGCGTATTGTTTCTATATCTGTGGAGCAACGTTGAAGTAAATCACCAGTCTCTACTTTATTATGATAGCTAAAGGAAAGTCTTTGTACATGATCATAGATTTTATCCTTTATACTTTTTGCAGTTCCTTCAGCGACTTGTGCAGATAACTTACCTTTCAAATAATTTGCTCTAGCAGCTAAAAGAGTTAAAATGATAATGAATATACCAGCTGCTAGAAGTTGGTCCTTTGAAGTATCAAAGCTTAGGATAATTTTTGATATAATAGTACTTTGGGATTTAGTAACAGTATTTTCAGAGTAGATATCAGTCTTTAGAACATAATCTATTACTGTTGATGTTACTAAAGGAACTATTGTGGTGAGTATAATTGCAGCAATGGTATTGAATAAGGAGCGTATAAACTTAAATTTATACTTTTCCATCCAACCATACAGGGTTTTTAATTCCGACATCTTCTTTTGTCCTTTCTATAGTACTTTGATAGTTAATGATAATCATTATAAACCTAAAATGGTTTTTCGGCAACGAACAAAAAAAGTATTAACGTTCTATTGTTATTGGAAAAGGAATTTTCCTATGGTATTCTGTAGTTAGTTTTATTGAAAAACATACATAAAGGCAAAAGGTTATTAAAATAGAGCTATTAGTGGATGTTGAGAATTAAATAAAATATAGAGTTTATAAAAGAAAACTATTAAGAATAAAATATCAATGAAAGGGTAGAATTATATTGGAGAAATTTATAAGTTATGATCATATAAAATTTTAATTTCTCTATATAATTTAAGGGAATTACTTATGATTAAATTATTAGTATCAGATATGGATGGAACATTAACCTATGACGATGAAGCTACAGAAGCTTTTCATATTATGACTGCTAGGGTAAATCAAAAAAATAGGGATGCAATTAGTGAACTAATAGAAAATGATATAGTTTTTGCTGTAGCAACAGGGAGATTACTTAAGGATGTAGGGTCTAATTTCCCTGAAGAGGAGCTTGACTTTCATGTTATTTCCCAAAATGGTTCATATACCTATGGTTTAAAAGGAGAAGTTTTAAGACAGGATACATATAGTGAAAAACAAATAAAGGAAGTAGTAGATTATCTTCATAAAGAAGGATTGAACTTTATATGTAGTGTAAAGGATTGTTATTATAGATTTGTCTATGATAAAGATAATGTAGATTTTGAAACGAAGGTTAGTGAATTCACTAAATATGTACATAATGTTGAAGAGTTATATGGTTTAGAAATATGTACTATTACTGCTTTAGGCCACGGTTATGAAGAACTAAATGAAATTTATGAAAAAATTATTAGAGACTTACCAAATGATTTAAATATAGGAATAACAGGGCCTACTACAATAGACATAAATATGAAACATATAACAAAAGGAAATGCTGTACTTCAACTGGCAGAACTTTTAGGTATAAAGAAAGAAGAGGTTGCTGTAATAGGCGATTCATTTAATGATTTAAGTATGTTTGAAATGTTTGAAGAATCATATGTAATGAGTCATGGAAATACTGAAGTAAAGAAACATGCTAAATATGAAGTAGATGTATTTTACCAATGTGTAGATAAAATACTAGCTATGAAAAAGAAAAGTTGAGTTACTAAATCGAAATTTTTATTTGAAACTTTTGTGAAATGTTTAGTTTAAACGTAAATAAAAACAAAAAAATGAGCTGTTGATAGACTTTAAACCAAAATTTTATCAACAGTTTTGTTCATTTTAACAAATATTGAATTAAAGGTGTACTAATTTATAAAAATATGATATATAATGATGATAGGCTAAAACATTTTAGTAAAAACTAAAATATTTTAAACTACTGACATATTTCTTAGGGGGAATACTAATGGACACAAATAATTTTATACAACCTTTAATTGAGCAGAGGGCGGATCCTTATGTTTACAAACATATAGATGGATATTATTATTTTACTGCTTCAGTACCAACATATGATTATATTGAACTTAGAAGAGCGAAAACCATTGAGGGTTTAAGAACTGCAGAAACAAAAGCTGTTTGGAAAAGACACGAAAATGGACCTATGAGCGAGCACATATGGGCTCCTGAAATCCATAACCTAGACGGAAAGTGGTATATATATTTTGCGGCAGGTGAAAAGGAAGATATTTGGAAAATTCGTCCATACGTTTTAGAATGTATTGGTGATGACCCAATGAATGATACTTGGATTGAAAAGGGTATGATGCAAAAAGCAGATAATGATCCTTTCTCATTTAAGGATTTTTCTTTAGATGCAACAATATTTGAACATAATGGAAAAAGATATTATGTATGGGCGCAAAAAGTTGGTGGAGAAGGTGGAATTTCTAATTTGTATATTGCAGAAATGGAATCACCTATTAAGTTAAAAACTGTGCAAGTATTATTGACTACTCCTGATTATGACTGGGAAAGAGTTGAGTTTTGGGTAAATGAAGGTCCTGCAGTCATAAAAAGAAATGGTAAAATATTCATTACTTTCTCTGCTAGTGCTACTGGTGCTTGTTACTGTATGGGATTATTAGAGGCTGAAGATACTGCTGATGTATTAGATCCTAAGGTTTGGAAGAAATCAAGATATCCTGTTTTTGCAACAAATCCAGAAAAGAAAATATTTGGACCAGGCCATAATAGCTTTACAGTTTCTGAAGATGGAGAGGACTTAATGATTTATCACGCTCGTCCGTATGAAAAAATTGTAGGTAACCCGTTATACGATTATAATCGTCATGCAATGGTAATGAAATTAAAGTGGAATGAAGAAGGAAGACCGGTTTTTGAATTAGATTAAAAGAAAACACTTAATTAAAATCATGTATTTTAGGAAAAAATAAAAAAAGATAATTTACATGAAAAAAATCTACGATGCTATATCGTAGATTTTTTTATAATTCGACTAGTTAGCTTTAGAAATAAAGATAGATTTTTTTCTCCAAAAAATACGAGAAATTATATATATTATCATTCCCAAAAAAGCGTAAATGGAATGAGCGACTATATACGAATAAATAAGTTTGTTTTGTGGAACAATACAAAGGTCAAGTACACATTCCAAAGGTAGATGATTAAAAACTATCTCACTTAATAACTCACTGATTAATAATGTAATCATTAATATTATAACAGTTAAAGCTGACTTAATAAAACTAAGCTTATAGAAATAGCTACATAGAAAAATAAACACGCACATATTAAAGAGCATAGCCACAAGAGCATGCATAGGAAGTTGTTTTGTAGTAAATATTAAAATTGTTAAGCAAGTACAAAATAAAAAGTAATTTTTCGTTTCAAATTTTTTGTTTTGTATTGCAGGGATTAGAAAACCAATAATAAGAGATTCGATAATCCCAAATATGAATAATAGCATAAACTTTAGCATAGTATATCCTCGTTTTTTCTTTTATTATACTATCCAGTTATTCAGTTGTAAATGCTAACAATAAATATACAATTTTAAAGTTATACAAATTTTTTCTCTATACTAATGTAAAATATTTATAGGCATATAATGTTTTACTCCTTCTATTTAGATATATATATATATTACTAATAGCCAGAAAGGATATAAAATTACATTTTATTCTAAAAAAACGGTAGAAATTGTTTAACTATGTTGACAATCGATTAATAAATATATACTATTATATTATAGTAGTATATAAAATGATTCAAAAACATTTAAAGCAAAATGCTGTGATTATTGAAATAATTAGTGAGTAGGTAGAAAAAGTAATGATATTCAAAAAAATAACTGGTAAGTAAACGATTTTAAGACAGTTGAAAGGTGATATAAAAGAGTTTGTATATAAAATATTTGAAAAAAGTATAAAATAATGTAAGCTGTCTTTAATAAAATATAAAATAGTTTGCATTTTTTTAAAATAATATTGACAAGAAGGATAAAATTTAAGATAATATACTTGAAAACGGTTTTAAATCACAGTGGTTTCAATTAAACATTAAATGTTATAGAAAAATCTAAAACATTATTGGTATTGAAAAGATGATAAAAAGCTAAAATATAAAAATGGGAGGGTTTACTATGTTAAAAACATTTAAGAAAAAGCTTGGCCTAGTGTTAATGACTACAGTTGTAGGAACTAGCATGATTTTAGGGGGATGTGGTGCTAAGAAGGAAGCAGCAGCGGATGGAAAGGTTGAAATCCAAGTTATGCTTAAAGGACAACCACATGAACTAGAAGCTTACCAAAAAGTTATAAAAAGTTATGAGTCAAGTCATACAAATGTAAAAGTAAAAATAATTTCAACTTCAGGAGATGAATACACAACAAAGATTCAAGCAGCAATTGCAGCTAAAAATGTTCCTGACGTATTCTATGTAAATCCAGGAGAAGTTAAAGCTTGGGTTAATTCAGGAGTACTCGCTGATATTACTGAATATGTTGAAGGCTCTACTGATGTTAAATTAGCAGACTTATGGGAAAAAGGTGTAAACAAATATAGATTTGATGGTGAAACTCTTGGTAAAGGTGCTATATATGGTCTTCCTAAAGATTTAGGACCATTCGGATTTGGATATAACAAGACTATGTTCAAAGAAGCTGGAATACCATTACCAGACAAAGATAAGCCATATACTTTCCAAGAATTTATCGATGTTTGTAAAAAGATTACTAAAGATAAAGATGGAGATGGACAATTAGATCAATGGGGTACTGGTTTAAATGTTAACTGGTCATCACAACAATTTATTTGGAGTAATGGTGCAGATTTCATTGATAGCACTGGAACTAAAGTTACTGTAGATACAAAAGAATTTGCTGAATCAGTACAATACTTCGCTGATATGCAAAATGTTCATGGAATTACACCTTCTGTAGAACAAGCACAAACTCTTGATACTTACCAAAGATGGATTCAAGGACAACTTGGTTTCTTCCCAGTAGCGCCTTGGGACTTAGGAGCATTTGAAGAATTAAAATTTGAATACGATGTAATTCCTTGGCCAGCAGGTTCAACTGGTAAACCAAGTACTTGGGTTGGTTCTCTAGGATTTGGTGTATCAAAAAATTCAAAGAATGTTAAAGAAGCTACTGAACTTGCAATGTACTTATCAGGTGATGCTCAAGGACAAAAAGAATTAGTTGACTTAAAAGTTCAAGTACCTAACAACAAAGAAGAAGCTAAAAGATGGGCTGCTAACACTAGCATCAAACCAGAAAATAAAGAAGAATACCTTCAAATTATAAATGAATACGGAAGAAACTTCCCAGCTGATGCTACTTACAATGCTGAATGGTATCAATATTTCTTCTCAAATATTCAACCAGTATTAGATGGCAAACAAACAGCTGCTGATTACTGTAAAGAAGTTCAACCAAAAATGCAAGAACTTCTTGATAAAGCTATAGAACAAGAAAAAGAAGCTAAAGCAAATAAGAAATAATTAATCCCTTTAATAATTTTATAAATGAGGATGTTCTCGTTACCTAGAGAGCATCCTCTAGCTTAAAGAAACTATGGTAAAAGGAGATGGAAAGTTCAATGGCAAAGCTAAAAACAAATGTGTCAGAAGAATTAACGAGTGAATTAGTATATACGCCGTCGGGTAAGTCGAAATTATATGGAAATGAACGCAAAGCCGCATTTTTATTTATCCTTGCACCAATTCTTCAGTTTTTCATATTTATCTTAGGACCAGCATTATATTCTTTGTATGCATCCTTTACAAACTGGAATGGTCTTGGACAGATGAGATTTACAGGATTAGAAAATTTTAAAGAAATGGCCAAAGATGAAAGATTCTGGAAGGCTCTATATAATACCATATTCATGATGGGTGGAATACCAGTCGGTCTTATTTTGTCATTATTATTAGCTATGGCATTAAATAGAGGCTTAAAAGGAACAAAAGCTTTTAGAGTTATTTACTATATACCAGTTGTATCATCTTTAGCTGCTATATCAATATTATGGCAATGGGCTTATAATGGAGACTTTGGACTTGTAAATCAAGTTCTAGATATATTCGGAATAAAGGGTCCAAACTGGCTTCAAAATGAGCATACAATAAAGCCAGCGATAATGGTTATGTCAATTTGGAAAGGCTTAGGATATTCAATGCTTCTATATTTAGCAGCACTTCAAAATGTACCTAAAATGTATTATGAAGCAGCAACGCTTGATGGTGCTAGTTCATTCCAATTATTAAGAAAGATAACTATACCAATGGTAAGACCTGTAACTTTCTTCTTAGTTGTTACTTCTATTATAGGTGGTTCTCAAATGTTTATCGAACCAAATATAATGACTGTAGATGGAGGTCCAATGTACAGTGCCGGAACTATTGTATACTATCTATGGCAAAAAGCCTTTGGAAACTTCCAAATGGGATATGCTTCTGCAGTTGCTTGGGTACTTGGAATATTCATATTTATAGTAACTCTTGTTCAATTCAAGTTAAATGAAAAATTCGATAACTAACATAGATAGGGGAAGGAGTTGTAAGTATGGAAGGTAATTTAAAAAAGAACGTAGAAATTAAAAACACTTCAGTAAAAACAAAAAATAAAATAATTAATATAATCCTTTTCTTGATCTTATGTTTAGGTGGAATTGTGATGATAGCACCATTGATATGGATGATTTCCACTTCAATAAAATCAAAGATGGAAGTATTTTCGATACCACCAGTATGGATACCTGAGAAAGCTAACTGGGGAAAATACCTAGAAATTTGGGAAAAGGGTCCACTATTAAGTGGTATTATAAACAGTTTGATGGTTGCAATACCAGTTACTGTTGTAGGAACTATTACATCTAGTATGGCTGCATTTGCTTTTGCTAAATTAAAGTTCCCACATAAAAAAGGTTTATTCTTAATGTTATTAGCTTCAATGATGATACCATATCCAGTAGTTATGATACCTCAATTCGTTTTATTCTCAAAAATCGGTTGGGTTGATACACTGTTACCACTAATAGTGCCAGGCTTATTTGGTAATGTAACAATGATCTTCTTTATAAGACAATATTTAAGTGGAGTTCCTGATGAAATAATCGAGGCAGCTAAAATTGACGGATGTTCATATTTTAAGATGTACTACGGAATCATTTTCCCACTTATAAAACCAGCTATTGTGGCACAATTAATTTTGTGGTTTATGGGAATTTGGAATGATTATTTAGCACCAACTATTTACTTAAATACACCTGAGAAAAAGACTTTGCAAACAGTAATTGCAAGCTTTAACTCAACTTATGCAATACAAACAGATTATCCACTTATCATGGCAGCGTCAGTAGTAGCTATGATACCTATGTTAGTTGTATTTATGGTTTTCCAAAGACAAATAGTAGAATCGGTTGCTATATCTGGAGTTAAAGGCTAATAAGTGGACTAGCTTGTAAATAAGAAATATAAATTTGATTATTATATAAAAATAATTTAACGCTGTAGGAGATATTCTTACAGCGTTATTAATATTATAAATTGTGATAAATAGCTTAAGTCATTTATAGTTATTGGGTAGAAACATAAAATAAGGTTAATAAACTAAGATAAAAGTTGTCTATAATACGTATGAATGTATTGAAGACAACTTTTTATTATGTAGAAATGATTTAAAACTATGTAATATTAGTATTTATAGGTTTTAGATGCATTAACCATGGCAATCGCACTAAGAAGATTACCGTTAGGAGGAAATTCGCAACCTGTAGAAAGAATAAAGCCAGCATTATTTTGCCTAAATAAATCAATTTGGCTATGACAGTCTTTAATTATTTCTTTTGGTGTCATTATGAGGCCTGTATTAGCAGGGTCAGAATAGCCTATTGTAACAACTTTTTGCCCCCATTTTTTAGCATGTTCTTCCCAATTGTTACATCCGTATGCTGGATGAGCTACAGAAATAGAACCTGGATTCATCCATTTGATTACCTCTTCAAAGTAAACACCATTTCCACAGTTATGAACAGATACAAGACCACCAGCTTCTCTAATAGCATCTGCTATACGTTTAACATAAGGTCCTTCAAAGGTTTCCCATTGTTTTTTGCTTAATACTGTTGGTGAAGAATAAAGAGGATCAATTACTACTGCGTGAGCACCTGTCTCTATTTGTGCTTTAACATAGTCTACAAGTACATCTGTAATTATCTCTACAGCACCTAAAACTTCTTGAGGATGTTTAATTAAATCTCTAAACAGTTCTTTATGACCTCTAATTTGAGATAAAACTCCTAATGGACCATATACAAAGCCAAGAACTCCAACTTCTTTTCCTTTAGCTTTTGCAAGGCCACCACAAATATCAATTACACTTTTCATTCTTGTGCTTTCACGAGGATTAACGTATTTGATTTTATTATATTCATCAGCATTTTTTATGAATTGGTTATCAAAGTTAGGATACGCAGTACTGTTTTTAGGGAAGATAATTTCTTGACCAAAGTCGGCTGCTTCTATAGAAAGATCAACTAAGGTTAAAAATGCATCATGTCCGATTATTTCTTGTGCAGCAAGAAGGCTTCTTGTTGCTAAATCACTATCAGTTGACCATTTATCATAGGTAGTTCCAAGTACACGATGTGAAGCACCACAGACTAGTGGAGCTACTGCAGGTCTATCTGTTTCTTTAAATTGTAGACTTAATACAACTCTTTCTAGAGAGGTTAATTTATCTTTGTTTTGTATTGAACTCATAATGTACACCTCCATAAATTTTAAAATAATTTTTTAAATGTCTATCTTTAATCACTTATCCTTTCACCAATACCAAAATCCTCTTCTGTAACAGTTCCAAAAGGAGGAATATTTATAAAATCTCCTTGATCCCAAGGACCAAGGACAATTTTCTCAAGGAAATTATTGGTTCCATCTATAGTTTCATAGTTTACCTTTAGAAGCCTAGCAATTTCCTTGGATTGCTCCTTGATTTGTAGATCACAATCTCGGCTAGTGTTTATAAATAAAACTCTTTTATAATTGTTATACATTTTATCAATTACCTTTAAAGCTTTTCTTTCGCCAAAGCGTTCACAAATACGTTTATGCTCAGAAAGTATGGATTTTTCTGTTAACATCCACCCACCGCTTAAATAGAAAGTTCCTTTTTCTTCATCTTTTAGCTTATAATATTTCTCTTTAGAGCCTAAAAGTATTGGAATGCAATCATGCACTTTAGGAATTGTCAAAATGCTATTTTTTACTTTTACATTTTTAATAGATCCACCACAAAGACCAAAAGCTAAGATAATTCTGGAATAATTTAATGATTTATCTAGTATTGATTGTATTTCTTTTTGCAGTTTATTCGGATAAAGGTGAAGCCCCATAGAAATAAATTCAAAATCAATAGCTGCTTTAGGTTTAATAGATAATAACTCTTCTTTCATAACCTCACATGCAATTACCTTTATTGACATAAAACTCCTCCACAAACTCATTTTGGAATAATTAATTTATTTATAAGATATATGAATAAATCTGTATGGTACATTACGAGAAAGATAAAACCTACTAAACATATAAGAATTATTATAAAGAACCTGTATCGGTATGTCAATATATTAAATAAAATACAAAATTAAAATTAATTAACTGTTATTGTTGACAATGTTAAAAAAGTATACTAAGATGTCTATATAAACTCCTTAAAACCTATTGGAATAGTATGAAATGCTGATAAAGTTAAAGAATAGAACAATTTTTTTATTGTTTCTAATAATAAATATATTGCGGAAAACATTTTAATTAAAAATTTGGTGCTATATATCATATGTGTACAAGCAATACGAAAAATCTTTAGGGTAGAGGCCTATTTAAACATAAATCTATTTTTCTTATTCAAATGATTAAGAAGTTAATTTTAGGAGGATATCTTATGTCAACAAATAAAGAGGAATTATTAAAACAAATTGCTGAAGCTGTAGTAGAAATGGATGAAGAAGTTACAGTAACTATTGCTGAGGAAATAATAAAACAAAATTTCGATGCCTATGAAGCAATTGATAAAGGGCTGTCAAAAGGGATGGAAAGAGCGGGGGAACTTTTTGACGAGGAGGAATATTTTATTCCAGAGCTTTTGTTATGTTCAGATGCTATGTATGCAGGAGTAGATGTTCTTAAACCACATATAAAAGTTGATGAGTCTGCAGAAAAACATACTGTTGTAATTGGAGTCATGGAAGGTGATACTCACGATATAGGAAAAAATCTTGTGAAAATTATGTTAGAAACTTCTGGGTTTGAAGTTGTTGACTTAGGAAGAGATGTTGCACCTGTAGATTTTGTAAATAAGGCTAAGGAAGTCAATGCTGAAATTATAGCATTATCTACTCTTATGACAACTACCATGGAGGGAATGCAAACAGTTATTGAGCTTCTTAAAAGTGAAAATATAAGAGATAGATTTAAAGTTATGATAGGTGGAGGACCTATTTCACAGAGTTTTGCAGATAAAATAGAGGCTGATGGATATTCTACAAATGCTGCTGAAGCAGTTAAACTTGCTAAAAAACTTATAAATGTAGCTATATAATGATCTGTTATTAAGAAAGAAGTGATTAAATGAGTGTATTCACACCAAAAGAAAGACTAAAGAGAGTATTGAATAAAGAAAAGGTTGATAGACCACCAGTAATTTGTCCTGGTGGAATGATGAATGCTGCTATTGTTGAAGTAATGCAAAAAACAGGTAATACTTTGCCAGCAGCGCATAGTGAAGAAAGTTTGATGACTGATTTATCTGCTGATATACAAAGCAATACTGGTTTTGAAAATTTTGGTATACCGTTTTGTATGACTGTTGAAGCAGAAGTATTAGGAAGTCCAATCGACTTTGGGACTTTAGAATGTGAGCCGAAAATCCAGAGAGAAATTTTTTCCTCTGTGTCTAAGGTAGAATATAGGAAAATAGATGCTATGTTGAGATCTGGCAGAGTTGATACGATAATACAAACTGGATATAAGTTGTCCAAGAAAAATTCTGATGTTCCGGTTATTGGAAGTCTTACTGGACCTATAAGTACTGCAGCATCTATAGTAGATCCCATGACGTTCCTGAAAGAATTGAGAAAAGATAAAAATAATGCTCATAAAACTATAGACTATATTACAAATTTTCTAATTGAGTATGCAAAATTGATGATTGATAATGGCGTGAATGTTATATCAATAGCCGATCCAACAGCTACTGGAGAAATTCTTGGACCTAAAGTTTTCGAAGAATATGCACTTGCTTACCTAAATAAAATCGTGGATAGTGTTCATGAAGCTGGTGCTCAAGCGATTATTCATATTTGCGGGAAAATGGATTCGGTTAATCATCTGATTCCTAAGATGCGAGCTAATGCTATTAGTACTGATGCGTTTGTTAATTTAAGAGATCTTAAAGGGCAGTATTCGTCGATAACAACAATGGGAAATTTGAGTACATTTGCTCTAGAATTTGGAGATGATAAAAAGGTTTCTGAATTAACTAATAAGTTATTGAGAGATGAAATAGATATTATTGCTCCGGCATGTGGATTAAGCACCTCTACTTCATTAAATAATATTTTAGCGATGACTAATACCGTGAAGGAGAGTTGATTGAATGCCAACAGTAAGATTTTATCCGGATAATAAAGAGATAGAAGTTGAAGAAGGCAGTACTATTTTAAGTGCAGCAAGAAGTAGTGGTGTTACCATTGAAGCTCCTTGTAACGGTGTAGGTGTATGCGGTAAATGTAAGGTTAAGCTTTCAAAGGAATCTGTAGGTAATGTTCTTCAATATGGTAAACATAAACTTAAAGCAGAAGAGGAAAAAGAAGGGTTTGTATTAGCTTGTGATACAAAAATATATGGGGATATATCTGTTTATATAAATGATTTCGAACAAAAGGAGTCTATACAAATTCTTAGTGAAGGGAAAAGCTTTAATGTAGAAATAGATAGTTATATAAAAAAGAAATATACGGAAAAAAAGAATGTTACCAAAGTATTTGCAAATGGTGTGTTGCTCACGGAAGAAGTTGGTGACACTTCGGGGGAGAATTATGGGGTTGTTATTGATATAGGAACCACTACATTAGTTGCTTCTTTGATTAACTTAAATAATGGTGAAGAGTTAGCATCCACTTCAGCGTTAAATCCTCAGAGTGTCCATGCGCAAGATGTATTGTCTAGAATTAAATTTGCATCAGATGAAAATGGACTTCAGCTTATGTACTCTGAGTTTATAAATGAAGCAAACAGTATGATTGGCAAGGTAATTCTTAATAGTGGTAAAAATAAAGATAATATATATGAAGTTATTTTTAGTGGTAACACCTGTATGATACATCTTGCAACCAACGTAAACCCATATTCTCTTGGAAAATATCCGTATACTCCACTAGTGGATGGAGATATATATTTATCTGCTAAAGAACATAAATTGAATATCTCTGATTATGGATTAATATATTTACCTAAAATCATTTCATCCTATGTTGGGGCAGATATAACTTCTGGGGTTCTTGCAGCTGAGATTCATAAAGAAAAAGGAAAAATTCTTTTTATTGATATAGGAACTAATGGGGAGATGGTTTTTGCTGATAATGGAAAACTTTCGGCTTCTTCAACAGCAGCAGGACCAGCTTTTGAAGGGATGAACATAACTCATGGCATGAGAGCAGGAAATGGTGCTATAGAATATTTTGATATAAAAGAATCGGGGAATATTGAAATTAAGACTATAGGCAATGTTAAGCCTACAGGAATATGTGGTAGCGGACTTTTGGATATTGTTGGAGAACTAGTAAGCTATAATATTATCAATGAAAGTGGAAGATTTGCAGTTGGTAAATCTGAAGAACCATTAACAAATGAAAGATTAGTTAAAGTTGATGGAAAGAATGTCTTTATGCTTACGGATAAAGTATATTTATCACAGAAAGACGTACGACAAGTTCAGCTTGCAAAGGGTGCAATAAGAACAGGAATTGAATTTTTACTTAAAAGCAAAAATGTAAAGGCTGATGAAGTAGATAAAGTTCTTATTGCAGGTTCATTTGGTTACCATTTAAGAGTGAAAAGTTTACTTAACATAGGGCTTTTACCTAAGGCATTTGAAGGCAAAATAGAGTTTATAGGTAATACCTCTAAAAGTGGGGGACAGGTGTTATTAGTTAATAAGAATTATAGAAAAGAAATAAGTGAGGTTGTAAAAGAAATTGAAGTTATAGAACTTTCAAATTATGAGGATTTTGATAAGGTGTTTGTAAAAAACATCAAATTCTAAAAATATTTTAATTCTATTTATAGAAAGCTATTCTAAATTGATTTTATAAACTTTATTTTACGGTCCCTTATTTAGTAAATAAAAACTATCCTAAAAAAACTAACCATACAAATGTGATTAGTTTAGGATAGTTTTTATTTTTAGCGTTACACACACATTGAAAGTTATAATGTGTGTGCAATATAATCGCTGTGTCAAGGTAAATGATGTGTACAATAAAATTATTCGTAAATTACCCTTATGTTTATTCCTTGGTTGTAGTTCCCGAAGTTCTTTCCGAAAATTGTTAAGCCGCCTATGTTTTTAGTGTCTTCTGGAACTGATAATTTTATTGATAAATCACTTTTGTAGTTTAAGTTAATATCACTTATTGTTACATCAGAAATTTTTAGTCCGTCGATAAAAGTACCGTATTTATTGATGTAAAGTAACTTTAATAACCCATATTGATTCCAATTTGGAAACCACCAAGAAGGTGTTAATATACCTTTACTGTCTGCATAATCTCCTGGGCTAGTCCAAGCTCCTAAATGCATATCATTTAAGCTGAAATGAATATCGGAAGGCCAAATAGAACAATTTCCAGGAGCTTCTGAACTAATCTCCATAGAGATTTGTATTTCTGAGAAATTTTGTCCTGGTTTCAAGTAGTTTGGAATTCTATATTCGATAAAACCTTTAGTAAACCAAAGAATATCGCTGTTAATTCTTTCAGGATCAGCGAAATAACTTGGATTGTCTACTTCACCTATAAGTTTATCTTTGGTTGCAATACCGCAAGTTGGATAAATGTCGTAAGAATTATAGTGACCTATACCTATTTCTACTTCGTAGGAATTAGGGACTTCATCTTTAACTATATCGATAACGAATTTATCCTCGTGAAGAGCACAAATTTTTTGAGTACCGTGCTTTGCTGTTAAAGTGCTAATTTTAATTAGACCACATTCTTCTAACTTTTTTACGTGCATAGTTATAGCACCATTGGATAATTCTAACTTTTCTGAGAGTTCATTCATGTTTAGTTGCGTATATTCTGATAAAAGTCCAATTATTTTTATTCTTATGTCAGAACTTAAAGCCTTAAATAATGGCAAACCTTCATTAAGATCTGTAATATGAATCATATATATAATACTCCTTTGAGGTATAATAATTAAATATTAGTAAACTATTTATAGTATACACCAAATGAGAGATTAAATAAATATATAATTTTAACTGAATGTAAAATGAAGAACACAACTGTATATAGAAAATGTTAACAAAAACTACACACAAAATATATATTAGGAAATCAAATAAAGGATAGTTAAAAATAAACTATCCTTCTAAATATTATTTCGTTGAAAATTTATAAATTGTGGTGTGAGTGTATTTTTCATTAGCTTTTAATATAGGGGAAGGAAAAGAAGGGCAATTTATAGCGTTAGGGAAGTATTGAGTTTCAAGACATAAGCCATCCCCTTTTTGATAAGCAACTCCGTTTTTGCCTTTTTCTGCACCATCTAGAAAATTACCGCTATAAAATTGAATTCCTGGTTTAGTTGTAAAGATATCCATTAATCTTCCAGTTTTTTCATCTAAAACTTTTGTGGCTAAAAGGGAAATGTCTCCATTTGTATTTAAAACCCAATTATGATCATAGCCGTTAACAAAAGCAATTTGTTCAAAATTATAGTCAATCATTTTAGAAATTTGTGAAAGAGTTCTAAAGTCCATTGGTGTTCCTTCGACTTTTTTCAACTCACCAGTAGGAATAATATCTGGGGCTATTGGAGTGAATGTATCTGCGTTAATTTGTAGTTTATGATTGAAGATAGATCCACTGTCATGACCACCAAGGTTAAAGTAGGAATGATTAACAATGTTAACTACTGTATCTTTATCTGCTACTGCCTCAGTATCTATCTTTAAGGAATTATCTTTTGTTAAGGAGTATGTAACTTTAACATTGAGATTTCCAGGATAGCCCTCTTCACCATCTTTACTTAGATATGTGAATTCAACAGCATCATAATCTGGAGTTTCAATTATTTCTGAATTCCATAAAACTTTTTTATAGTTATTAAGGCCTCCATGAAGAGAATTTTCTCCATCATTTTTTGCTAGTGTATATTTTATATCATTAATATAGAATTCTGCATCTTTTATTCTGTTCCCAGTTCTTCCTATAGTGGCACCTAGATTTTGTGGATTTTCAAGATAGCCTTCAAAATCATCATAACCTAAAACTATATCTGCAAAATTGCCATTAGAATCAGGCGTATTAAGTGCAACTAGTATAGCACCGAAGTTAGTTAATTTAGCGGTTATACCATTAGAATTTTTAACCGTAAAGATGTATGCATCTTCACCATTGTGTGTTTTCCCAAAAAGTTCTTTTGTAATTGACATATAATAACTCCTCTCAATTATAATAATTTGAACGGTGATACATATAAATTGATCATTGATATATATTGATACATGATTTCTTTATTGAAATATCACTTGTTAAAATAATATTCTCTAGCTTTGCATTATCTTCTACCATAGAAATAGCATTGCTAGCAACCAATTTCCCTAACTTTTCTTTAGGATGGACTACTGATGTGATGTTAGGGGAAGAGGTGTAGGCTAAAGTAGAATCGTCAAAACTTAGTACGGATATATCCTCTGGACATTTTAAGCCACATTCATTAATAGCTCGGATTACATCAACGGCAATTTCGTCGTTATAGCAGATAAAAAGTGTTGGATGTGTATTGTTTTTTATTTGGGTTTTAACATAATCTAAGGGTACAATATGTTTTGTCACCGTGGTATAAGTTACAGTCCTATAATTTTCTAGATTTTCACTTTCTTCTATTGCTTTAAAAAAACCAGCTTCACGCCTGATTCCTTGAAGGTCGTCTTTTTTAAATATTCCATGGATAGATTTATGGCCTAGATTTATACCTAATTTCGTTAAATCATATGAAAGCTTCTCATCATCTAACCTAACAAAAGGAGCTGAAATGTCGGAATATTCAGCGTTAAGAAATATAACTTTCACACCTTTATTTTGAAGTTCTTGTATTAATGCTGAATTAGCGTTAGGATCTGCACTTCGTGTTGGCTCTATAATTAAAGCTGCAATATTTTGAGTGAGTAGATTTTTTAAAATTTGAGCTTCTTTTATCTTATCGTTTTGAGTACAAGCAACCATCATGTTATAGCCTCTAGCTGTCAATTCTTTTTCTATTCCAGAGATTACAAATGGGAAAATATAATCAGATATATATGTTGTGAGTACCAAAATAGTTTTGCTTTCGTGACCTTTATCAGCTATATAATTACAAAACGAACCTTTGCCATGCTCTTTTCTAATAAAATTTTCCTTTTGTAGGTTTAGCAATGCCATACGAACTGTATGTCTGCTCACATTATAGTATGTCATGAGCTCTGTTTCAGAGGGGATTTTGTCGTCGTATAATATATCATAATTAAGGATCTTATTTATAAGATCTTCTTGTATTTGAACAAATTTCGGTGCTTTACCGTTTAAAACTATAGGTTTTTTAAACATTTGGATCTCCTCTCGATGATCTGTTATAGATAAAGATTTTCATTTTGAAATTAAAATTCATTAATAGCTGAATTTTTTATTATTGAAGTATTTTTGAAAATCTAAGTTATCACTAATGTAATATGGTTTTTATTGAACATAAGTTATGAAACTTACTGTAGTTCACTTTATTGAAACAAGGATAAGAGTTGTAGAAACGTATTTGATACAAAATGATGAAATTATAGTAATATTATATGCCACTTGTACTTATAAGTAAAGTGTTTGAAAATATTTATATACTAAAAAGCTATTTATAGAAGAAACAAGGATATATTCAGTTGAAATGGAGATAATATTAGGGTAAATGCCTGAGTTTATAGATTTTTTTTTCATTTACAAAAGCAAAAATAGTAACTTGAAAACTATTTCAAGGGATATTGACAAGGAATGTGCTTTAAGTATATTATTAATATAAGTCGGTGATGTATGTAAAAACAAACAATGTGTTACGTACAAGTTTAGAACTTAAAAGGGATCTAATAGTAATGAAATGGCTTTAGGAGTGGATTACTGTAGCTTGGTATAAAGAGTTGTATTTAGAACGTAGAGCAAATGATGTTATAAAAGTTATAGAAAATACAGAGTAAATATTTGGAAATGACTTAAAGAAATGAATCAATGCTTCAAAATAAAAAATATTAAAGGAGATCTTAGTTATGAAAAAATATCAATTTTGGTTTTTAACAGGAAGTCAACATTTATATGGTGAAGAACCATTAAAAGAAATATTAAATCATTCAGAAATAATGGTTGATGGATTAAACAAAAGCGCTAAAATCCCTGGAACAATTGTTAATAAGGGTTTAGTTACAAAAGCAGATGAAATTACAAAGGTTATGTTAGAAGCAAATAATGATCCAAATTGTGCTGGTGTAATAACATGGATGCATACATTCTCTCCATCAAAGATGTGGATAGAAGGTTTAACAAGACTACAAAAACCAATGTTACATTTCCATACACAATTTAATAAAGAAATTCCATGGGAAACTATCGATATGGATTTCATGAACTTAACTCAATCAGCCCACGGTGATAGAGAACACGGCTTTATTGCAACAAGACTTAGAAAACCACGTAAAGTTGTTGCGGGATATTGGGAAAATGATAGAGTACGTGAAAGAATCGGCGGTTGGATGAGAAGTGCTATAGGTGTTATTGAAAGCCAAAACTTAAAAGTTGTACGTTTTGGAGATAACATGAGGGAAGTTGCTGTAACTGAAGGTGATAAAGTTGAAGCACAAATAAAATTTGGTTGGGAAGTTAATACACAACCAGTAGGAAAACTTGTTAAATACATGGATGCAGTTACAGAGGCAGAAGTAGATGCACAAATGAAAATATTCACCGAAAAATACGACATTAAAACAGATAATATCGAAGCTGTACGATACCAAACAATAGAATATATAGCAATAAAGAAATTATTAGCTGATGAAGATTCTAAAGCATTTACAAACACTTTCCAAGATTTGTATGGAATGAAACAATTACCAGGTCTTGCTTCACAAGAACTTTTAGGTGAAGGCTATGGTTACGGTGGAGAAGGTGACTGGAAAACTTCTGCTATGACTCGTATCATGAAGGTAATGGCTGAAGGCCTTGAAGGTGGAACTGCCTTTATGGAAGATTACACTTATCATTTAGAAGAAGGTAATGAATTAGTTCTTGGAGCACACATGCTTGAAGTTTGCCCAACTCTTGCTGCTGGAAAACCAACAATTGAAGTTCATGAACTTGGAATAGGCGATAGAGAAGCACCTGCTCGTTTAGTATTTAACGGTGGTAGTGGAAGTGCTATACAAGTATCATTAATAGATATGGGTGGACGTTTTAGATTAATCGTTGCAGATGTTGAAGCTGTAGCTCCATTGAAAGATATGCCAAAACTTCCAGTTGCTCGTGTTATGTGGAAACCAATGCCTAATTTAGAAGTTGGAGCAGAAGCTTGGATATTAGCTGGTGGTGCTCACCATACAGTTATGTCTTACTCATTAACTGCAGAACATATGCGTGACTTTGCTGATATGATGGGAATAGAATTTATCCATATCAATAAAGACACTACTATAGCAAAACTTCAACAAGAATTAATCCTAAGCGATATGGTTTGGAAGTTAAAATAATATTTAGAAGATGAATATTTTGCTTATATAATTTATTTAAACTTTATAAGAAGGGGGAAATTTAATGCTTGAAGCTTTAAAGAAAAGAGTTTTTGAACAAAATTTAGAATTAGTCAATAGAGATTTAGTTTTATACACTTGGGGGAACGTTAGTGGTATAGACAGAGAAACAAATCTCGTTGTTATAAAGCCTTCAGGAGTTGATTATGACACAATGTCTGCTGAGGATATGGTTGTAGTAGACTTAGAAGGTAATGTAGTTGAAGGCAAATATAAGCCCTCATCAGACACAGCTACTCATCTTGAAATCTACAAGGCATTCGAAGAAGTTGGTGGTATTGTTCATACTCATTCAACTTGGGCAACAACTATGGCTCAAATTGGTGTGGATATTCCAGCGCTTGGTACGACTCACGCAGATTATTTCTATAAAGAAGTACCATGTACTAGACCAATGACTAAGGAAGAAATAGAGGGAGAGTACGAGAAAAATACTGGTACTGTTATTATTGAAACTTTCAAGAAACGTAACATAACAGCAATCGAGGCTCAATCTGTATTAGTTAATGAACATGGACCATTTTCTTGGGGTGAATCACCAGAAAAAGCAGTTTTCAATGCTGTTGTTTTAGAACAAGTGGCTAAAATGGCATACAATACTATGCTAATGAAGAATCTTCTAAATAAGCCTTGTGGAATGGATCAAACTTTATTAGATAAACACTTCCTTAGAAAGCACGGTCCTAACGCTTATTACGGACAAAAATAAATAGTATTGTTTTAATTAAGTCAAATAAAAGGTATGATACCTAAAATATATATAAAAGGAGAACAAATTATGGAATTCTTTATTGATACAGCTAACGTTGAGGAAATTAAAAAAGCAAATAAAATGGGGGTTATCTGTGGTGTTACTACAAACCCATCATTAGTTGCAAAAGAAGGAAGAGACTTTAATGAAGTTATCACAGAAATAACTTCTATAGTAGATGGACCTATAAGTGGAGAAGTTATATCTTTAGAAGCTGAAGGCATGATTAAAGAAGGTCGTGAAGTAGCAAAAATTCACAAAAATATGGTAGTTAAAATCCCTATGACAATAGAAGGTTTAGAAGCTGTTAAGGTTCTTTCTTCAGAAGGAATAAAAACAAATGTAACATTAATATTCTCTGCTACACAAGCACTTCTTGCAGCAAGAGCAGGTGCTACATATGTATCACCATTCTTAGGAAGATTAGATGATATAGGTTCAACAGGTATAGCTCTTATCGAAGATATAGCAGAAATATTCGCTGTTCATGATATAGATACAAAGATTATTGCTGCAAGTATAAGAAATCCAATCCACGTAATAGATGCAGCAAAAGCTGGAGCTCATATTGGAACAGTTCCATATAACGTAATAGTTCAAATGACTAAACACCCATTAACTGATAACGGAATCGAAAGATTCATGGCTGATTGGAATAGTGTTTACAATAAATAATATTTCATAAGAAAGGTGGAAGTTAAATGAACATATCGCAAAAATCTATTAGTGCTATTCGTGCATTAGGAATAGATGCTATAAATAAGTCTAAGTCTGGCCATCCAGGGGTTGTGTTAGGAGCAGCCCCAATGGCATACTCCTTATTTACAAACCATATGAATATTAATCCAAAGAACAGCAATTGGTTTAACAGAGATAGATTTGTTTTAGCTGCTGGACATGGATCAATGCTTTTATACGGAATGCTACATTTATGTGGTTATGATGTATCAATGGAGGACCTTAAGAACTTCCGTCAATGGGGTTCTAAGACTCCTGGGCATCCAGAATTTAAACATACAGATGGAGTTGATGCTACTAGCGGACCATTAGGACAAGGTATCCCTATGGCAGCAGGTATGGCTTTGGCATCAAGCATTTTAGCTAAGAGATACAATAAGGAAAATTTCAAGGTTATAGACCATATGAACTACGCTATTTGCGGAGATGGAGATTTAATGGAAGGGGTAACTTCTGAGGCATCTTCATTAGCAGGAAAATTACAGCTTGGTAATTTGGTAGTTTTATATGATTCAAATGACATATGTCTAGATGGAGATTTATCAAAAACTTTTAAAGACGATGTTTTAAAGAGATATGAGTCTTATGGATGGCATGTTCAAAAGGTTGAAGATGGAACTGATATAGTTGCCATTTCAAAAGCTATTGAAGAAGCTAAAAAAGAAACAGAGAGACCATCAATCATAGAAATAAAAACTATAATTGGACATGGTTCTGCTAAGCAAGGTACTTGTGACGTACATGGTGCACCATTAGGTGAAGAAGACGGAAAATTTGCTAAAGCATCATACGGATGGGGTTATGAGCCTTTCTTTGTTCCTGATGAAGTATATGCTGATTTTAAAGAAAAAGTTGCAGATAAAGGTGCTTCTGTAAACAAAGCATGGGGCGAAATGTTAGCAGAATATAAAAAAGAATATCCAGAACTAGCTGCTGAATTAGAAACTGTTATGAGCGGTGACTTACTTGTTGATTTAGAAGCAGTTATGCCAAAATATGAAGTTGGACATAGTGATGCAACACGTAACACAAATAATGAAGCAATTAATGCTATCGCTAAAGCGCTACCAAACTTCCTTGGAGGTTCTGCAGATTTATCACATTCAAATAAAACAAATATAAAGAATACAAGTGATTATTCAAAGGAAACACCAGATGGAAGAAATATAAACTTTGGTGTTCGTGAATTTGCTATGGCATCTATGTTAAATGGTATGGCACTTCATGGTGGTTTAAAAGTATTCGGAGGAACTTTCTTCGTATTTAGTGATTACTTAAAACCAGCTGTACGTATGGCAGCTATAATGGGCTTGCCAGTAACTTATGTATTAACTCACGATTCTATTGCTGTAGGTGAAGATGGACCAACTCACGAACCTATCGAGCAATTAGCAACACTTAGAGCACTTCCAAATATGGTTACTTATAGACCAGCAGATGCTACAGAAACTGCAGCTGCTTGGAGACTAGCTGTAGAATCTAAAGACCACCCAACTGCATTAGTATTAACAAGACAAAACGTTACTACTATGGCAGGAACTAATTATGAAGGTGTTAAAAAAGGTGGCTATATAGTAAGTGAAGCTTCAGGAGAATTAGATGGTATTTTGATAGCTTCTGGTTCAGAAGTAAATCTTGCAGTAACAGCTCAAAAAGCTTTAGAAGCAGAAGGAATCTACACAAGAGTAGTAAGTATGCCTAGTATGGAAAGCTTTGATAAACAATCAAGTGAATACAAAGAAGCTGTGTTACCAAGAAACACAAGAAAGAGACTAGCTATAGAAATGGGAGCATCTTTAGGCTGGGATAGATATACTGGTCTTGATGGAAAAGTACTTGCTATAGATAAGTTTGGAGCTTCAGCACCAGCAGAAAAGGTTATTGCTGAATATGGTTTCACTGTAGAAAATGTAGTAGGACTATATAAAACTTTATAATTTAGTGAAATCAAATATATATGTTTCAATTAAAGTTTTTACATAGAACTTATTGATGCTTTAAAAATCATATAAGCTATTGCTGAAATTTTAATAATGAAACACTGAAAAAGTCTGCAGGATAAACCTTGCAGACTTTTGTTTTGAACATTATGGTAAATGGATTTGAAAGCTTCTATGGTAAGATTGCGTCTTGAATGCTAACTAAAGCTTCCCCAAATCTTTGATAATGAACGATTTCTCTTTCTCTTAAGAATTTTAAAGCATCTTTAACATCTGGATCATCGGTTTGAAGAATTAATCTATCATATGCAGCTCTTGCTTTAGCTTCAGCTGCTAAATCTTCATTTAAATCAGCTATTGGATCACCAGTAGCTTGAATATAAGTTGCGGTCCAAGGCACACCATTGGAATCAGCAGGATAGCACGCTTTTCCATGTACTGAGTAATTTGTATCTAATCCAGCAGCTTTTAATTCTCTTATGCTAGCACCTTTTGTAAGCTGATATAACATTGTACAAATCATTTCATAATGAGCTAATTCTTCTGTACCAATATCTGTTAATAAACCTTTAGTCTTTCCAGTAGGCATTGTATATCTTTGGCTTAAATATCTTAAAGAAGCACTAAGTTCTCCGTCAGGTCCTCCAAGCTGAGTTAATAAAGCCTTAGTAAATCTTAAATCCGGTTTTGATATTCTTACAGGCATTTCTAATCTTTTTTCGTAGTACCACATTTTTTTATCCTCCGTTTATATTAATTAAAATCTTTTTCCCATGGCCAAGGTGAAGAAATCCATTGTTCCCAATCTTCTGCACTTTGAAGACCAAAGTTTGTTAGCGGACCAAATTTTTTTTCATATTCTTCACGAAGTTTAGCTAGCTCTCTACTATATTGATTTAATTCATCAAGGGCTTCTTCACTATCTACGTGTGTATCTAAATACAGATTTAAGTCTACTAAATAGAAACCAACGTCATATATTTTATCTAACAATTCCTTGCGTTCCACTTTTTATTCCCCCTCGTAGCATATCTAATAAATCTTGCGTTTCTTAAATTTTTATATATTAAAGTCGAAGACTACATTAATTAAAATAGATTTCATTATAAGCAAATTAATTATTTATAATGGAAAAATATTTTAATTTAATCTAGAGTAATTGTATTGATTTTGGTTTATCTAGAGCTTTAAAAATAGTTCCTCTTTTAAGAGCTGTTTTAAGATCATACAAGTCTCTAAAAGGTTGATATTTTACATATGCCTTTCCATAATCTAATTCTTTAGCTGTTTTCTTTGGCAAATTATCCATAAAGCAATCCTCCTTAGTACGTTATATTAATTGAAGGTCGTACAGAATATATTATGTTTTTACAAAGAGTATTGTTACTTATTAGCTAATGATAGTGTTTAGTAAATGATATAGTTAGATAGACTAATGTAGTGTAAAATGAAGTTAGAATCAAATTTATACAAAAGAGGAGAGAAAATATGAAAAAGATTATCAAAATAGTACTACCAATAATAATGATTATTATTTTGAGTTTTGCACTTTATTATCTCTTATTGCCAGCAGCAACAATTCACTCAGTAAGTACTGCTATTTTTATCCTATTTATTCTTGTTATAGTTTTGATAGCATCGGTAACAGCTGAAATGATAAGAAAGTCATCTAGAACTGAGAAGGTTATTAATAATGTGAAAGTATCTGTTGGAAAAAGTGTAGGTGGTAGCAGTATATCGGTTAGTAGTATATCTGCTTTAGCGTTTCTCATTGTAATTATAATTTTAATTGGAGGATTAATTTCTTCTGCAAGAATTTTTAATGCAAAAGCTTATCAAAGTTTACTAACAGTTAATGAAGGAGACTTTTTAAAAGACGTACAATCAATTTCCTATGATATGATTCCTGCTCTAGATAAGGACTCATCAGCTAAGCTTGGCGAGCGTAAAATGGGTGAGATGTCTGATTTAGTATCTCAATTTGAGGTGACAGACATGTATACACAAATAAATTATAAGGGCAGACCTGTAAGAGTTACACCTCTTAGATATGGCGGTTTTTTTAAATGGTTAAATAATAAAGAAGTTGGAATTGCTGCCTATATAATGGTAGATATGGTATCACAAGAAGTGACATGTGTAAGACTTAATGAAGGGATTAAATATTCTCCATCAGAATTTTTTAGTAGAGATTTAAAAAGATATATAAGGTTTAAATACCCAGATATGATTTTTGATGAACCAGAGTTTGAAATTGATGAAAATGGAGACCCGTTTTGGATAATATCGCATGTAAATACGTCCATTGGGCTATATGGAGGAAAAGATATAGCTGGAGCTGTAATTTTAAATGCTGTAACAGGGGAAACAGCTTATTATAAATTAGATGAAATACCAACTTGGGTAGATAGAGTATATAACTCAGAAAGAATTATAAATCAATATAATGATTATGGTTCTTTAACTCATGGATTTTGGAATTCTATATTTGGTCAACGAGATGTAAAAAATACTACTGAAGGATATAATTATATTGCCTTAAATGATGATGTATATATGTACACTGGTGTTACTTCAGTGGGTAAAGATGAGTCTAATATAGGATTTATATTAGTTAATCAAAGGACAAAGGAAACTAAGTTCTATAATATATCTGGAGCTGAAGAATATTCAGGTATGGCTTCAGCAGAAGGGTTGGTTCAACAATTTGGATATAAGGCTACCTTTCCTTTATTGCTTAATATAGACAATCAACCAACTTATTTTATGGCTCTTAAAGACGAAGCAGGGCTTGTTAAGCAATATGCAATGGTAAATATAAATCAATATCAAATTGGGGCCATTGGTGATACTATTGCTGAGTGTGAAAAAGCATATATTTCCGCTATTTCTAAGAATGGTATTGCTGGTAATAGAAATAACGAAACTGAGGTAGTAAAAGGAACTATAGCAGAAATAAGAACTACAGTAATTGAAGGAAACTCATACTATTTTATTGTTTTATCTAATAGTGATAGAGTATTTGTAATATCCTCTGAAAAAGATAGAAGTGTAGTAATGCTAAATCCTAAAGATAATGTAGAAATAACATACAATCCTTCAGATAGTTCCATTATAGATGTTATAGAAATTTCAAAAGAATAGATTTTAAAAGAATAGATTTGAAAAGTATAGTAATACTTTACTTTAAAAGATCAACTAAATAATTTGGATTATACCTACCTAGGGATAAGTTGTAATGTAGCTAAAATAAAAATGAAAGTATAAATTCATTTAAAGTACATAAGCTAGTTTTATAGGATTAACTCTAAGAAAAAAATAGAATACGAGATGGTGCAGCTATGAAAGATAATAATATTCAGAATAAGTATAAAAACTTTATGCAATTTTTAGAGCTCGTTTCTGCTAATGAATTGAACTATTTTATTTTAGATTCAAAATTTAAAGAAGGATTTAATCAAAGGATGAAGGGGTTAAGTAGAGAAGTTAAAGAAGCCTTTGATGGAGAGTTAAGAATAGTTTTTAATACTAATGATGAAGTAGCAATAATAGATTCAACAGTGTTGTCTACTTATATAGCTGATCTTTATAGACGGTCAATGGAAGCTAAATATAAAGGTAATAGGATTGATGAGATAATAAAAAAAACTTGTGATAGTGGAGAAATGGTTAAGACGTCTTTTTTAAAGGTATCCTATAGAAGTTTATATGAGAGTTTTGATAGTGTCTACAAGGAGATAGCTTATAGAAAGCAACATCTTGAGAATAATAAAAAGTATTTTGGAGTAGAAAATTATAAAAAGTCAGATGCAGCAATTGTAATTTTAACTTTGATGGTTTTAGAAGACATATCAAAATATATTTCTGTGAAAAGAAACGTGCTTATGGATGTAATAAAGGAAGTAGTGGATTACTAATAAAATTGGTAAATTAATATCAAGAACTATATATAAGTGAAGAAAGGTAGAGTTTGTTAAATAGGATCTGTTTCAGTTAACAAGCTCTACCTATGTTTCTAAACGGCATAAACTATATCAAATTGAATATAACTAATTATGATAAATAAATTGTATTAGAATATAATTAGCTAGTTTTTTAATAAAAAAAATATAGGGTTTTCAAAAAAAATAACTATTTTTTTATACATTATATTTTTTGATTCGACAAAAATGTAAATACTTAATATACCATAAAAAACAGTAAAAATACTTGTATGTAAATTAGTGTTATCAGAATGGGTAGTTTCTAAGATATAATGTCGCAGTAAGTCATACGATTATACGATCAAAAAACAACAAAACGACAATTTATACTTATTCATTGTGATAATATTAAAGCATAATATTTGTGAAATTAATTTCACAATGGGGGGTTGCTTGTGGAAATTGTACAAACATTGAGTAAAAGTCATATGGAAGGCACAATTGAATATGCTTACCAATACAATTTAATAAGAAATACTATTGAAATTGAAGTTTGTGGAAAAAATATTGAGGTTCAAGGATATGGTATAAAAGCTATTAGAACCCATTCCAATAGTGAAGGAGTAGTATTTCAAGAAGAAGATCTAGTTAAAATAATCAGTCCTCAAAGACATAAGGTACAAAGCTTACTTAAGCTACTTTGGGACAACGTTGTATCACCAGTCCATTTAATAGATGTTTTAGGTGAATACATAGATGAATTTATAGGTGATTTTGATCAAGTAGATCTAGAAAATGTAGCAACAAATTAATGTAAATAGTATTATATATAAGATGAATTCGTATCTTCTAAGGGTGCGATTTCATCTCTTTTTTTGCGTTAAAATTAATAATTAAAAGCGTTTCTATTTAGTTTATAAAAGTTGTTATATAAATAAGGTGTGCTAGTTAATTGAGTAATCATATATATATTTTATATCATATTTAGAATACTTTGATAATAATAATAACTTGAAGCTATTTATTTTTGGAGGTCTTGGTGAAATATATAAAGGTTATACTTATAGTATTAACTGTTCTTGTGATTATAGCAGGTTCAGGATTAGCTTTGTACAAGTATATGGATACCCCAAAAACAAATGAAGAAGTATTAGATTATTTAAAAGATATAGATGGATACAGTTCTGATGTTACCATGGAGTATAAAAATTCCAGACAAACAAGTAAAGATAAATGTAAACAATTTTATTTAAAGAATTATGGATATAGGGTTGAAATCAATGGTGAAAGAGTATTATTATTTAATAAAGAAAAGTTAATAGTGAATAATTTAAAAACTGGACATAGTTTTGAGACTTCTAAGGAATTTGATGAAATATATAGATATACTTTTTTTAAAGATTTTATAAACTTGCTTTATACGGAACAGGAAATAAGGACATCCATAGTTAAGGAAGGAACTAAAGAATACATAAAACTTTCCTTGATTATGCTTAGGAATAATAACAATATTAATAGTGGAGATTTATTTATTGATAATGATTCTTTAGTGCCATATAAGCTAGTTATTTATAATAATAAAGGTGAAATAACATTAACTGCAAAATATGATAATTTTGTTATAAATAAAGAAGTGGACAAAAACTTGTTTATAGTTGGAAGGTAGGATGAACATGTTTAAACATATCAGACCAGTTTGGGCAGAGATAAATTTAGATAATTTAGCTCATAATATGAGAGAGATAAAGAAAATAACAAGAGCAAAGGATATTATTGCTGTAGTTAAGGCTGATGGATATGGTCATGGAGCTATTGATACTAGTAAGATACTTTTAGAGAATGGTGCTACAGCTTTAGCTGTAGCTGTAATAAGTGAGGCTGTAGAGCTAAGACGCAATGGTATAAAATGTCCTATAATGATACTTGGATATACTCCAACTATCTATGGAGATAGCCTTGTTAAATATGACATATCTCCTACTGTTTTTACTTATGAATATGCTAAGGAACTTTCTGATATTGCTAAGGCGGAAGATAAAATAATAAAAATACAGGTAGCTTTAGATACTGGTATGGGGAGAATTGGATTTATGCCTGATAAAAATAGTGTAGAAGAGGTATATAAAATCTCCAAGTTACCTAATATATCGATAGAGGGTATTTTTTCACACTTCTCAACTTCAGATGAAGCTAATAAGAAATTTACCTTAGAACAGTTAAAAAAATATGAAGATTTTATTCATAACCTAGAAGAAAGAGGCATAAATATTAAAATAAGACATATTGCAAATAGCGCTGCAATAATAGACTTAAAGGATACGCATTTTGAAGCAGTACGCTCAGGGATAATAATGTATGGCTACTATCCTTCAAAGGAGGTCAATGTATCAAAACTGTTGCTAAAACCCGTTATGACTCTAAAGACAAACATAATACACGTAAAAAAGTTACCCAAAGATTATTCAATTAGTTATGGAAGAACCTACAAAACACAAAAAGAAGAGATAATAGCAACACTGCCAGTAGGTTATGCTGATGGTTATACTCGTCAGCTATCAGATAAAGCACAAGTAATAATCAATGGGAAATTAGCTCCAGTAGTTGGGAGAATTTGCATGGACCAATGTATGGTTAATGTCACAGATATTGATGATGTTAAGATTGGCGATGAAGTCATACTAATGGGACAGTGTGATAATGTGAAAATGGATGCTGACGACATAGCAGGACTCTTAGAAACTATAAATTATGAAGTGGTATGCATGATAGGGAAACGTGTTCCACGAGTATACATACAAGATAATAAAGTCATAAAAATAAGGAATTATGTATAGTTAGAATTATTTAAGGACAGTATTAACATATAAAGAGTTTTAATTACACAAGGATTTTTTTAAATAATATAGCTATACATGGTTACTGTAGGGTTAGTAGGAGGTAGTGATTGTAATGTTGGAATCTAAAAATATGGTGGTAGACCTCACTGAAATACTTTTTGAAGAAGTTGAAAAAACTTTGGAATATGATGGAAAAAAGAAAACGGAATTTATAAAGGAAGCAATAATACATTATATTAATGAGAAGAAAAGACTAGCAACAATAGAAGAAATGAAAAAAGGTTATATTGAAATGGCTAGACTAAATATGGAATTTGCAGAGTTAGGAATTCAAGGTGAACTCACAGGATTAATAGATTATGAAGTAAGTCTTTCGGAGAGTGAGATACGAGATGACAATGGTAGTGAAAAGAGGAGATATATATTATGCTGACTTGAGCCCAGTTGTCGGATCAGAACAAGGGGGTATCCGTCCGGTTCTCATTATTCAAAATGACGTAGGCAATAAATATAGCCCTACAGTAATCGTTGCAGCAATAACTTCGCAAATTAACAAAGCGAAACTTCCTACACATGTTGAAATTTCGTCTGAAGAATATGGCCTCAACAAGGACTCAGTAGTTTTGTTAGAACAAGTAAGAACGCTAGATAAGAAAAGGCTAAAAGAAAAAATCGGTCATATGTCAGATGTTGATATGAAAAAAGTCGACGAGGCAATAGTGGTAAGTATGTCTCTAGTATGAAGAAAGAGGATGTCTCAAAATGATTGAAGAATTAGTTTGAGAGGCA
Source organism: Clostridium cellulovorans 743B (assembly GCF_000145275.1). Taxonomy (NCBI): domain Bacteria; kingdom Bacillati; phylum Bacillota; class Clostridia; order Eubacteriales; family Clostridiaceae; genus Clostridium; species Clostridium cellulovorans. Next base: position 1,546,862 of record NC_014393.1, read on the forward strand.
TCCTCTTTTATATTAATAATTGTTAAAAACAGCTTTATCTTAAAGTTGTTTTTTTATGTTCTTATGGGTATTAGTTTCTATTAATAAATCTATAATTTAGCTACTCTAACTGGTTTATATAAATGTATGAAAAATGTTGATAAATAAAAAATTATTTATATTTTAAAATATATTATATTTAAAGAAACTATAAAGATCTAATTGCAAACGTATAAGCAGATAAAAAAAACCTAGTGTTGTAAGAGTTATGATATATATGATAGAATAAGTAATGTGCTACACTATATTTAAATGTGTTACACAATAAACGTTATTATGGGAAAAAACTAATAAGAAATCGATAAAAATTTTAACTATAAAGTTTGGATATAATAACGGTTTTATGTTAATATAAACGTATTGGTAAAATAATTTCCCAAAATTAAATTACGAAAATTCAGGAGGTAAAATTCATGTCTTACAATACTAATGAGCTTAAGGCAATCTCAACAAATGTAAGAAAAGATATCGTGACTATGATTACTGAATCAAAATCAGGTCATCCAGGTGGATCACTTTCAATAGCAGATATAATGACAACATTATATTTTGCTGAAATGAATGTAGACCCTAAAAATCCAAAGGATGAAAACAGAGATAGATTTGTTTTATCAAAGGGTCACGCAGCACCAGTACTATATTCAGTACTTGCTGAAAAAGGATATTTCCCAAAAGAAGAACTTATGAAGCTTAGAAAGATTGATTCAATACTACAAGGTCATCCAAATATGAACTATGTTCCAGGTGTTGATATGTCAACGGGTTCATTAGGGCAAGGTATTTCTACAGCTGTAGGTATGGCTTTAGCTGGT